>CAJXLA010000042.1 GCA_913055795.1 uncultured Alcanivorax sp. | reverse complement strand
GCCTTCAAAAGGGCGCCTCGATTGCGCACCAGCCTGAAAGCCTGAGCGCGCAAGGGGTTTTTCAACAGCCTGTTAAGTGCGAACTTGTTCTGGCCAATTCACGAACTGACGCAGGAACACATGCGTGGATTGGTCTGACTACAAAAACGAGTTTGGTATCGAAGGCCGCGCCCGCCAGCTCATCATCCCCAACACCACCCCGGCGGACTGGCAGCTCTGGCTGGATTACCTGTCCGCCACGGATACCGAGGTTCTGTATTTTGTCGACGGCAATGCAGCATGTCTTCCTGAGGATGTCCGCGAAATGCTTCAACCCGACGGACGCCTGCGGGCACTGCATATCACACCGCGTGGACTCAAGTTGATCGCGGATTTGACGGTCTTTGATCAGATCCGGCTGCGCTTTTATCCGGGATGGATTACGGATGAGGACCGGGCACGGTTGCTTTTCCATATGATGTCCACCGCCGGACGGGCTCTGGAGAAGGGCGTGGTGGTGGCCGGGCCGGATGATGCGGCGATTTTCCAGTACCTGCCCGGGCGGGGTGTGGAGTATGTGGTGGATTCGCCGTGAATCACGGCCGTGCCCGAGCTGGGTTTCGGACGTTCAGGTGCGCTACTCTGGTTACAGTCGTAACGAGCAGATGTTTGCCATGAAATACGTTAGCAAGCAAGAAAAGGAAGTGCAGGAGTTAGCGCACGTGGAGCGTGAGCAACTTGCTTTGGCCAGACAGCGGGACCGGGAAATCGAATCCGGCGAGAAGCAAGCGCTTACCGAAGAGGAGTTCCGCCAGATGACGGGCGGGTAATGACGCTCTTCGGTAATTGAGTAGGCATTACGCTATTCGTTCCGTTCGCCCCGTTTATCCGCCACCTTCTTCCGCGTATACCAGTACACCGGATACCCCACCAGGCCCTGGACGGTGAAAGCACCCGTGGACGCGAACAGCGCCAGCAGCACATTCAGGATCAGCTCTTTGATCTCCCACTCGAACATGCCGTAGAGGAAGGTGAAGATCGCCAGGGATACGCCGCCGCAGAAGCCGATCATGGTGGAGGCTTTGACGTATTCGGCGAGGGATAGATCGTTCAGGCGGTCGCTCATTCGTGTTCCTCATTCGCTGAGTAGCAAGTAGAAAGCCGAAAGCAGCAAGTGGCAAGGAATAAAGCAGGGCGCCTCCGGCGCCCATTGTTCTTCTGACCCCTCCTCAATCCTCCCCTTTCCAGGGGAGGAAGCGATTAGGCCACGCTCGTTATATCCCCGAGACTTTGGTGCCGTTCGCAATGGCTTATTAAACCGCTCCTCCCCCTGGCAAGGGGGAGTTAGAGGGGGCCGTCCATCCGGTTTTTCTTTCGACTTGCGACTTTCGTCTTTCGACTTTTCCAGAAAATTTGTAAGGCCCGCGCCTAGTTGATGCCTTTCAGCGCCCTTTCGAGGTTTTGCACCGCATTTTCGATCCCGTTCCACTTCTCCAGCCCGAACAGGCCGATGCGGAAGGTCTTGAAGCTGTCGGGTTCGTCGCACATTAGCGGGACACCGCCGGCGGTTTGCAGGCCCTGGGCGATAAAGGCCTGGCCGGACTTGAGCTGGTCGTCGTCGGTGTGACAGACAACCACGCCCGGGGCTTCGAAGCCTTCGGCGGCGACGCTGTTGAAGCCATGTTCGGCGAGTAGTGCACGCACGCGTGCACCCAGATCCCACTGCAGATCACGCACCTTCTCCAGGCCTTCGGCCTCGGTTTCGCGGATGGTGTTGCGGAACTGGTAAAGGCCGTCGGTGGGCAGGGTGGTGTGGTACGCGTGGCCGCCGTTTTCATAGGCGCGCATGATGTTCAGCCACTTGTCCAGCGAGGCGGCGAAGCTGGTGCTCTCGGTGTTGTCCAGTTCGGCCAGGGCGCGTTCGCCCAGCATGACCAGTGCAGCACAAGGCGTGCTGGACCAGCCCTTCTGCGGGGCGGTGATGAGCACATCCACCATCTTGTCCTTCATGTCCACCCAGACGGTGCCGGAGGCGACGCAGTCGAGCACGAAGAGCGCGCCCACGTCCCGGGCGGCTTCGCCGATGGCCTTGAGGTAGTCGTCCGGCAGGATGATGCCCGCAGCCGTTTCGACGTGCGGCGCGAACACCATGCCGGGCTTTTCCTCGCGAATGGTGCGGACGACTTCGTCCACGGGCGCGGGCTTCCAGGCGGCCTGGTGGCTGTCGTTCTCGGGGCGGGCCTTGAGCACGACCTCGTCCGAGGGGATGCCGCCCATCTGGAAGATCTGGCTCCAGCGGTAGCTGAAGAAGCCGTTGCGCACCACCAGGCACTTCTTGTTGGTGGCGAACTGCCGGGCGACGGCCTCCATGCCGAAGGTGCCGCCGCCGGGCACGACAATGGTGGTGTCGGCGTTGTAGACGCGCTGGAGGCTGGTGGAGATGTCGTTCATGACCTGCTGGAAGGTCGGCGACATATGGTTCAGGGAGCGGTCGTTGAAGACCACGGAAAATTCCAGCAGCCCTTCGGGGTCCACATGCGGATACTGCTTCGACACGGCTCGCTCCTCGTTCGTCTAGTGCGCGGTTTGGCGGGAGCTTAGGGGCATCGGCGGATGGGTTCAACCGTGGAGCACGGCGTACGGTTTTGTGAACCGGTTCACGTTCTGGGCGCAAGGCCAACCGTCCGGCGCTCATATCCTCCGGTCAGTGGTTGCGTGGTTGTGGTCTTCACACCCCCCTGATCTACTGAGAGAGCGTCCCATGACGGGGTTGCACGCGGAGGCAATAATGACAATTTTCGTGGCGATCTTTGCGTTATTCGTGGCCTGGCTGGCGCTGGTGCGCAGCCGGCAAGCTGAAGAAACCACCCAGCAGCTGCGCCGCAATACCGACAGGCTGATTCAGCGCCAGCAGCAGATCCTGCAGGAGCTCCATCCGCAGGATTATCCCGGCGGCCAGGCGGAGCCGGAAGTCGAGGAAATCGAGATGACCGCGCCCGCTCCGCAGGCCGAACCCGCGTCCGAGCGGGCCTGAACCCGCGGGTATCCGGTATACCGGTTGCGGTAACGGAATTGGTGGCGTTGTCATCTTTTCTACGGAACTCTGGCGTTCCGTAGAAAAAGGCGCAAGTAGCAAGGGGCAAGGAAAAGCGGAAATGATGATCCCGGTTTGATGATGTTTTCCTGCGAGGCATTGTAGCCGCAATGCTCTGGAATGGATCCCTCCTTTCCTTTTCCTCCCCTTGCCAGGAGGGTGTCGCAAAAGCCTCTGAATTTTGCATCCTGGACTGTCGGACAAGCTGTAGGGTGCGCGGTGCGCACCTTCCAGGCCCAATGGTGCGCACGGCGCACCCTACCCTTTGCCTTTTGCGACACCCTCGCCAGGGGAGGAAAGATGGTTCTCCCCCTGGGAAGGGGGAGTTAGAGGGGGTCAAAGGTCTCGAAGGGACTCTTCTCTGTGCTCTCTGTGGCCTCTGTGGTTGCAGCAAGGGCATGGTGACTTCTCGCACCTAGCACCTCGCCCCTCGCTCCTCGCTCCTCGCCCCTCGCCCCTCGCCCCTAGAAAATCCCCTGCAAATACCACTGCCCGGATCGCCGGTCGCGGAAGACACGGCAGCAGAAGCCGGCCGGGTGGCGTACGGTGCGGTATTCGCGTACGGGCGGTTCGGGGCGCCACCAGTGGCTGCTGTAGCGTTGTTCGCCGGGCAGCCATTCCAGTTCGGCGTCGTTCCAGACCAAATGGTCGCCCCGAAGCGGCAACGGCCGGGGCGGGTTGAGCAGCCATAGCGGCGGTTCGTCGAAGGGCAGTTCGGGGGCCGGTTCGGCGGCCGGGGCCTGGCGGGGATCCCGATCCCGCTCGGCGGCTTCCGGCAGGGGTTCGTCGTGCTCGCGCGGGGTGATACAGGACAGCCCGGGCAGGGTGGCGAGCCGGTCGAACAGCTCGTGACGGTTCGCGCGGGCGTCGGGTTCGGTCAGAAGATCACCGCCGCACACGGCCCGCTCCAGCGGCGGGCCGCTTTCCAGCACCAGTACCAGCACGGGTTCATGCAAACGCAGGTGTTCCAGCCGGCGCCGGGTGAGCTCCAGCCAGGTGTCCACGTCATGGGCCGGTTGGGCACGCTCCACCGTCATGGTTTGCGCCGGGCCCTTCAGGGGCCGGAAGTGCCAGTGGATGGCGGTCACGGATTCCTGGCGCCGGCGCAGGTGCGTGGCCAGTGCTTCCAGCAAACGATGCATGGGAAAGATCAGGCCGTCGGTGTGGGCCACCGGATCGGGAAATTCCTGTTCGTCGCGGAAGCGCTCGGCCGGCGCGAGAAACTGGCGTTCGTCGCCGCGTTCGCCCAGCAGCCGTTCCAGCCAGGTAAGCAAGGCGCGGCCGTGGCGCTTGCCCAGGGTGTGGCGGGGCAGTTCCAGGATTTCGCCCAGGGTCCGGAAACCCGGCGCCGTTAGCCGCTGGCGCAATTTTCCGGACAGATGCAGCTCGGTCAGCGGCTGTTCGGCCAGCAGGGCCCGGAAGGCGGCCTCCGGGTCGTCGGCGAAAAAGCAGGCCCGGCTGTCCGCCAGGGGCCTCAGGGTCAGTTCCCGCGCGGCCAGGGGCGTGGGGCCCAGGCCCGGCCGGGTGGACAGGCCGCTGTCGGCGAGCCGCTGCCGGGTCTGTTCCAGCAGCGGGTCCAGGCCGCCGAACAGGCGCAGGCAGGCGCCGATGTCCAGCAGCAGGCTGTCCGGCGGTGCCACACTCACCCGGGGCGTGATATCCAGCAGCCGCTCGCCCAGCCGGTGGAGGGCGCGTTCTTCGCGCCCGGTGTCGCGTTCGGCGGTGTGCAGGTGGTCGCAGAGAGTCCGGGCGGTGGCCAGGCGCATGCCCGGCTGGATGCCGGCTTGCCGGGCCGCTTCGGACGCGAGCAGCACCTGGTGGTCTTCGCAGACCACCAAAGGTGGCACCGGATCCAGCCCCCGGGTGAGCAGCTCCAGCGGCAGGCCGGGGCAGCGCACGGCCAGCCAGAGTTTCATCCCGGCAGCTCCTCGCCCGGCTCCGTGCCGGGGCGTGGCGCCGGCATCTCCGGCCGGGGCCGTTGCACCGGTTCCGGGGCCGGCGGGTGGTCGGTCGGTACTTCGGGGGGATAGCGCAGATGTTCGGGCAGCACGGGCAGTTGCAGGCGTTGACCCGCCCAGCCGCCGGGCTGTTTCTCGACGCGCACGGCCAGATCTCCGGGCGGACGCGAGTCCAGTACCAGCCGCAGGGGCGCGGGCGAGGGCTGTTCCGCGTCCCGCACGTCGCGCATCAGCACCAGCAGACAGCGGCCCAGGCGCGCGGCCCGGTGCAGCTTTTGCAGGTTGCGCGGTTGGTGCAGGCGCCGGGGCAGCCAGGCCACCAGGACGGCGGCGGTATCCGAGGCGGCGCATTCCCGGCAGGCGCGCATCAGGGTCTCCGGATCCCGGGCGCGCAGCAGCAGCAATTGTTCCGGGTTCAGTCCGGCCCGGCGCAGGGCGCGGGTATGGGGCCGGGCCGGCGCGCCGGCGAGCACCACCAGACCGTTGTCCGCTTCCGGCAGGGCGGGCAGCAGCAGCCGCAGGGCCTGGGGGCAAGAGCCGTCCAGCAGCCATTCCGTGAGCCCGTGGGCGGGCCAGCCGCCCAGATGCAGGGCCTGGTCCAGCTCCGGCCAGCCCGAGGGCAGCACGGTCTCGCCGCTGCAGCGGCGGCCGTCGCGGGCCCGCCAGACGTCCGGGCGGTGCAGCAGATGATCCAGGCTGGAAGCGGGGGTATCCATGCCATCATGATACTGTTCGTACGAACAGTTATTCAATGAAGAGGGGAACCGGCGGTCGCCGCCCTTGTCAGGGGCAGGGGGCGTCCCGATCTTGATAATCCGGCGCTTACAAACCGGGCCGGGCGCTTTATCATGTCGCCCGCACGCGCGGCGGTCGTAGTACGAGGAGAGACGATGCAGATCTGGGGCAAGTTGCTGGTCGGAGCGCTGGGTTGGCTGGTGGGTGGACCCATCGGCCTGATCCTGGGCCTGTTCTTCGGCCATGTGCTGGACCGGGGCTTTCAGCAACTGCAGTCGTTCAATCCCCAGCGCCCCTGGGAACCCGGCGAGCGCGAAAGCGTTCAGACCGCCTTTCTGGATTGCACCTTTACGCTCATGGGCCATCTGGCCAAGGCGGATGGCCGGGTGAGCGAGGACGAGATCGCCCAGGCCCGCGCGGCCATGGCGCGCATGAATCTGGACGAGGACCAACGCGAACGCGCCATCAACTGCTTCCGCCAGGGCAAGGCGGATGAAGTGCCGGCGGAGCAGGTGGTGGCGTATTTCCGCCGCGCCACCCACAAGCGCAAGCATCTGATTCTGCCGCTGCTGGAGACCCTGCTGGAAACCGCCCTGGCCGATGGCGATATCTCCGACGCGGAGCAGCAGTTGCTGACCCGGATCGCCGCCGGGCTGGGCATTCCCGAGGCGCAGTTTCGCCAGATCCTGTCCATGGTCATGGCCCGGCAGCAGTATGCCGGCACGGCGGGCGGCGCCGGTGCTGGCGCGGGCGGTCGTGCTCCCGGGGGGCAGCGCCAGCCGCCGCTGTCCCATGCCTACAAGGTGCTGGGTGTGGATGAAAGCGCCAGCAACAGCGAAATCAAGAAAGCCTACCGGCGGCTGATGAGCAAGCATCATCCGGACAAGCTCATGGCCGAGGGCCTGCCCGAGGATGTGGTCAAGCGCGCCTCGGACAAGACCGCCGAAATCCGCCGCGCCTTTGAACAGCTCAAGGAGGCGCGGGGGATTTAGGTGTTGTTGAAACTACCACAGAGAACACAGAGACCACAGAGAATAGTCGGTCCAGCCTCTGTGCTCTCTGTGATCTCTGTGGTGAAACTCCGGGCGGTAGACCCTCTGGCGGGAAGAAGCCGTAGGGTGCACCCTACAGCTGACTAAACCCCTATCAGGTTAAACAGGTAAAAACAGTCTTGGTGAAATATCGCCTGGGAGAGTCGGATGTCGATTCGATATGAAATGATTATCTACTGGAGCGAGTAAGATCAGGCCTTCCTGGTAGAGGTTCCGGAATTGCCCGGCTGCATGGCGGATGGCGAGACCTACGAAGGTGCGGTTGCCAATGCTCCGCAGGTTATCGACGAATGGATCGAAACCGCGCGGGAACAAGGACGCCCCATCCCGGAGCCCAAAGGGCGTTTGATGTACGCCTGACGAGCGGGATCTCTTTGACAACGACCTGCCGTTATAAATTTTCGCTCTATACCCGTTATAGGCCCTGTCTGTTTTCTCCCGTGATAAAAGGTATACAATACGGGTGTAGTATTCGATCAATGCCGGCCCTGCCGTTAGGGCCGGGGAACTCCGGATTCGCGCGAGTCCACGACCCGCAGAGGCTTCATGCAGGCACTACCCTTCGAAAACAGTTACGCCCAACTGCCGGACGAATTCTTTGTCCGGAGCAAGCCGGAGCCGGTGTCCGAGCCGCGGCTGATCAAGCTGAACCAGGAACTGGCTGACGAGCTTCAGCTGGGCCTGGATCTGTTCAGTGAAAACCAGCTCGCGCGCGTCTTCGCCGGCAATGAAACCCCGGAAGGCGCGGAGCCGCTGGCCATGGCCTATGCCGGCCATCAGTTCGGCAACTTCGTGCCCCAGCTGGGCGACGGCCGGGCCCTGTTGCTGGGCGAGGTGATCGACCGTCACGGTTGGCGGCGCGACATTCAGCTGAAAGGCGCCGGGCGTACGCCCTTCGGCCGGGGCGGCGACGGCCGCGCCCCCGTGGGGCCGGCGCTGCGCGAGTATCTGGTCAGTGAGGCCATGCATGCGCTGGGCGTGCCCACCACGCGCGCGCTGGCGCTGGTCACTACGGGCGATTCCGTGTTCCGCGAAACCGCCTTGCCGGGGGCGGTGATCACGCGTGTGGCGTCCAGTCATATCCGAGTGGGCACCTTCCAGTTCTTCGCCGTCCGGGACGAACGGGACAATCTGCGCCGGCTGGCCGATTACGCCATTGAGCGTCATTACCCGGAAGTCGCGAACAGCGACAATCCCTATCTGGCCTTCCTGCAAGCCGTTTGTGCTCGCCAGGCGCAGCTGGTCGCGGACTGGATGGCGGTGGGTTTCATCCATGGCGTAATGAACACGGACAACGTCGCCATTGCCGGCGAGACCCTGGACTATGGGCCCTGCGCCTTTATGGATACGTATCATCCGGACACCGTGTTCAGTTCGATTGATCGGGGCGGACGTTATGCCTACCGGCAACAGCCGATCATCGCGCAATGGGATCTGGCGCGTTTCGCCGAATCCATTCTGCCTCTGCTGCACGAAGACGAGTCCATGGCCATTGAACAGGCCACAGAGATCATCAACGACTTTCCCTCCGTGTATCGCCAGGCCTGGCTCACACGCATGCGGGCCAAGCTGGGGCTGGAGTCGGAGGAAGACGGTGACCAGGATCTGATCGAAGATCTGCTGGCGCTTATGGCGCGCGACCGGGTGGACTTTACTCTGGCCTTCCGTCGCCTGGCCGAAGCCGCGGAGAATCCGGTGAACAACGAGTACGTGGCCGAACTCTTTGCCTCGGGTGCCGCCTGGTACGAGTGGGAGGAACGCTGGCGTCACCGGCTGGAACGCGATGCCGCTTCGGCGGCGGACAGCGCGGCGCGCATGCGTTCGGTGAACCCGGCCGTGATTCCGCGCAATCACCGGGTCGAGGACGCCATTGCCGCGGCGGTGAAAGGTGACTTCGAACTCTTCGAGCAATTGCATGAACGCCTGAGCCGGCCCTTCGAGGACGATCCCTCGGATGCCGAATTTCTGGCGCCACCGGCTCAGGGTGAGGAAGTGCAACAGACCTTCTGCGGAACCTGAGAGGGACTCTCTAATCCCCTCATACGTCAATTTGTTACGCCCAGAATTGGCCAAAAGCCTGCTAGTCGCGAATAGACGTTTTCTAACTTGCGACTATCATCCGGGATTTTACGCGTAAACCCGGCGGGCCATGCCATTTTTCGCCTGGCTCGGCGTTGCGCCTCCTACCCGTACAGGCAGTACGGCGGCGTCGCCGCGCCTTGATCCGGGCGAAAAATGCCAATGGCAAATTCACGTATTAGGAGATCAGAGAGTCCTTGGCGTGATTGCTCCGGAGTTATTGGTTACTTTCGCGACGGCCTCGGCGTTGCTGGGGCTGGCGCCGGGTCCGGATAATCTCTTTGTCCTGACCCAGTCGGCGCTCTACGGCCGCAGGGCCGGTGTGCTGATTACCCTGGGCCTGTGCACCGGGCTGGTGGTACACACGGCCGCGGTGGCGCTGGGCGTGGCGGCGGTACTGAAGACCGTTCCGGTGGCCTTTACGGTGCTGAAAATCCTGGGGGCCTGTTATCTGCTCTATCTGGCGTGGCAGGCCTTTCGTGCGCAAGCGGCGCCGGTGGAAGGCCAGGTCACATCCACGCTCACCGGCGCGCGCTTGTACCGGCGCGGCATTCTCATGAACCTGTCCAACCCCAAGGTGGCGTTGTTCTTTCTCGCCTTCCTGCCGCAATTCGTCGACGCGGAGCAGGGCGGGGCGGTGGTTCAGATCCTGATGCTGGGCGCGGTCTTTATCGGCGTGACCCTGGTGGTCTTTGGCGGCGTGGCGGTGCTGGCGGGCACGCTGGCGAAAGCCCTGACCCGCTCGGCGCGTGCGCAGATGTATCTGAACCGAATGGCCGGCGTGGTACTGACCGGACTGGCCTTGAAGCTGGTGATCAGCAGTCCCTGATCAGGATACCTGCCTTCGGGGCAACTCGAGTGTTTCCAGCAGCACTTCGGTGTTCAGGCAAGTCTCGACGGTATCCGCCAGACGGTCGAGCATCGCCTGGCGGTGTTGCTGATAGTCGATGGTGGTTTCCGGTACGCCGCCCAGTCTTGCCAGCAAGGCAGAACAGGCCTCGGGGGTATCGAAGAGGCCGTGGAGATAGCCGCCCAGGATTTGCTCGTCTGAACTGACAGCGCCGTCCATACGGCCATCGATGTCATAAAGTGGACGTTCCAGCGCCGGACCCGTGGTGACGCCGTTATGAATTTCATAGGCGTCCATCTCCGCGCTTTCCGGCAGGAGTTTTGCCCGGACCCGGCGCAGCTGTTTGCCCTCCACCAGAGTGGTGTCCATGTCCAGCAGGCCCAGCCCGTCACTGCTGCCGGCTTCGCCTTCCACGCCTTCGGGATCATGCAGCGCACGGCCCAGCATCTGGAAACCGCCGCAGATGCCCAGCACCTTTCCGCCGTAGCGCAGATGACGTTGCACATACTCGGGCCAGCCCCGCGCACGCAAGTGCTCAAGATCCGTGCGCGTGCTCTTGCTGCCGGGCAGCAGTACCACATCCGCCGCTGGCGGGTGCTCTTCCGGGCCCACCAGCACCAGCTCCACCTTCGGATGCAGACGCAAGGGATCCAGATCATTGTGATTGCTGATACGCGGCATTACGGGCACCACAATTCGCAGCGCGTTATCGTCATGTTCGCCCGCATCCGCTACGGCGTCTTCGGCATCCAGCAACAAACCGTGCAGATGGGGCAGAACGCCGAAGACCGTCTTGCCGGTGTGCTCTTCCAGCCAGTCCAGCCCATCGGTGAGCAGCTCGGGATCGCCGCGGAAACGGTTGATGATGAAGCCCGCGACACGCGCACGTTCGCTGGCGCTGATGAGTTCCTGCGTACCCACCAGTTGCGCGAAGACGCCGCCCCGGTCGATATCACCCACTAGCAACACGGGACAGTCCACGGCTTCGGCAAAGCCCATGTTGGCGATATCGTTTTCCCGCAGATTGATTTCGGCAGGACTGCCCGCGCCTTCCGCGATAATGATGTCATAGCGCTGGGCCAGTGCCTGCCAGGCCTGGAGCACGGACTCGCGTGCTTCCGCCTTGAAGCCGTGATAATCCAGTGCGTCCATGTTGCCGTGGACATGACCGCGCAGAATCACCTGGGCGCCCCGGTCGCTCTGGGGTTTGAGCAGAACCGGATTCATGTCGCTGTGCGCTTCGATGCCGCAGGCCAGGGCCTGCAGCGCGGTGGAACGGCCGATCTCGCCGCTGTCTTCGGTGACGGCACTGTTCAGCGCCATGTTCTGCGGTTTGAAGGGCGCCACGGAATACCCCTGACGTGCGAGCCAGCGGCACAGGGCGGCCACCACCGTGCTCTTGCCGGCGTCCGAGGTGGTGCCCTGGATCATCAAGGTAGCGGCCATAAAGCCTCAGAGTTCCACGCCTTTCTGCGCGCGGATCCCGCTGTCGCGGAAGGCGTGCTTGACCACCTGCATTTCGGTGACCGTGTCCGCAATATCGATCAGTTCCTGCTTGGCGTTGCGGCCGGTGGCGACGACATGCTGCATCTCCGGACGGTTCATCAGATCGTCCAATACACGGTCGAGATCCAGATATTCATAGCGCAGCGCGATGTTGAGTTCGTCCAGGAGGATGAGTTCAAAGCTCGGATCGCTGAGCATTTCCGCGGCCTTGTCCCAGGCGGCCGTGGCCGCCTGGACATCCCGTTCCCGGTCCTGGGTGTCCCAGGTGTAGCCTTCGCCCATGGTGTGATAAGTCACATTGGGATGGTCGCGGAAGAATTTGTCTTCGCCGGTGCTGAACGCGCCCTTGATGAACTGGATCACGCCCACCTTCATGTCGTGGCCCAGCGCCCGGCCCACCATGCCGAAGCCGGAACTGCTCTTGCCCTTGGCGTTGCCGGTCATGACCAGCAAAACGCCCTGATCTTTCTGCGCATTGTCCATGCGTTCCTGCATGACTTTCTGCTTGCGTTCCATGCGCCGTTTATGGCGTTCCGGGTTCTTGGCGTCTTCACGCATGATCAAGCTCCTGTGCGGTTCCCAGAAAAAGCTGCGCGACCAGCTCGGGCGCGGACGGAAACCAGGCATGATAATAGCTGGCCACGAGATTGCGGCTGCGGTACACGGCTTCGCCTTCGGTACCGGTGCGGTTGCGCGTGGTCCGGGCCACCGGCTCCCGGTCGGTTTCCAGGCGGGAATGGTGGAAGGTGTGTCCGCGCAGTTCGCCGTCGGAGAGGGTCAGTGATTGCAGGCCCAGCCCGGTGAGCTTGCCCGCCATGATAGCCCGGCCGGGCAGCAGGCCCGGCATGGCATGGAGTCGTTCTTCGTCGTCCAGCAGTTCGTCCATGCAGTACATCAGCCCGCCGCATTCGGCCAGGATGGGGCGGTCCGCGGCATGAAAGGCGCGCAGGGCTTCATGCATGGCGCTATTGGCGCTCAGTTGTGCGGCGTGGAGTTCGGGATAACCGCCGGGCAGCCAGAGGGCGTCGCAGGCCGGCAGTTCAGTGTCCACCAGAGGCGAGAATTCGATCAGCTCGGCGCCCATGGCGGCCAACAGGTCCCGGTTGGCGCGGTAGATAAAGGCGAAGGCGGCGTCCCGGGCAATGGCGATGCGCTTGCCCTCGAGTAGCCGCGGCGGCTCCGGGGGTGGTTCGGCGGCCAGTTCCACCTCGGCCGGCAGCTGGTCCAGGCCCGCCTCGGCCAGCACCTCGGCCGCCCGGTCCAGTCGTTCGTCCAGATCCGTGATCTCGTTGGCCTGCACCAGGCCCAGATGCCGGTCCGGGATATTCAGGGCCTCGTTGCGTGGCACCGCGCCCAGCAGGGGCAGTGCCTCGGGCAGGGCGTCCGCAAGCATACGGCCGTGACCGGCGCTGCCTACGCGGTTGGCAATTACGGCGGACAGTTTGATGTCGTTTCGGTAGTACGCCAGGCCCTGGGCCACGGCGGCAAAGGTCTGGGCCATGCCGGATGCGTCGATGACGGGCACCACGGGCAGGCCCGTGGCCGCGGCGAGATCAGCGCTGGACGGATCACCATCGAACAGGCCCATGGCCCCTTCGACCAGCACCAGATCCGCTTCGGCGGCGGCCCTGGCAAGACGCCAGCGGCATTCCGACATGCCCGTCATCCAGGGGTGGAGCTGATAAACCGGACCGCCCGAGGCGGTTTCCAGCACCATGGGGTCCAGATAATCCGGGCCGAACTTGAATACACGCACGGTGCGGCCGGCGTTGCGGTGAAGCCGTGCCAATGCGGCCGTGATCAGGGACTTGCCTGACCCCGAGCCGGGCGCGCTGATGAGCGCGGCAGGGGCTGTGCCCCGGATGGTTTCGTTGGCGGCGCTCATGGGGTTCTCCCGTGGGTCTGGGGGTTGGCCGATGGCATGGGGCCGGCCCCGGCGGGTACGAACACCGGCGCGCCGTCCACTTCCGCCCGGGCCAGGGGCTGATCATAAAGGCGCTCCAGCGCGTCCGGGACCAGCATGTCCGCTGCCGGGCCCCAGCAGGCCTGGCCATCGGGATAGAGCAGCAGCAGATGGTCGCACCAGCGCGCGGCCAGATTGAGATCATGGAGGCAGAGGAAGACGGCATTGCCGGATTGGGCCTGACCGTGCAGCAGCTCCATGACTTCCACCTGATGGCGCAGATCCAGATGATTGGTGGGCTCGTCCGCGAGCCAGAGTTCCGGCGTCTGGGCCAGGGCCGTGGCAATGGCCACGCGCTGACGCTCGCCGCCGGACAGTGTGTTGACCAGCCGCGCTTCCAGCTCGCTCAGCTCCAGCCGGGCCAGGGCTTCCCGGGCCAGGCGCACGTCCTCGGCGGTTTCCAGATCCCAGGGCGCGAGCCAGGGATGGCGGCCGATCAGCACGGTTTCCAGCACGGTGGCGGGAAAGCCGTCCAGGCGGTCCTGGAAGATGACCGCCAGTGCCCGGGCCACCCGGCGGCGGCGCTGGCGGCGCAGGGACTCACCGTCCAGCAGCACCTCGCCGCTGCGGGGCCGGCGCAGTCCGGCCAGGGTATGGAGCAGGGTGGTTTTGCCCGCGCCATTGGGCCCCAGAACGCCCCAGACCTGCCCCGGGCGGATATCGAGATTCAGGGGCACGCCATCCGCACGGTCGGGAATATCCATGATCAGTTCGCGCGCCGACAATGCCGTCATCAGCGACTCCGGTAGAGCAGGTAGAGGAAGGTGGGCACGCCCAGCAGGGCGGTAATGACGCCTACGGGCAGCTGTTCCGGGGCAATGACAATACGCGCCAGTGTATCCGCCAGGGTGAGCAGGGCACCGCCAGCCAGTGCCGCCGCGGGCAGGATCAGGCGCTGATCATTGCCCAGGACCAGGCGCAGCATATGCGGCACCACCAGGCCCACGAAGCCGATACTGCCCGCCGTGGTCACGGCCAGGGCCGTGATCAGGCTGGCGCCCACATAGATGCCCCATTCCAGCGCCCGCACGGGCACACCCAGCGCCGCCGCCTGCAGGGGCCCTCGAGCGAGCACGTTCAGGCTGCGCCCCAGCGGCAGCGCCAGCAGGCAGGCCAGCGCCAGCGCGATCAGCGTGGGCCAGGGCGAGCCGGCATAGCTGAGATCCCCCATCAGCCAGTAGAGCATGCCGGGCAGCTGTTCCGTGGGGCCGACGGCGAGCATGAAGGTAATGAGCGCGCTCCAGCCTGAGGCGACGACGACGCCGGTAAGCAGCAGCCGGGTGGGGGTCCAGGAGCCGGTGCCGTGGGCCAGGCCGAAGACCAGCAGGGTCGAGAACATGGCCCCGGCAAAGGCCGAGCCGGACACGATTCCGGCGCCCAGTCCGGCGAGCATGGACGCCAGGGCGCCCACGGCCGCGCCGCCGGACAGGCCCAGCACATAGGGATCGGCCAGGGGATTGCGCAGCAGTACCTGCATGAGCGCACCGGCGACGGCCAGCAGACCGCCCACGCCGAAGGCGGCGAACGCGCGCGGTGCACGCAGTTCCAGCACCAGGGTGCGGTGCAGGGGCTCGCCCGTGCCGGTGAACACGGCATGGAGTTCTGCCGGACTCAGCGCCACGCTGCCGAAGGCCACCGCCACGGCCACCGAGAGCACGGCCAGCAGCGTCAGGCCCAGCAGGGGGGCGAGCAGGGGTGCCCGGACGCCGGGCACGCGCGCGGCCACCGGGCCCAGCTGACTATCCGCGCCGGCCACGAGCGGTCTCCAGCTTGCGGCAGAGAATGCGCACGCCCTTTACCAGCCGGGGCGTGGGCCGCTGAATGGTGGACGGCGGCACGAAAAACAGATTCCGGCGTTTCACGGCCTGCAGCTCTTCGAACTGGCGCCAGGGCTCCAGCCAGGAGCGGTCCGCTTCGCCCATGCCGCCGGCGATAATGGCTTCCGGATCGCGCTCGAGCACGGATTCCCGGTTGATGCGGGGTGTCAGGTTGTCGACATCGCCGAAGACATTGTTGCCGCCGCACAGCCGGGTCGCCTGACCCATCAGATGTTCGTCGTTGATGGTCATGAGCGGGTCCGGCCAGATCTGATAGAACACCGATACCGGCTGGGCATCGCCGTAGGTATCTCGGAGTCCCCCGATGGCGGCGAGAAAGTCCCGGGCTGCTCGTTTGGCCGGGTCCCGGGTGCCGGCCAGCGCGCCCAGACGTTCCAGCGTCGAGGCGACATCCCGGAAGCGGCGGGGCTCGGACAGATAGAGCGGTACATCGAATTCGCGCAGTTGCTTCAGTTGTGCACCCGGGTTGCCGCTCTGCCAGCCGATGATCAGATCCGGTTCCCGGGCCAGCAGGCCTTCCAGATCCAGGCGTTTGTAGGTGCCTACGCGCGGAATTTTCTTTGCCGCCTCGGGATAGTCGCTGTGGTTGACCGTGCCCACGACCTGATCCCCGGCGCCGGCCGCGAAGAGCAACTCGGTCGCGCCTGGTGACAGCGCCACGATTCGCTCCGCCGGTTGCTCCAGGCAGACTTCGCGCTCCGCGTCGTCCGTGACACAGACCGGCTCGGCCCGCAGCCCGGCGGCGGTCAGGGCCAGTGCCGCCAGAAGGGGTTGTAGTCCCTTGATACGCATCAGTCCTTGCCTCCGATCATGACCAGCTTGCCGGTTTTCGGGTCCCGGTAAACCCGGCCCACGGCTTCGTAGCCGCTGCCGGTTTCTCCGGTTCCCTCGGGAACCTCCGGGATTTCACGGCCTTTTTGTACATCCACACCGCCGGGCTTGCCTTGTTCCAGACCGTTCTTTGACGCGGCCAGAGCCACCATCAGGCCCACGGCGAACACCAGCATGATATCCGCCAGGTTGGCCAGCGGGCCCATGGGGTCATCGTCGCCGGCATCGAAGCGGCTGTGGCGGTAACCGGGGCTGTTCATGCGGCGCCCTCCAGCTGCTCCATGGCAGCGTCATACCAGCGCCGGCGCATGCGCCCGATGAGAAAACCGAGGATACCAGCCAGCAGCCCCAGCACTGTGGTGTTGAAGGCCACGGTCACGGCCTGCGCCAGCACATCCAGCTCGCCCCGCCCCAGCGCGGCCAGCCCCGGGCCCAATGGAATCAGCGTGCCCATGAGTCCGAGCATGGGCCCCACTCGCGCCAGCAGATCGGCACGATCGATGCGCTGCCGCGCCCGGCGAGCCAATGCATCAGCATTGCCTGCCGCCACCATGCGCTTGAGACCACCGGTGCGCTCGCCCAGGGCCAGCCCCAGCTCCCACAGCGCCAGCGCCACCAGCGCCAGGAGCGCGATAATGGCCGGCTCCAGCAGCGCGCTCACCAGGGTATCCATGATTTCCAGTGTGCGGGATGCAAACATGGTTCACCTTCCTCCCATACGAGGTTGTCTGCCGGCATAAATACCACCGCCGATCAGCAGCAGGGCCATGCCGGCCATGATCCAGGGCAACAGCACGCGGCCGCCCTCGGCAGAGGACTGTTGTGTGTCGGATTCGGATTGCCGGGATTGTTTTTGTTGTTTCGCCTGTTGGCGCGCGTCCCGTTTTGATGCCGGCGCATCCGGCTTTTGTTGGTCCTTTTGTTTTGCGGTCTGCTCCTGAACCTCGATCTCGGCCACTGTGGATGGATCCGTCTCGCGCTGCTTTTGCGCTCGGGGTTGCGCACGCGCCAGTACCTGTTCGAACTGCTTGCGCAGTCCGGCGTCGTCCAGCTTCTTTGCCACCCAGTCCATGGTGGGATGATCCGGTTGTGTATGACCGCCGCCGGGCAGACCGTGCTCCACCACCAGCTGGGCGAATTCCGTGGCCTGTTTGCGGATCACCTGATCACTGGCGTCCCAGTAGTCGCGATGCGCGGCCACCAGGGTGACCGCCTGCATATGGGTTTTCACATGAACGTTGGCATCCTTTTCCAGGAACTTGTCCAGGCCGATACCGTGCTTGTCCCGGAAATAGACCTGATAGACATCATCCCAGACCCAGGACTTCACCACCTCGGGATTGGTGACCTGCCAGCCCCAGAGGTTGTCCAGAAAATCGGAACTCATCTCGCGCGCGCCGGAATAACCGCGATCCATCAGTGGCTTGAGCCATTGCGGATTCAGATTCTGACCACGCAGCTCGCCCAGCAGGGCACGCGATAACGATTCCACCGACGGATTGTCCGGGTCCGCATGCATGAGAACGCGGTTGTCCGGTGCCTGACCCGAGACCTGTTCCACCGCCATGGACAGCCCGCCCTGGAAGTCGAAGCCGTCATTGTTGTCCAGCAGGCCGTAGACATGACTCGCCCGGCCCAGATAGGTCCGGCCCACATCTTCGAGTCGTTGTGCAAAGGCATCATGGGCCGCCTGGCCCTGAACATCTTTTCCGTAGGCATGCCCCATCCGGCGTTGATAGACATCGCTCAGTTCGCCGCGCTTTTGCCAGGCGCCGGAACGAGCCGCAAGCCGGTTGACACCCGCGCCATAGGAGCCGGGCGCTGCCCCGAATACGCGCAGTGCGGCATCGGTTCCGGCGTCTTCGGGGGAACGGCCTTGTTCCAGCAAGGCCTTGGTGTCTTTCACCCAACGCGCCGCGACATCGTTTTGGGCCAGTGCTTCGTTGCCCGGATCGCGCATGCTGTCCGGCAGGGCGTCCAGAGCCGCACGCAGGGCCCCGGCGAGTTGCGGATGTTTTGCCCGGATCCTTTGGGTGGACCCGTCCAGTGCCAGCCGTACCGCCTGATCCAGCCATTCCAGTTGTTGTCCATAAAGATCGCGGAACAAACCGGAGGTGGTGAACAACGCATCCCGGCGCCGGCGGTCGTCCAGGGGCATGCGTTCCAGTCCCTTGACGATGCCGCGCGAGTTCCACACCGGTTTGATGCCCAGCATGTTGAGTCCGAAGGCGACCATGACGCCTTCGTCACGCACGGCGTCCGAGGCCCAGAGCACAATGGCCTCGCTACCTTGTGCGCGTTCATCTCCGGATGCACGTGCCTCGCTTGCCAGTTCCTGCCCCACGGACCAGGCCACGCGCGTGGGCACCAGATCGCCTGATATGGCATGGAAGTTTCGGCCCGTGGGTAGCACGGCCGGGGTACGGACTGGATCATTGCCTTTGCCTGGCGGCACGAAACGACCGTTCAGCGCGGCCAGGAAGTTGTTCATTTCGTTTTGTGGCGATTGCTTGAGTTGCTTGCGCCACTGCGGTTCCACTTCGTCGTCCCCGGCCATGGAATTCAGCATGGTATTCACGGCTTCCTGGTCCCAGTCCTGACCGAACACATGCAGGCCAATGGGCATGAAGCGTTCCTGCATGTGCGTGACATAGTGGCCCACTTCGTGCACCAGCAACTCATCATCGACGTCGGTGAGCTCAGCCGAGGCGTCTTTCTGATCTTTCAACTCCGCCCGAGTGGGGGGCTCGGAAACTTGTTTTTCTTCTTCTCCGGCGTCTTCTTCCTCGCCTTCGTGTTCGAGCTCGTTCCGGATTTCGGACACCAGATTCAGCTCGCGAATGCGTTTGCGCAGCCGTTCCACGGCACGTTTGCGCGTGGCGGCATCGGGATCATTGGCGGATTCCCAGGTTTCCACCAGCTGCCGCAGTTCCAGCAGTTCATCATAAAGCTTGGTGGTTTCCAGCGGCGGTGTCAGGTGATTGACCATTACACCCAGCGCCCGGCGTTTGGCCTGGATACCTTCGCCCACGCCGTCGACGATATAGGGATAAATCAGCGGCAGGGATCCGCCCAGCAGATCCGGATAGTCGCTCGACGTCAGTCCGGCGCGCCGGTGGGGGAGAAATTCGCGCGTTGAGTGCCGGCCCACGTAAACCAGGGCATCCGCCTTGAATTGCTCGCGCAGCCAGTAATAGAAACCGGTGTAGTGATGCGTGGGCGGAAAGGTGGTGTTGGCGTGCAACAACTCTTCATGCTTTTGCCAGCCGCGCGGTGGCTGCGGTCCGATGAAGATGTTGCCGAAACGCAGCCCCGGGAAAAGCATCTTGTCGTTTTGAACCATGACGCGGCCCGGTGGTTCGCCCCAGCCGGACAGTCCGGGCACGCCGGTGCGGATGAGCGCATCGCGCAGCTTGCCCAGTTCCTTATCGGTTTCCTGGCCGGCCAGGCGCTGTTGCCAGCCCTGTTGATATTGATCCAGCAGATTCAGCGCGCGCGCCTTCGCCTTGTGGTCCACTTCTTCCAGCATGTGGCGCAGATCGCGAATACCGCGTTCCAGGGCTTGTTCCGCGAGTGCTTTCTGATCCTCGCTGAGCGCCTTTTGCATCCGCGCATGCAGATAGCCCACCGGGCCGTGTTGCAGTTCGGCTTGAACCGTCGCGGGCAGCTGGTCGAAGTAGCTCTTGTATTCCGTCTTCGATAACGCCGGAACCTTGCCCTGGAGTTTCTTCAGTTCGGCGCGGTGTTGCGGCAGATAGACGCCCTGTTTCTGGATCTGTTGCAGCAGTGCTTTCGGCGAATCCGGCAAGGGCCCGGTCTTGTAGCCGGCCTTTTTCAGATTGGTGAGCATGTGGTGGAGTGATGCCGGCACATCCAGTCCATCGGCACCCACATTGTGGCGACCGGGTGGATGGTTGTAATAAATCAGCGCCAGACGTTTGTCACTGTTATCCATGTCCTGGAGTCGGTGCCAGCGCTGCATGCGGTCGGCGAGGGCGGTGACCCGATCGTCGACCGGCCGGGTCAGGCGCAGGCGCACGCCGGTGCGTTTATCGATCCGGGGCGGTTCCGCCACCGACAGCACCAGAGGTTGGCTGATGCCCTGAAGTTCAGGCATGGCGAGCTTGTAATGCACGTCGTCGGCGGGAATGCCGTCGGTGGACCGGCGCCATTGCGCTTCGGTCCGTTCCGCCATACGGATGCCCTTGATGACGGGCACATCGAGTTTTTTGAAAGCCGAAGTAGCTTTTTGGCGACCGTCCCCGCCGCCCACAGTGAAATCCTGGAGGCTGACGACGCCGGCCAGTTTGGCCGGCGTTGCACTGGCGGCCAGTTTCTTGACGGCCTGGACACTGGCACCGCCCCAGCGGGCCAGGACGGCAAAGCATTGCAGATCGCGCTCTTCCAGCGCCTTGCAGGCGGCGTCGAGCAGCGCCTTCTTGCCGGGCTGATCGCCGGAGTCCAGATCCAGCAGAGCCACGGCCGGCCCTTCCTTCAGGTCCATTTCCGAGGCCTCGGCATACGACGTGCCGTCCCGGTAATATCGAATGGTGGCGCGTGGTTGTGGTTCTCCGGCCTCGATTTCGATGCCGGAACGCTGGAGCAGCCAGCGGAAGAGGTTCGCCAGATGTTGCGGCGTCCGGCCCTGATAATAGGCCTCGCCGGTCAGCCATGCGCTTTGTTCGGGAAAGCGTTCGCGCAGTTCGTCGAGCAGCCGGCGCGGATTCTGCCCGGGGTCCGGGTTGGCCGTGAGCTGATCCACCTGGTCATCAGAGAGCTGGGCCAGAACCCTTTTGCCATTGAACCGGGACAGGCGGGTGATGCGCCGATCACTATGGATGGCCAGGATGGGGGCGTCGCTTTTCGGCGGGTTT
>CAJXLA010000041.1 GCA_913055795.1 uncultured Alcanivorax sp. | reverse complement strand
AGGCGGGGCGCGGTCCCGTCGAAAAGGGCAACCATGCGTGCGGGCCAGCCTGAAAGCCTGAATGCCTGAGCGCGCAAGGGGTTTTTCAACAGCCTGCTAATGAACCGGAGCGGGGCGTTTCCCCTCCCCCGCCGCAACGGGCATACTGCTCTCCCCGATTCGATGCAGCAGTCACAGGCAGATCAACGGCATGAAGGCATTTTTCCACCCTGCGCAGGAACAGCACTATCCCCGCACCTATCTTACGCGCGGGCAGATGCGCGCGCCCCAGGAGATTCCCGAGCGCACGAAACGGATCCTGCAAGGGCTGGAATCCGCGGGCATTGCCGTGGAGGAGCCTGTTGATCAGGGCATGCGGCCCATTGCGCAGGTGCATGATCTGGGCTATCTGCGGTTTCTGGAATCCGCCCACCGCCGCTGGCCGGAGGACTGGGGCGACGAGGTGCTGTCCAATGTCTTCGTGCGTGATCGCAACCCGCTGCGCGGCATTCTCGCGGAGGCGGGCCGTTATCTGGCGGACGGCAGTTGCCCGGTGGGCGAGCATACCTGGAACTCCGCCTATTACGCGGCGCAAACGGCGGCGGCCGCCGCGGACAATTTGATTGACGGCGCTTGCGCCGCCTATGGCCTGTGCCGTCCGCCGGGCCACCATGCACGCTACGACGCGGCGGGCGGTTTCTGCTATCTCAATAATCCGGCGATTGCCGCTACCGTGCTCCAGCGCCGCTTTCCGCGCGTGGCCATCCTGGATCCGGACATGCACCACGGTCAGGGCATTCAGGAAATCTTCTATGACCGCAACGATGTGCTCTATGTCTCCATCCACGGTGATCCCACCAACTTCTATCCGGTGGTGAGCGGCTTCGAGGACGAGCGCGGCGAAGGTGCGGGCGAGGGCTACAACATCAATCTGCCCATGCCTCATGGCTCACCCGAATCCGCCTTTTTCGAGCGCCTGGACGAGGCGCTCACCGCCATCCGGCTGTTCAGCCCGGACGTGCTCATCGTTACGCTGGGCTATGACATCTATCGCGAGGATCCCCAGGCCAAGGTGGATGTAACCACCGAGGGCTTTCACCGCCTGGGTCAGACACTCCATGACCAGCCCTGGCCGCTTCTGGTGCTCCAGGAAGGCGGCTATCACCTCGACAGCCTGGCGGAGAATACGCGGCAGTTCTTTGCCGGGCTGGATCGGTAACCAAAGAACAAAGTGGCAAGCTGAAAGGCGCAACCCGGAAATGGCATGACGTGCCGAAGAAAGGCCCTGTCGCGCTCCACTCTCGGCAAGACAGTGTTGCAAGAGCCTGAGCAAGGCGAAGAGTACACGCGCTTGGAACAACCGCTCCCTCTCCAGGGAGGATCGAGGAGGGGGCAATGACCATCCCTGGCAGCCTCGCGCCGTTGTTCGCCTGTATCTGCCCCTTTGAACCTTGCTCCTTGCCTCTGGTTTCTTTTGAAAATACCCACCCGGGGGTTCACAATTAGCGCCCATGCACGGCAAACGCGGCGGGATCATACTGGGGCTGCTTCTCGCGCTCTATCTGGCGACGGCGGGTTATCACATGAATAGACCCCTGCCTTCCGGTCTCGACACGGCTACACCCTGGCGCTCCGTCAACAACGCCACCTTTCTGGCCGATCACACCTGGGTCGATGATACAGGCGAGCGCCATTCCGAGCAGAGCATCTTCGATCAGCAACTGCGGTTGATTGAGCAGGCGGAGCAGCTGGTAGTGCTGGATGAGTTCCTGTTCAATCCCTTTGCCGGCGGGATCGGAGCCCCGTACCGGCCCATTACCGAAGAACTCACGCGGGCGCTGATCGATCGCAAGAAGGCCGTGCCGGAACTGCGGGTGGTCTTTATTACCGACCCCTTCAACACGCTCTATGGCGGCGTCGAGAACCCCTTTATCGAGCAACTCCAGGCCGCCGGCATCGAAGTGATCTTCACCGATCTCGACCGGCTGCGCGATCCCAATCCCGCCTGGTCGATCCTGTGGCGCGCCTGTTGTCAGTGGGCGGGCAACAGCCGCAACGGCTGGCTGCCTTCGCCCGTGGGTACGGAGGCGGTGACCCTGCGCACCTATATGGAACTTCTGAATTTCAAGGCGAATCACCGCAAGACCCTGGTGGTGGATCACGGCGACAGCTGGGCCGGCGTGGTGACGTCCGCCAATCCGCACAGTGCGAGCAGTGCCCATGACAATGTGGGACTTGTTTTTGAAGGGCCGGCGGCACTGGATCTGTTGCAAACCGAAGCGGCCGTGGCCGCTTTCTCGCACGCGAAGCCGGTCTGGCCCCGGGCCGGGGATGGGGTAGCCGGGGGGCTGCCCCGGCTGCGGATTCTGACCGAAGCGGCTATCCGCGAAGCCGTGCTGGATACGCTCAATTCAGCACGGGCGGGTGACGAAATCGATCTGCTGATGTTCTACCTCAGCCATCGCGGTGTCCTGGAAGCGCTCAAGCGCGCGCACGAGCGTGGTGCCAGGGTCCGGGTCCTGCTGGATCCCAACAAGGACGCGTTCGGCCGCGAGAAGGGCGGCATTCCCAACCGGCCTGTGGCGCATGAACTGGAGGATGCTGGTATCACCGTGCGCTGGTGTGATACCCACGGCGAGCAGTGTCACGCCAAGATGCTGTTGCTCCGTGCTGAACAGGGGCCGGCACGCATCATCCTGGGCTCGGCCAACTTCACCCGGCGCAATCTGGACAACTTCAATCTGGAAACCAATGTGGAAGTACGCGCCCAAATGGGGGCAGATCTGATTCGCCATGCAAGCCGGTCATTTCAGAGCCAGTGGCGCAATGAAAACGGGCGGCATCACAGTGTCGATTATTCCGTCTATGCGGATGAATCCATCTGGAAATACGCACTCTATCGTTTTACGGAAGCCACCGGACTTTCGAGTTTTTGAGCGCTGGCAGGCTGTTGGAAACCCCGTGCGCGCGCGACCCGCACAGTGGTGCGGCCATTGATATCAGGACCATGTTGGAGCGGTTGGCGCACTGGGCCATGAATGCCACTCCATTACCCTGACCCGTTTCGACGGCGATCAGCCCTTTCCCCTGGACCTGGTGATGGGTCCGGAGCATGCCTGCGAACGTTTTCAGCATGACTTTCTTGAAGCCTGCTAGTGCTCCCCCGGGCGGCGATCCCCTCTCGCTCGCGCTGCAGCGCATTGCACGGTAGTCCGGTGCGGTCGTCGTTTTCGTGCTCGCCCATACCCGCTATACCAGCGCGGAAACCTTGCAAGGTCACTTATGCAGCAAACCCGCCAGCCGCCGCACCACAAGCCGCGGCGACATCTGCGCCAGCACAGCCAGCAGCCAGTTGCGAAAACCGGGGATGACCACCGCCTTGTGACGCCGTGCCAGTCCGATACGCGCGACATCGTCGGCCGTCATGGTGCCCATCCGGAACAGCAGGCTGCCGGCGAGATCGGCCTTGTCGGCGAACTCCGTTTGCGTCGGCCCCGGGCAGAGACAGGACACGTGAATGCCCTCGGCTTTCAGTTCCTCGTGCAGCGATTCCGAGAAAATCAGAACGAAGGCCTTGGTGGCGTAATAGCTGGTCATCTGCGGGCCGGCCTGGAAGCTCGCCAGGGAGGCGACATTGAGGATGAAAGCATCGCTCGCTTCGCGCAGCCGCGGAATCAGCCGATGGGTGAAATCCACCACCGTGTTCACGTTCACCTGGACCATGTCCATTTGCCGGCCATGGTCCAGATCCGCAAAGGCGCCCCGTTCACCGAAGCCGGCATTGTTGATCAGGCCTTTGATGCCCCAGTCCTCGTGCTCGATGCGCTCGATCACCTGGTTCACGCCATCGGCACGGGTGAGATCCGCCGCCAGCGTCTGGACCGTGACGCCGTGCGCACGGCGCACATCATCGGCGATCGCATCCAGCCGGTCGCGTCGCCGCGCAACCAGAATCAGGTGCTCGCCCTGCTCCGCCAGTTGACGCGCAAAGGCTTCGCCGATGCCGGCACTGGCGCCGGTAATCAGAACATGGTTCATGCTGTGCTCCCAGGGTTTCCAACAACGAATGGTCATGGGATTTCGGGATATCCATAGCCCTTTTCAACAGCCTGCCACCAGCACGAACCTGCTAAAGGAAGGAAATACGCCCTTTGGCTGATGGCTGTTTGCGGCGCCCGGGGCTAGAGTCCAAGAGCCCTTATCCCTTACAACGAGAAAAATTCATGAAAACTCTACCTTTCCCGGTTGATCATGCAAAGGCGCTGTTTCCCCGCACCCGGGCCGGCTTCGCTGTGCCATTTGCCCTGGTGTCCATGCTGGCCTTTTCCGGCTGTGGCGGCAGTAGCAGTGGCGGCGGCGCTGATAACAGTACCTCTACAGGCGTTTTCCTGGACAGCCCGGTTGCCAATATCGATTATACCGCCGGAGGGCAATCCGGAACCACCAATAGCAACGGGGCGTTCACGTATACGGACGGCGACACTGTGGTGTTTTCCGTAGGCGGTATTACGTTCCCGTCTGTACCCGCCGCTGCCGTGGTGACACCGCTCGACATGAATGCAAACCGCGAACTCGACGAAACGGTCCGTAATGTGATTCGTTTGTTGCAGACCATTGATGACGATGGTGACCCCACGAACGGCATAACCATCAGCAATGCCACCCGCACGGCCGCCGAGGGGATAACCCTGGATTTTGAACAGTCCAGTGGGGATTTTGAAAACGATACGGACGTAACCAACTTCGTGGCCAACGTTAGCCCCAATCAGACCCCGCTGAAATCGGTCCAGGCTGCTGAAGACCATTTCGTCAGCACGCTGACCGACGAGGGCATTTCGACGGGTGATGCCGCGAATGTGGTTGGAGCCCACTTGTTGGAAGAGGGTAGCGCACCAGGCGGCATTGAAGCGCTCGTTGTGTTCACCCGTCAGGGCAGCTTCTACCAGGCCCAATTCGATGATGGTGGTACCCAACCGGATCCCGGAAAAGGTTATGAAGTCGGCAGCTACTCTGTGGTTGGTAACGAGATCAACTTTTCCATCAATGTGGATCAAAACGGGGATACCGGAGTTGCCGGCAATCAAGATAGCTCGGACGGTAACGAGGTCGGTTTCGCGGTTCAGAGTACAGCCAATGACGAACTCGAGGTTATCACCACCAATGATGAAACGCCCGATACGGTTGTCTTCGCCACTGTCGTCAAAAATGCTACCGGGCTTGCAGGTAGCTGGCGGATCAGTGAACCGGCCGGTGAGGATGTCATCGTGGTCTTCGATGGCTCGGACAGTTCGGGCAGCTACTTTCTGATTGAGAACAGCGAAACGAATACGGCCGGTGTGGAAAGCGGCACCTATTCGATCTCGGGCTCACTGACCGGCAGCAACGCTACCTTTACCGCTTCGGTGGTTGCTGTCGATTCCAACGGCGACGCCGGTCTGGCTGATGGCGGTGCGGGCGATGATTTCGGCATGGAACTGCAAAGTGGCGATACGCTGGTTCTGACCGAACCCAACGGCAGTCCAGCTGCCACCCTCGTGCGAGCTGACTAACCCGCATCCGGCCTCGGGGGAAGCAACGGCCGCGCACACTTCGGTGTGTGCGGCTTTCTTGTGAGACCGTGCTCTGTCCGCTCATCATCCCGCCCGCATGTAATGAGCATTCACGTTTCCAGCCCGCATACCTTCCTTCATACTCGTTTTACCCCCTGTGGCAGCCTCCGACAGAACAAACTGCGGTATCGGGAAGACCGCCCCGGATCCCGCCACGGTCCTGAGAGCGGGATTCCTCGTGGCGCCTTGCTCGCCGTTGGCATGAAGGTTTGACCCGACCTGGTCTGATGCCGGCACGGAAGCGGCACCGCGTCTCTCTACGACTTTCTTCGGATTGGAATCATCGTGCACATTTGTACACTCAAGGTGTGAATCTTTTGTCACGGCTCGGAGGAACCGAAGATGCATTCCCGCCAGTCCTTCCTAAAAGGCGCCATCCAGGGCGCGGAACTGGGCGTGCACAGCGGCAGCCGGGTTGTCGAGGGTGTCCATGCCGCGGTGCAGGATTCCGTCCGTCGACGCGTCCCGGTATCCGTTCCGGGCCCGGGCGTCACCGGGGCGGTCTATGGCGCCATCCGGTCCCTGACCACGCTGCTGGCGGTGGCCGGCACGCGGGGTCTGGACTGGGCCGGCGGAGACGCGGACCCGGACAGCCGTGAACTGCAGCCCTGGCAACTGCACTGCGCCAGCGCCTTCAATGCCGCCTGGGGCGACTTCTTCCATGCGCAGAACCACCACTGGGCCCTGCCCATGGGGTTTGCCTGTGGTGAGCGGCCGGCCTCGTTTACGGCGGGCGTGCCGTCCTGGTTGTCGGCATCGCCTTCGCCCCATCTGGTGGTCTTCGTGCATGGCCTGGGCATGAACGAACTGGCCTGGCAGAACCCGGAAGGCGCGAGTCTGCCCGAGCGTCTGTCGCAAGACTTTGATTGCCAGGTGCTCTATCTCAGGTACAACACGGGCCGGGCCATTCACGACAATGGCGCGGACCTGGCGCAACGGCTGGAACAGCTGATCAACGAATATCCGGTGCCCGTGGAGAGCATGACCCTGGTGGGCCACAGTATGGGCGGTTTGGTGGGCCTGAGCGCCGGGCATCAGGGGCTGGACGCGGGCCATGGCTGGACGCAACGGCTGCGCGGTCAGGTCTGCCTGGGGGCGCCTCATCAGGGCGCGAAACTCGAGACCATGGGCAACTGGCTGACCCATTTTCTGAACTACAGTTCCTACTCGGCGCCACTGGCACTGATCGGGCAGTGGCGCAGCGCCGGCATCAAGGATCTGCGTCACGGCAGCCTGCGTGCCGATGACTGGGACGAGCGCGACCGCGATGATGTAGCGCATTTCCACCCGCACCCGGTGGATCCGGTGCCCGGGGCGCATTATCTGTTTGTCGGCACTACCCTGGCCGGTATCCGCGGCGGGACCCTGGAAAAGACGGTGGGCGACGGGCTGGTGACGCCCTGGAGCGCGCTCAATCCCCGGCTGCATGCGCCGGCCGAAGATCGGATTCGCTGCAAGCGTCTCGATGGCATCGGCCACATGGGTTTGCTGGATCATCCGGCCGTCGCGGATGAGCTGGTGCGCTGGTACGGGCAACAGCGCCGCCGCGATGCCGTGTCGGCTCAAGGCTCGCGGTAGAGTTCGCCCAGGATGGCGCGGCAGGAGCCGTCTTGTTTCATGGTCTCCAGCGCCTGGTTGATTTCGGGCATCCGCTCCGCCAGCGGCGATTGCCGGGCGATGCCGAAGCGCAGGGCGATCTCTTCCACCGGCGGTTGGCAGAACAAAAGTTCGTCCCGGTCCAGTTCCGGATCGGTCAGGCTGGACTGAAGGAAAGAATAATACTGCAGGGAATAATCCACCCGCGCGCTCATGGCCTTCTTGAGGTGGGCGAGGTCGTTGTTGCTCCGTACGACCCGGACCTGCCGCTCCTGTCGCAGGGCGGACCAGTTGTTTCCATAGACATAGTCCCGCGTGACGCCCACGGTCTTGTTTTCCAGCGCACCGGGGCGGTTCCAGCGGCATTCGCTGTGTTCAGGGTGATCAGAGGCGGTTACCAGCAACAGCTGATCCCGGTAGACCGGATCACTGAAAGCCATGCCATCCGTGCGCACCGGGGTCCGGCTGATCATGGGAATGATATCGGCCTCACCGGTGCGGATCTGTTTGAGCGCGCGTTGCCAGGGCACGTTGCGAAACGTCACGTCCACGTTCAGGCGGCCAAACAATGTCCGGGTAAGTTCGACCGCCCTGCCCCCGGTGATTGCGCCCGTGTCCGCATCCACGATCTCCCAGGGCGGCCAGTGCTCGACCACCACGACGGCCTCGCCGCGCGCGGCAAGCGAGAACAACAGCGACAACAGAGCCAGCGCGTATCTTTCCGGATGCAATTTCATGAAGCTCGCCTGCAGGCCGGGACAGGATCTGTATTGTAGGTCAACGGGCGTCGTTGTCACGGGCGCGTGGCAGCTCGAGCATGGCCACCAGACCGCCATCGGCCGTGCTCGCAAAGCGCAGCGCGCCGTCGTAATGCCGCGCGATGGCCTCGACAATGGCCAGCCCCAGACCGGCCCCGGCGCGCTCGCCCTGGCGCTCGAAGCGTCGGGTCAGATTGCCTGCGCCCACCTGTGCACCGCCCGAGCCCCGGTCCTCGACGCGCAGCCGGACCCGCTCCGCGTCCTTCTCGATGATGAGGTCGACGCCGCTGTCTTCGGGCGTGTGGCGCAAGGCGTTGGTCAGCAGATTGCGCAGCGCCGTGCTGACCAGCGCCACTGGCGCGGCCACGGCGAGTTCCGGCGTCAGGCCGGTCACGTGCAGGCGGCGCGTATTCGGCAGATCCGCCAGGGCCTCGCGCACCGCCGTATCCACCAGCGCCGCCGGAGGCTCTTCGCCGGCATCGCTTTCCACCCGGGCCAGGGTCAGCAATTGATCCACCAGATGGGCCAGGCGCTGCGCACCCGCTTGGGCGTGCTGGATGGCCTGTTCGCGTTCCGGACCCTGCTGGCGACGCGCGAGTTGCAGATGGGTCTTGATGCCGGTCAGCGGTGTGCGCAATTCGTGGGCGGCGTTGCTGGTAAAGCGGCGTTCGTGCGCCAGCACCTCGGCCACCTGTGACAGCAGTCCATTCAGGGTGTCGATGACGGGTACCAGCTCTGCGGGCGCCTGTTCGATACGGATCAGGTCCAGACTGTCGGGCCGGCGCCGGGCGAGCGCCTCGCGCAGCCGGTGCAGGGGGCGCAGGCCACGGCGAATGCCGAGCCACAGCGCAATCAGCCCCCCCACCAGTGCCAGCGCGAAGGGAGCGACCATGACCAGAAGCATGCGGTGTTCCAGGTCCCGGCGCACGCGCATGCGGTCGGCGGTGGTAATGAACAGATCCTGATGGCGCAGGGTGTACAGCCGCCAGCGCTGGTCGTTGATGGTACGCGTGTGATAGCCCGGCGTGGGCGTGCCCAGGGCCCTGCCCGCGGCGCTGCCGGTACGCAGCAACACGCGTCCGCCGGCCGCGCGCACCTGACAGGCCACGCCGTCGGTTTCCGGGGCCGTCAGGCGCGCCGGGTCCGGGCCCGTGTCGGCCAGCTCGGGCCGGTTGGCCACCAGGCCGGCGACCATGCGGGCCGAGGCCGCCAGGCGCTGATCCAGGGTGGCGGTCACTTGCCGGCGCAGATCCACGAACAAGAGCCCGGCCGCGACCAGCCACAGCAGGGTGAAGGCCAGCCCCAGTGTGAGCAGCAGGCGGCGTTGCAGGCTCACGCGTCCTCCCGCTCGTCCGTGGGGCCCAGCCGGTAGCCCACGCCGCGTACCGTGTCGATCAGGTTGCGACCCAGCTTGCGGCGCAAATGATGGATATGGACATTGAGGGCATTGCTGCCGATATCGGTATCCAGGCCATAGAGCGAGTCCTTGAGCTGTTCCTCGGACAGAATGGCGCCGCGGGAATAGAGCAACGCTTCCAGCAGCGCCAGTTCGCGCCGCGACAGGGATACGGGCTCGCCATCCAGGGTCACGGTTTGTTCCGCGGGTCGATAGCGCAACCGGCCATGGGTCAGCTCGGGTACTGGACGGCCGGCGGCGCGGCGGATCAGCGCCTGCAAGCGCGCGGTCAGCTCGCCCAGGTCGAAGGGCTTGAGCACATAGTCGTCCGCGCCCGCTTCCAGCCCGGCAATACGCGCGTCCACGTCATCGCGGGCGGTCAGAATCAAGACCGGCACTGTGATGTCGCTGGCGCGCCAGTCGCGCAGCAGTTTCATGCCGTCGGTATCCGGCAGTCCCAGATCCAGAACGACCGCATCGGTGTGTGCGGCGCGCAGGGCCGCGTCCGCCCGGCGCGCGTCGGGGAAACGATCCAGGGTAAAGCCCTCGGCCTCCAGCGCGGAGGCCACGCCGGAGGCGACCAGATCATCATCCTCGACCAGCAGGATATGCATGGAGCTGCTCCTCACCCATGGCTCCCGGGAGCCTTAACCTTTGCATAATGCCTGTCCCTCAGGCTCCCCCGTGTTGATTAAGTTCCATGAACCTTTCCAATGGAGCCGTGATGGTAACGGTCAGCATCGGGCCCCTGGCGCTGTCGCTCGATCAGCTCATGATGATTTTCGCCTTCGGCGTGACCTGGGCGACCGCCGCCTTTCTGAGCCGACGGGATGAGCTGGCGCTGGGCGCGCGTCTGTTCGATCTGATGCTGCTGGCGCTGTTCGCCGCGCGCCTGGGCTTCGTAATCCGCTATTTCCCGGAATACAGCGACAACTGGCTGGGGATGCTTGATATTCGCGACGGCGGCTTTTCGCCGCTGGCGGGTATCGTCGGCGCGACATTGGGCGCCGCGGTGCTGGCGCTGCGCCACCCGGGCGCGCGCGCACAGCTGGCGCTGTCGCTGGGCACGGGCGTGGCGGTCTGGGCCCTGCTCAGCACGGCCGCGGGTGTGATGCGCGAGCAGGGCGCGGTGCTGGCCGAGACACCGGTGCGGACGCTGGCGGGCGAACCAGTGCGTCCGGCCGCGATTCGCCCCGAACAGCCCCGGGTGATCAATCTCTGGGCCTCCTGGTGTCCGCCCTGTGTGGACGAGATGCCGGTACTGGAAAAGGCGGCCGAGCGCTATCCCGGGGTGAGCTTTGTCTTCGTCAACCAGGGGGAAAAGCGCGCCCGGGTGCGCGGCTTTCTCGAGCAGCACGGACTGGCGTTACCGAATGTGTTGCTCGACCCCGACAGCAACATGGGGCGCCGGGCCGGCGGCCAGGCACTGCCCACCACCTTGTTCTATGACGCCTCCGGGCAGCTGATCGATACCCATGTGGGCGCGCTCTCGCGTGCCTCCTTGCGCAGCGCCCTGGAAGGTTTTGATGCCCATGATCTGAAGGAGAAAGCACCATGAACGTATATCCCCGCAGCCTCCGGGCCGCTATCGCCGCTCTGGTGATGGTGCTGGCCGGTCCGGCTTTCGGCGACGAAGAGCCGGCGCCCATCGAACACCTCAAGGGCCAGGGGTTCGAGGTCACGGATCGTTTTCAGGCGCCGGGTGGATTGATCGGCTATGTGGGCCGACTGGATGGCAAGCCACTGGCCGCCTATCTCACCCCGGATGGTGAGCACATGGTCGTGGGCCCCATGCTCGACGGCAATGGCCGGAATCTGACCCGGCCGCGCCTGCCCGGCCGCTCCGGTGAGGACGCCAGCGAAGAGGCATGGTCACGCCTGGAAAACGCGGACTGGTTCGTCGACGGCGCCGAGGATGCCGACACCGTGATCTATACCTTCACCGATCCCAATTGCCCCTACTGCCATCGCTTCCGCGAAGCGGCCGCGCCCTGGGTGGATGCCGGGCGCGTGCAGATTCGTCACATCATGGTGGGGATTCTCAAGAGCGACAGTCCCGAAAAGGCAGCCACCATCCTGGACAGTGCCGATCCCGCCGCGGCCCTGCTGCGTAACCAGAACCAATTCAACGACGGCGGCATTGCCGTGGACCAGGAGAGCGTAGCCCGTGCACGTGAGCGCGTTCAGCAGAACAACCGCTTGATGCGCGAAATGGGATTGCGGGCGACGCCGGTCATCTATTATCGCGACGAGCAAGGTCAGGTGGCTCGCAGGCAGGGCATGCCCCGGCCGTCGCAACTGCCGACGATCCTGGGCAGTCCCAGGCCGGATTCCTGAAACGGCGGCTCAAAAAAAGGGCCGCTCGCAAGCGGCCCTGGTTTGCCTTCGGGTTGTCACCGGATCAGCTGGACAATTCCAGCAACAGCTTGTTGACCCGCTGCACATAGCCCGGTGCATCCTTGAGCTCTTCGCCGCCGGCGAGCCGGGCCTGTTCATAGACCACGCTGATGAGATCGTTCGAGTAGCTCTCATCCGAGGCCTGATTGAGTCGCTGCACCAGCGGGTGTTCCGGATTGATTTCCAGAATGGGCTTGCTCTCCGGCAGTTCCTGACCCGCCGCCTGCAGTAGCTGGCGTACCTGCGGGCCCAGATCGTCTTGCTGAACCACCAGGCAGGCCGGGGAATCGGTCAGCCGGTGCGTAGTGCGGACGGATTCCACATCGTCGGCGAGCACCTCCTGGATGCGCTTCGTCAGCTGGGCGTATTCCTCGTCGGTCTTTTCCTTTTCCTTCTTTTCCTCCTCGTCCTCGAGATCACCGAGATCCAGCTCGCCCTTGGAAATATCGCGCAAGGGAATTTCTTCATACTGGCCCAGGTGATTCATGACATAGTCATCGATCTGACCCGAGAGCAACAGCACCTCGATGCCCTTCTTGCGGAAGACTTCCAGATGCGGACTGCCCAGCGCATTCTGATGGCTGTCCGCGGCAATGTAATAAATCTCTTTCTGGCCTTCCTTCATGCGCGCCTTGTAGTCGTCCAGGCTGACGTTTTGCGTGGGCTCGCCCGTGTGCGTGGTGGCGAAGCGCAGCAGCGGCGCAATCTTGTCCTGGTTTTTCATGTCTTCGGCAATGCCTTCCTTGAGCACATTGCCGAATTCATCCCAGAACTGCTGGTATTGCTCCGGCTGGTCCTCGGCCAGTTTGCTGAGCATGTCCAGCGCGCGTTTGGTCAGCTGGCTCTGCAGCGACTGGACGGTGCTATCCTGCTGCAGGATCTCGCGCGAGACGTTGAGCGAAAGATCATTGCTGTCGATCACGCCCTTGATAAAGCGCAGATACAGCGGCAGGAACTGCTCGGCGTCGTCCATGATGAACACGCGCTGGACATAGAGCTTGAGCCCGCGCGCGCCGTCGCGGTGATACAGATCAAAGGGCGCTTTCTCGGGCACATACAGCAGCGAGGTGTATTCCAACTTGCCCTCGACCTTGTTGTGCGTCCAGGTCAGGGCATTGCCGTAGTCATGCGAGATGTGACGGTAGAAGTCCTGGTATTCCTCGGTGCTGATCTCGTTCTTGTTCCGGGTCCACAGCGCCGTGGCGGAGTTGGCCTGCTCCCAGGTGGTTTCCATTTCGGGACTTTCTTCCTCTTCCTGACCTTCCTTCGGTTTTTCTTCCTGAATCAGCACCGGAATGGCGATATGGTCGCTGTACTTCTGGACCAGCGACTTGAGCCGGAAAGGCTCAAGAAACTCGGCTTCCTCGTCGCGCAGATGCAGCACGACCGCCGTGCCCTTGGTCGGTTTGTCCACCGCGCCCAGATCGAATTCGCCGTGGCCCGTGCTGGCCCAGTAGACACCGTCGCCGGGGTTCGTCCCCGCCTTGCGGCTATAGACTTCCACGTGGTCGGCGACGATAAAGGCGGAATAAAAACCCAGCCCGAATTGCCCGATCAGGCTGGCGTCCTTTTGCTCGTCACCGCTCATGTTCTTGAGGAATTCCATGGTTCCGGACCGCGCAATGGTGCCGAGGTTATTGATGATGTCCTCGCGGTCCATGCCGATGCCGTTATCGCGCACCGTCAGCGTGCCGGCCTCCTTGTCCGCTTCGATACGCACTTCCAGGTTCGGATCACCCTCGTACAGGCTGTCATCCTCGAGCGCGCGGAATTTGAGCTTGTCGGCGGCGTCGGCGGCGTTGGAAATCAGCTCGCGCAGGAAGATTTCCTTGTTGGAGTACAGCGAATGCACCATCAGGTGCAGCAGCTGATTTACCTCCGCCTGGAATTCGTGTTGCTCGGTCTGGACGGTCTCGGCCATGGTGTCTTCTACCCTTTTGATCTGACTTGGTTCGCTGTGACCGGGCGAATTGGGGGTGAAGGGCGCTTTTTCAAGGGTGTCACGGGCTTTGAGTCCGGCTGCTACACTCGGGTTTTCATCCAGCCGGCATCGAAGCTGCAATACCAGGCCCCGGGACATGATAATCGGCGAGATGAGCGCGAACACCCAGAATCTGTTGCTGCTGGGTATACTGTTGTCGGTGAGTATCCTGGCGGATGCGGTGGCCCGGCGCACGGCCCTGCCGCGCATTTCCCTGCTGGTACTGGTGGGCGTGGGCTATGCCGTGGTACAGCAAGCGGTGCTGGGTCAGCCCCATGCCCGGCCCCTGGGCGGGCTGGGTGAGCCGCTGATCAATGTGGCGCTGGTCATGGTGGCCTTCCTGCTGGGCGGCGAGCTGACGCGCGAACGCCTGCGCAGCACGGGGGCAGTGATTGTGGTGCTGTCCCTGGCGGTCATTGGCGTGGGCGCGTTGACGGTAGGTGGCGGCCTGACCTTGCTGGGCTACCCGCCGGCCGTGGCGATATCGCTGGCGGCGATTTCCGTGGCCACCGACCCGGCCGCGGTCAGTGAAGCCGTGGGCGCGAGTGGCGACGAGCGGCCCCGGAGGCGCATTCTGCTCGGGATCGTGGCCATCGACGACGCCTGGGGCATTATCGTGTTCGGCCTGGCCATGGCCGGGCTGGGCTGGCTGGGCTCGGGCGATGGTGCGCAGGCGCTGGTGCATGCTGTCTGGGAGCTGGGCGGGGCCCTCGTGCTGGGCCTGGTTCTGGGGTTGCCGGCAGCCTGGCTTACCGGACGGCTGCAGCCGGGCGAGCCCACCCTGGTGGAAGCGCTGGCGTTGATTCTGCTGATGGCGGCCCTGTCCACCTGGTTGAATGTCTCGCCTTTGCTAACGGCCATGGTGGCCGGGTTCGTCGTGGTCAATGTGTCTCCCCATCATGAGTATTCCTTTACGGAAATCGAGCACATTGAATGGCCCTTTCTGGTGTTCTTTTTCGTGCTTTCCGGCGCCAGCGTCGATCTCGCCTATATGGGCACCGCCACCGGCCTGATTCTGGCCTATATCGCGCTGCGTTCACTGGGGCGCTACCTGGGCGGGCAACTGGGCGTACGCATGCTGCGCCCACCGCGGCCGGACGTTCCGCACAATCTGGGGCTCGCGCTGACGCCCCAGGCGGGTGTGGCCATGGGCATGGCCTTGCTGGCCGCCGAGCATTTCCCCGAGCAGGGCAAGCTGATTCTCGCCGCCGCCGTGACCTCCACCATTGCCTTTGAACTGGTGGGGCCCTGGCTGGTGAGCCGGGTTATCCGGACGTAACAGGCTGGTAATCCCGACGTTATTCCTGCCGGCCCTCGATCGCTGATAGCAATACGCCGGCGGCGAGGCCCAGACGGCGGTCGAGCTGTTGGTCCGGATCGCCGCTGAAGTCCAGATCCAGCTTGAGAATGACCGGATTGAAGCGCTGTTGGTAGCTGGCCATGGTTCGTCCGTTCAGGGTGGCGTGATAGCGCTGGGGCAGCAGGATCGACAGGATTTCCAGATAGCGGCGCACCAGCGCTTTTACCATGTAGTCCTCTTCCAGGGTGGCGATCTCGTTGCCGTCGGGATCCAGGATGCTCCAGTGATCCTGAAGGAAGGATGATTTCAGTCCGGCGCGCCTGAGCGTGCCCACGCGTTCGTCCGTGCCTGAATCCACCACATCATAGGCGCCCGAGAAATCAAAGATGCTCCGGGTGTTGATCCGCAGCAGCTCGTCTTTCATGGACTCATCCGCGTAGAGGCGGATGTCCTCGCGCAGCCGGAAACGCTTCATCTCCGAGTACAACACGAGATCGCCCTGGTCATCATAAAGGTGAAAGGCGTCGCCGAAGATTCGGAAGAACTTCGAACGGATGGTGTAGTACGGGCGCTGGAAACGCGGGTCGTGCGGCTCGGTCATGCGGATCGTCCTGTTCCGGTCATCGCGGTCAGTATACACAGCGACGGGAGCATCACCAGCGTCAAGCGGACGTCACCCGGGCCGGGGCCACCAGGGCCAGGGCGATGCTCACTCCGGTCAATCCGGCCATGGCGCCGGCGAGTCCGGGAATGCCGAAGCCGGCGTCCAGCAGCCCGCCCGCCAGGACCGGGGAGATGGCGGTGGAAACCACCATGACCGCCTGGGCCATGGCGCGGATCGCGCCCAGATAGCGGGTGCCATAGCGTTCGGGCCAGAGCGCGCCGCTGGCGGTGGACATGGCCCCCTGGCTCATGCCGGTAAGCGTCAGATAGGCCGCGGGGACCCAGCTGCCGTCGCGCAGCGCCAGCAGGATCATGGCCAGGGTCATGGGGAGAAGGGACAGCGGCAGGGTGCGCCGGGCGGTGAGCCGATCCACCATGGGGCCGGCGATCAGCAGGGTTAGCAAATGACCGGCGGCGTAGCCGCTGAACGCTCCCGCTACCAGGGACAGGGGCCAGTCGCGGGCTTCGGCAATGGCGGCCTGGTGAAAGAGAATGGCGGTCACCACAAAGGGCGTAATGAGTGCGGCGGGCAGCAGCAGGTAGAACCCGCGGTCGCGCAGGACCTGGCCTCGTGTTAATCCCTCGGCCGGAGCACCATCTTCATGGGTGCCGCCCTGTTCGGGGTGGGGCGCGCGGTGCGAGAGCAACCAGTAGAGCGGCAGCAGCACCAGCAGCAAGACAGCGGCGGCCACCCACCAGGCGCTGCGCCAGCCGCCGAAGCCGATCAGTGCCACGCCGGCGGCGGGCAGAGTGGCCTCGGCCAGCGGGAAACCGGATGCCGCCAGGGCCATGACCTTGCCCCGGTGCAGGTGAAAGTAGCGACCCGCGGTGGTCAGGCCCAGATGGGCCATGAGGCCCTGTCCGCCCAGGCGCAACAGGAAGAAGCCGAGCCCGAGCATGGCCACATGCGGAGCCAGGCCCATGAGCATGCAACCCACCGCGAGCAGCGCTACGCCCAGCGCCGTAATCCGGTGCAGCGGCCAGCGATCCGCCAGCCCCCCGATGCGCAGCAGCACCAGGGCGGAACACACGGTGGCGCCGCTGTAGAGCGCGCCATAGGCGGTATTGCTGAGCGCGAATTCGTCCCGCAGGGCCGTGCCGAACACGGACACGAAAAAGGTCTGCCCGAAACCCGAGCCGGCGGTCGCCAGCAGGGCGAACAGGGCCAGACCGGGACGCGCGCGGATAAAGGTGGGAAGCAGCTGCATAGGGCGCGGATTCTTGCATGGCTGGCGAGCGCCGCCAAGCTGCGACACAATGCGTATTGGCCTTGATACACTTTTCCGGGAATCGCGTTTCGCCGGCTGAACAGGAAGACGAAATTGGAATCAGCGTTCTGGCATGAAAAATGGGAGAAGGGGGAGATCGGTTTTCACCGTCCGGATGTGCATCCCCTGCTGACGCAGTTCTGGTCGCGGGTGGTGTCCCAGCACGACGGCCGGGTCTTCGTGCCACTGTGCGGCAAGGCCCTGGATGTCGGGTATCTGCATTCCATGGGCCATACGGTGGTCGGCGTGGAACTTGACGAACGCGCGGTCAAGGAGCTGTTCGAGGAACAGAAGCTCGAGCCCGAGATCACCGAGTGGCGTGGAGGGCAGTGCTGGCAGGCACGCGGTATTCGCATTTATCAGGGCGATTTCTTTCAGCTGCAATCCGCGGATCTCGGCGATGTGGACGCGGTTTATGATCGGGCCTCGCTGGTGGCGCTGCCGCCGCCCATGCGCGCCCTTTATGCCACCCGCATGGCGGCCCTGACGGGCAAAGCCTCGCAGCTGCTGATCACCTTTGAGTACGACACCAGTCAGATGGACGGGCCGCCCTTCTCCGTGAACAGTGAGGAAGTGGAACAGCGCTACGGCGAGCGTTTCCACATCGAGGAGCTCTCGCGGGAAGACATTATCGAGAAGTCGGAACGGTTCCAGGAGCAGGGCCTGGATTCCATGATGGAGGTGGCCTGGCTGCTTACCCCCAAAGGCTGACGGACGCGGGCGCTGCCCGCGTCCAGGTCCGCGCTGACCGCCATCAGGCTTGCGTGTCGTCCTCCGCCACGACCGGGCCGGGTTCCTGTTGTTCCACCACCGGTATCCGGATCTCGTCACCGGGTTTCAGGTCGGTGAAATCCCGGTCCGGGTTGTACTGGCGCAAGAGCCAGACCGGAATATCCGTTCTGGGCCGGGTCAGATTCCAGAGGCTGTCGCCGCGCTCGATCCGGTAGCTTCGGGTATCCCGGATATGGTTGCGTTCGAAGAACGCGGACTGCAGTTCACGGTGGTAGCTTCGGCGGCGTTTCTCGAAGTTGGCCGGTTCGAGCCGGGCGAAATCCAGTTCCAGTCGTTCGCCGATGACCAGGGGTTCACCGTAACGCAGGTTGTTTACCCGGCGCAGGTCCGAAGCGCGCAGATTCAACCATTCGGCATAGTGCCCCAGCGTTTCCGCCGCCTGGATTTCGATGGTGCGGTTATCAGCCACGCTGTAGTCGCTGGGGTCGGCGGCGAGATCCCCCGTGGTTTCCGGGTCGGAGGTGGAAACGGCGGTCTCCAGGCCACCCAGGCCCGGGTCCGAGGTGGGCGTGCTTTCGGGTTCGCCCGCAGCAGCTGAGGTAAGCGCACTGATCTGGCGGGTGAGTGCGTCCACCGGGTTATCCCCGGTCCAGTGCGGCTCCGCCGGCGCCAGCGGCATGCTGATCGGGCGTTCGGAGGCTGGTTCCACGGCCTCGGGCTGGCGAACGGCGCCGTCGGGCGCGGCCTGATCGCCCACAGGCCCGGCGGCGGCCATTTTCAGGGTCTGGCCCGGTTGCAGGGTGGCGTCCGGCTCCAGATCGTTGACCTGGGCAAGCTCCGCCGTCGGTATCCCCGCGCGGCGAGCGATCTCCGAGAGCGTATCGCCCCGGGTGACCCGGTAGCTGTCACTTTCAATGGCGCTCTTCCCGTCCACAGGCAGGCGCAGTTGCTGACCGGCGCGGATATGGTGCGGGCTGCGCAGGTTGTTCATGGCCATCAGATCCTGCAGCGAGGTGTCATAACGCGCCGCAATGCCCGACAGACTCTGGCCCCGGCGCACGGTGTGCTCTACATCCGGCACCTGTTGCGCATAACGCTGCTCACCGCTGATCCCGGCAAGCACGGTTTTTGGATCGGGCTGATCCGGACCCGCGGGCAACCGCAGGGCGTAGCCCCGCGGGATATGCTTCTGGCCCTGCCACACCGGCGCGCGCAGTCCCCGGTTGAGTTCGCGCAGCGTGGCGCGGTCCACGGGGTGGGCCTGAACTACGGCTTCCACCGTAGTGTAGAAGGGCAGCGTCACCGTCTCGGTGACCAGGGGCTCGCGGGGCTGAAGCGCACCGAAGTATTTTCGTGCGTTTTCATCCACTTCCACCGCCGCCAGAAAGGCGGGATAGAAGTTGCGCGAAGCAAAGCCCCAGCGCCGGCCGTCGTACCGGGCGATGATGTCGGCAATATCGTTCGAGCCCACGCTGCGGCTCGCCCGCCGGATGCCGGCCAGACCATGATTGTAGGCGGTAATGGCCAGCCCCCAGTCGCCGGTAATCGAGTAGTTTTGCTTCAGCAGGCGCCCGGCCGCTTCGGTGGCGGCGAAGGGATCCATGCGTTCATCGACGATATGATCGACGCGCATGAAGCGCCGGCCCGTCAGCCGGGTGAACTGCCAGATACCGGCCGCGCCCACCCGGGAGTACGCCTCCGGATTGAACGAGGATTCCACATGGGGTAGTGCCGCCAGTTCCGGCGGCAACGCCATGTCTGCGAGCATGGAGCGCATGTGCGGTTCCCAGGCCCCCGCGCGGATCAGGCCCCGACGAAACTTGTCGGACTGGCCCAGCTGAAAGCGGATGTCGTGGGCGGCACGGCGCAGCCGGGCCTTGGAGACGTCGTCCGGCCACAGATTCAGTACCCGCTGCTGTTCGGCACTGAGGTTGTCGCGCCGGCCCGAGGCCAGGGTATTGAGAATACGGCGGTACTGGGCCCGGAGCCGACGAATCCTGCGCTCGCGGGCCGGGTGCCGGTAGCCGTTTTGCAGCTCGAGTTTTTCATAGACCACGGAGAGATTGTTGCGGTCGTGCAGCAGACCCTCGGACGTGCTTACCTGCGAATAGATGCGCGTCCAGAAGTCCACGGCCGGCTGAATACTCGCAGGCCGAGGCAGCTCGGACGTCGCCTGAGCGCTGGTTGCCCAGGCCAGGCCCAGCACCAGCAGCCGCCACGAGCAAGCGACACGGGCGAGCGAAGAGCGTATCGAGTTCGATTGCATGCGGTTAAGCTGTACTCCGGGTCGTGAATGGGCAGGCTGTTGAACAGAGTCGTGCATCATACGGAGAAGGCGCCATGGATTCCATCAGCACGAACATTGATCCGACACCACAACAGGCCCGGGCGTTGCAGCAGCGCCTGGCCGATCAGGTGTTGGTCGACGACCGGTTGCCGCGCCCCGAGACCGTGGCCGGGGTGGATGTGGGGATGGAAAGCCGCACCACCGCGCGGGCGGCGGTGGTGGTCCTGCGCCGTTCGGATCTGCAACCGCTGGACTATGCGCTGGCGAGCGAGCCCGTGCGTTTTCCCTATGTGCCCGGGCTGTTGTCCTTTCGGGAAGTGCCGGTGATCCTCCAGGCGCTGGAGCGGCTCACCCGGATTCCGGACCTGCTGCTGGTGGACGGCCAGGGCATTGCTCATCCGCGCGGACTGGGCGTGGCCTCGCACCTGGGCCTGGAGTCCGGCCTGCCGGCCGTGGGGGTGGCCAAGAATCGCCTGGTGGGCGACTACGACCCGGTCCCGGAGACGAAAGGCAGCTGGTGTTCACTGCACTATCAGGGCCGGGAAGTCGGCGCGGTGCTGCGCACACGCTCCGGCGTGAAACCCCTTTTTGTTTCCCCGGGCCACCGCATCAGCCTTGCCACCGCAATTGAACAAGTCATGGCCTGCGTCACCCGCTACCGACTCCCGGAAACCACCCGCTGGGCGGATGGCGTTGCCTCCGGCCGAGGCCAGTGGCACCGCAAACTGGATGAGGCGCTAGGCGCGAGGTGCTAGCAGGCTGTTGAAAGACCCCTTGCGCCCTCAGGCTTTCAGGCTGGTGCGCAATCGAGGCGCCCTTTTGAAGGCGGGGCTCGGTCCCGTCGAAAAAGGGCAACGA
>CAJXLA010000040.1 GCA_913055795.1 uncultured Alcanivorax sp. | reverse complement strand
CCTGTCCGTCGCAACAAAGCACACCAGCTGCACGCTTCAGGCCGCGCTGAGCACGCAAAGGGTTTTTCAACAGCCTGCTAACTTCGGCCCATCAAACGATCCCGCCAGAACCAGGCCCCCACCAGAACGCCCAGTCCGGCCGCGCCGGCGGCCATTACAAAGGTATCGCCCTGCCAGTCCTTCCAGAGTCGTCCGGCCAGCCAGGCCCCGGCCGCCCAGCCGGCGCCGAACCCCACACTGGAATACAGCGCCTGCCCCTGCCCGGCGTGACACCGTCCGAAACACTGGTGCACCCAGTGAATGGCGGCGGCGTGAAAGCTGCCGAAACTGGCCGCGTGCAGCGTCTGTGCCAGCACCAGCATGATGATCGAGTCCGCCAGGGTTCCGATCATCCACCACCGCAGCGCCGTCAGCGCCAGGCTCACCAGCAGGATCCATTCCAGGCGAAAGCCCTGGATCAGGCGATGCATGAGCACAAAGATGCCCACTTCGCTGAGCACGCCCAGCGCCCAGAGCGCACCGGTCCAGCCGCCGGGAATGCCCAGTTCGTCCAGATAGATGGTGTAGAAGGTGTAATAGGGACCGTGGGACAACTGCATGAGGAAGCAGCACAGGAAAAAAACGATCACCGGTGGCCGACGCAGGATCCGCCACAGCCCCGCGCCGGCTTCGTGGTCCCGGGGACCCGGTACGTCCTTGGGCAGCACCAGCGTGCACAGGCACAGCAACCACAACAGCGCCAGCATGACCCAGGGCACCAGGGTCACGGGTCCGAAATTCAGGGCCTGCCCCACCCCGGTTACCGACAGGATAAAGCCCACCGAGCCCCAGAGCCGCACCTGACTGTAGCGCTCGGTGTGCGGGCTCAACGTATGCAGGGTAACCACTTCGAACTGCGCCAGCACCGCGTTCCAGAAAAAGCTGAAGCCGATCAGCAACAACGCCATGGAGAGAAAGTCGTCGGCCCGGAAGACGGTGCAGAAAATCAGCGCCGCCAGGAAGTTGCCCAGTCGGATCACGCCCAGCCGCCGGCCGGTGCGATCCGCCAGCCAGCCCCAGAGGTTGGGCGCGACCAGCTTGGTGAGCTGGGGCAGCGCCATCAGGGTGCCGATCTGGGCGGCGGCAAAACCCAGATCGCGCAGGTAGAGCGCCCAGTAGGGGGTGAGCGTGCCCAGGAGCGCGAAATAGAACAGATAGAAGGCGGACAACCGCCCGTAGAAGGGCATCGCGGCCGACGGCATCTTCAAGCGTCGCGGTCGCCGGACACCTCCCCGGGCAGCGGCGCCAGCGGCGGCTCGACATCCGCGCACTGCGCCCGGTGGCGCAGATAGTGATCCATCAGTACGAGCGCCAGCATGGCCTCGGCAATGGGCGTGGCACGAATGCCCACGCAGGGGTCATGACGCCCTTTCGTCACCACCTCGGTGGCTGCGCCGTCCACATCCACGCCCTGGCCCGGAATGGTAATACTGGAGGTGGGCTTGAGCACCAGCGAGGCCCGCACGGTCTGGCCGGTGCTGATGCCACCGAGCACGCCGCCGGCATGATTGCTGAGAAAACCTTCCGGCGTCATTTCGTCGCGGTGCTCTTCACCGCGCTGGGCCACGGCATCGAAACCATCGCCCACCTCCACGCCCTTGACCGCGTTAATGGACATAAGCGCGCGCGCGAGCTCCGCGTCCAGACGGTCAAACACCGGTTCGCCCCAGCCCGGCGGCACACCCTCGGCAAAGACGTTGATGCGCGCACCGGTAGACGAGCCCTCCCGGCGCAACTGTTCAATCAGTTGTTCCAGCTCCGGCACCCGGCTTTCATCGGGAAAGAAAAAGGGGTTGTCATCCGTTACCGTCCAGTCGAAGCGCTCCGCGCGGATGTCGCCGATCTGCACACAGCCGCCGTGGATGCGCACGCCCAGGTGCTCGCGCAAGTACTTGCGGGCAATGGCCCCGGCAGCCACGCGCATGGCGGTTTCGCGGGCCGAAGACCGGCCGCCGCCGCGATAATCCCGGAAACCGTATTTCTGGGTATAGCTGTAATCCGCGTGACCCGGCCGAAAAGTGCGCGCAATCTCGGAGTAGTCGCGCGAACGCTGGTCATTGTTCTCGATCAGCAGCCCGATGGGCGCACCCGTGGTATAGCCCTCGAAAACCCCGGAGAGAATCCGCACGGCGTCGGCCTCGCGGCGCTGGGTGGTGTAGCGGCTGGTGCCGGGCTTGCGCCGGTCCAGCTCGCCCTGCAGCTCCGCCTCGCTCAACGCCAGCCCCGGCGGACAACCGTCCACCACAGCGCCCAGAGCGGGCCCGTGGCTTTCTCCAAAAGTGGTTAACCGAAAGAGATGACCCAGGGTATTTCCGGACATGATGATCCTCTGCCGGGGAAGGCGACTTCCTTCCCGTGAATCCAGCGGTCAGGCCGCTTGTTCGAAACGGTGGCGATGCGCCAGCAGGTCCGCGCGCGAAAGACAAAAGGCGCCGTCGCCGCCGCGTTCAAAAGCCAGCCACATGAAGGGCACATCGGGCCAGCGTTGCTCGAGTGCCGCCGCGCTGTTGCCCACTTCCACCACCAGCATACCGTTTTCCGTCAGATAATCTGGGGCCCGGCGCAGCAGCGCACGGGTAAAATCCAGGCCGTCCTCGCCCGAGGCCAACGCGAGTTCGGGCTCGTGACGATACTCGGGCGGCAAGGTGGCCATGTCCTCGGCATCCACATAGGGCGGGTTGCAGATGATCAGATCATACCCGCCATCGAGTCCCTCCAGGCCGTCCAGCTGGTGCAACGTCACCTGCCCCGCCACGCCATGCTCGGCCAGGTTCGCCCGGCACACGGCCAGGGCCTCTTCCGAGACATCGGTCGCATCCACTTCGGCTTCGGGAAACGCCAATGCGCTCGCCACCGCCAGGGCACCACAGCCGGTGCACAAATCCAGAATCCGGTGCACCTGATCCGGCGCCACGAAGGGTTCGAACCGGTTGTCCACCGCCTCGCCCAGCGGCGAACGCGGAATCAGTACGCGTTCGTCCACATGAAACGGCAGACCACAGAACCAGGCCGTTCCGGTGATATAAGGAGCGGGGACGCGCTCATTCACCCGACGCTTGAGCCAGTCGAGAATCACCGCGCGTTCGTCCGGCAGCAAACGTCCATCCAGCACATTCGGGTCGACGTCCCAGGGCAACGACAGGGCCGGCAAGACCAGAGCCAGAGCCTCGTCCCAGTAGTTGTCCGTGCCATGACCGAGAAACACCGGTTCGCGGCGCACCACAGTCTCCGCCCAGCGCAGCCAGTCCCGGACCGTAGACAGGGACTCCGTCGCCTGCTGTTGTTCACGCTCGCCAATCATGATCCTCCCTCGTTCAGCGGGCGAAGCCTAGCACAAAATCGCCCCATCACGCCGCACGGCCCGGAGTGTCCGAAAGTGGCACGACCGTTGCAACCTTGCCCGCGGGTGCCAGCATCTTGATCCATTGATTTTACGGCAAGGAGTTTCATGAAACTTTTCCTGATCACGCTGTTTTGTCTGCCCGCGTCCGCCTCGGCCGTGCAGGCGGACGACGTCAACATGGTCTGGCTGGCGACCGCCAGTGCCCTGGTGTTCCTGATGCAGGCCGGATTCGCACTGCTGGAAAGCGGCATGTCACGCGCCAAGAACGCGCTGAATGTGGTCATGAAAAATTACACGGATGTGTGTCTGGGCACCCTGGTGTTCTGGGCCCTGGGATATGGCCTGATGTTCGGCGACAATCCCAGCGGACTCTTCGGCACCAGCGGATTCGCCCCGAAGGACGTCGATACTTCGACCTGGGGCATTATCCTCTTCCAGATCATGTTCGCGGCCACGGCGGCCACCATCGCCAGCGGCGCCATGGCTGAACGGACCCGCTACAACGCCTATCTGATCGGCGCCGCGGTCATTATCGGTTTCATCTACCCGGTGTTCGGCAGCTGGGTCTGGAACGATAACGGCTGGCTGGCCCAACTCGGTTTCGTGGACTTTGCGGGCTCAACAGTGGTGCACTCCGTGGGCGGATGGTGCGCACTGGCCGGGATCCTGGTCCTGGGGCCGCGGCTGGGGCGATATGACGAACGCGGGCGGCCACGCACCATACGCGGGCACAACCTCTCCCTGGTGGCTCTGGGCGGCTTCATCCTCTGGTTCGGCTGGTTCGGGTTCAACGGCGGCTCCACCCTGACGGCCAGTGCCGATATCGGCCTGATCAACCTCAATACCCAGCTCGCGGCAGCGGCCGGTGCCTGCGGCAGCGTCTTCTACGCCCTGCTGCGTCGCCGGCCCATCCTGCTTACCGACACGGTCAACGGCTCTCTGGCCGGGCTCGTGTCCATCACGGCCGGGTGCGCCACCATGACCCCACCCTGGGCGTTGCTTACCGGCGCAGTGGGCGGTGTGCTCTGCTCACTGGGCACCGGCCTTCTGGTGCGCATGCGCCTGGACGACGTTGTGGGGGCTGTCCCCGTGCATGGTTTCGCCGGTGCCTGGGGCACGCTGGCCGCGGGCATGTTCTTCACCGGAGACCTCTTTGATCAACAACGCGTAGCCGTGCAAATGCTCGGCATTGTCGCCTGTTTCGCCTGGGTTTTTTTCAGTGCACTGATTCTGTATCTCCTTATTGCCATGACGGCGGGTCTGCGTGCACCCACCCAGCATGAACAGCGCGGGCTCGATCTGACCGAACATGCGGAAATCGGTTATCCCGAATTCCCGGTCAACAGTGCTTATGGCGCTGATCTGGCCGAACGCGTGGAGCCGCGTTCATGAGTAACGATCTTCACAACCGCCGCCGGGCCGTTTATACCGGCTTGCACCCCTATCTTTCGCGCGACATGCTCAAGCGCGCGCTGGAGCACTGGGAACAGCATTACGCGCAATCGCCCCGGTTTGCGCTTCAGCATTTCGTACACGAAATCTGTCAGCTTGCCGATCTGCAGCAGCGGCGATCCGATATTTATCTCAACCTGGTGCAAGCGATGAACATGCCCGTCGAATCCTTGCTGGATGACGGCATGATCAATCCGGACGCTGGTCCAGCAAAGACCGCAACGAGAGACCAGGTCAAGGCATTCGAGCAGTTACTGGACAGCTTTCTCGAACAACTGGACCAGAAAACCGATCAGCAATTGCGCCTCGACCTGGTGGCCCGCCTGAGGCACGAGCCTGTCCCGGAATCGCTGTTGAACTCGTTGCAACGCTGGCTGCTGGATGGTGAACCCCGGGACACCGCCCCGGCTTCCGTCGAAACCCTTCGTGCCGTTGTTAATCACGTCTATGTGCTGCTCACGCAGTACCAGGGACCCGTGCTTGCCGACCAGGTTCTGCAACGGGCCACCGGCGCCATGCGGCAAGCGCATCCGGAGCTGACCGATGCCCTCGCCGCTTTGTTGTAAAAACGGGATCAAGTCGAGTTGCATGGAGCTTGAAGACACCCCTATGCTCGACAATCGCGCTGCGCCTGTCCGAGGAGTGAATCTTGCGTCTGCACCACCAGATCTTTCTGGCCATGCTGCTCGCCGGCCTGGCCGGCTGGGCCACCGAGCCGGACAGCACCCTGGCCGGCGTTCACTGGCTCAGTGTCTACGACATGATCGGCACCATCTTTATCAATGGCCTCAAGATGGTGGTGGTGCCACTGATTGCCAGCGCCATTGTCAGCGGCCTGATCCACGCGGGCGAAGGGCGGGACCTGGGCCGCCTGGGGCTCAAGACCATCAGCTACTATCTGTTGACCGGTCTGGTGGCGGTTCTCGTGGGACTGGTTTTGGTCAACCTGATTGCGCCCGGGGTCATCGAGGGTGAACCCGCGGGTAATCGTCTGGGGCTGAGCGCGGACACCGACGAGGTGCTGGCCTCGGTCAAGGAGCAGGGCGCCGGCGATTTCAGTCAGATCCTGATCAAGTTGCTGCCGCCCAATATCGTGCAGGCCGCTGCCGAAGGTCAGTTGCTCGGGCTGATCGTGTTCTCGCTGCTGTTCGGCTGGTTCCTGCGCCAGGTGGAAGGACGCCCGGGCGAGACCCTGCGCGAACTGGTGGACGGCATCTATTACACCATGATGCGTTTGACCCTGCTGATTGTGGCCCTGGCCCCGATTGGTGTTTTCGGCCTGATCGCCGCCACGGTGACTGAAACCGGGCTGGACGCCATCCGACCGCTGGCGCTGTTTTTCGTCACTGTGGTGCTGGCGCTGGCAGCGCACGCCTTTGTGGTCCTGCCCGTGGCCATACGGTTGCTGGGCCATCGCTCCCCCGGGCGCCATTTCCAGGCCATGTCGCCGGCGCTGATGACCGCGTTTTCCACGGCCAGCTCCGCGGCTACACTGCCGTTGACTCTGGAATGCGTGGAGCAGCGCGCGGGCGTGTCCAACCGTACCAGCAGCTTCGTGCTGCCGCTGGGCGCGACCGTGAACATGGACGGTACGGCGCTCTATGAATGCGTGGCCGCGCTCTTTCTGGCGCAGGCCTATGGTATCGATGTCAGCCTGACCACCCAGTTCACGGTGGTGCTGATCGCTCTGCTCACCTCCATCGGCGTGGCCGGGATTCCGGCAGCGAGCCTGGTGGCCATTACCGTGATTCTGGGCGTCATCGGTCTGCCGGCCGAAGCCGTGGGACTGATTCTGGTGGTGGACCGGCTGCTGGACATGTGCCGCACGGCGGTCAATGTCTGGGGCGACAGTGCAGGCGCGGTGCTGATTGCCCGCAGCGAGGGAGAAGAGGCCGTGCTGGCCCGTCCCGTGGCTGACACGGAATCACGGGCCTGACGGGGGTCATCCCTGCCCGTGCAGCTCCGGCGGCCGGGCCCCGGGACGCAGATGGTGGTAAAACTGCACGGCCGCGCTGGCGATAATCGGTGTCATGAGCGCCAGGACCACCACCGCCGGAGCCGGCTGTGGATACGCCAGGGCCAGGAGCGTCACCGTCACGGCGGTGGCCGCCACAAAGAGCGTCAGAATCAGCACATCCTTGAACAGGGTCAGCAGTACCTGCGTATTCATGTTGAATGCCCTCCGGAACGAAAACTGATGCCAAGCATGGGATTACGCCGTCTTATAGTCAACACCTGTTCACTTAATGTCGGACTTGAATTGTGGATCTCAGTCGGTTGACTTAAAAAGAAAATTCGGAAAGAAATAAAAAAGAATGAATATGATCGTTCATAAGAAAGCGAGCTCCGGTCCGGGCGTGTTACGCTGTCGCCCGCAGCCACTCGGGCCACTGGGGGAAGGCGGGCACGCATGAAGTACGCACCCACCGTTTTGATTACCGGGGCCGCGTCCGGACTGGGGCGGGCCCTGGCGGAACAGGCCGCCGCGGCCGGCTACCGGGTGGCCGTGGCCGACATCCACCAGACCCGGGGTGAGGAAACCTGCCGCGGCCTGATCCAGTTGGGGGCCGAGACCTTCTTCGTGGAATGCGATGTGCGCCGCGAGGCGGATTTGCGCCGGACCGTGGAACGTGTAGTACGGCGCTGGCACCAGCTGGATGTCATGATCAATAACGCGGGCGTGGCCTCGGCCGGACTGTTCGAAGCCATCCCCCAGGAGGACTGGGACTGGCTTTTCGATATCAATGTCATGGGCACGGTACGGGGTTGCCGGGCGGCCGTGAGCGCCATGAAACGCCAGCATCAGGGCCATATCGTCAATATCGCCGGCTCCGGCGCCCTGGCCCCGCGACCAGCCATGAGCGCCTGGAATGCCGCCCAGGCGGCGATCGTCAATCTCACCGAAAGCCTGCGCTCGGAACTCCAGCCGGAGGGCATCCAGATGACCGTGGCCTGTCCGGACTACTTCCGTACCCACTTGAACGAATCCCTGCGTGCACCGGACCCGGTCAGCAGCGTACGTTTCGAGCGGCTACTGGATAGTCGCGAACTGAATGCCAACCGGGTGGCCGAGAGCATCATGCGCGCCATCGAGCGCAACCAGCCGCGGGTCACGCCGGGCAGCGAGGCCCGACGCGCAGGCCGTCAGAACCGCTGGATGCCCCAAAGGTTCCAGCGCCACATGGCGGAACTGGCCACCCGCCTGCGGCGCTGAATCGGATGTCGCCCACACTGAAATAACCACAGAAGACGCAGAGAGTACAAAGAAGGGGCTCCTTTGCGCTCTCTGTGAACTCTGTGCTCTCCGTGGTCAAAATTCCGCCATGCGGCCCGTTAAGGGATGTAGAAGGCCTCGTCGTCCAGCTCCATGACGGAATCGGCACCCGCCAGAATGCTCTCACGCAGCCCGGTGGCGCGCGGCAGGATGTGATCGAAATAGAAGCGGGCCGTGGCCAGCTTGCTATCCAGAAAGGCCCGGTCGGCCCCGGGCTCATCCAGTTTCGCCGAAGCGGTCACTGCCATGCGCGCCCAGCACCACGCCAGGGCCGTGTAGCCGGCGTATTCCAGATACTCCGTGGCCGCGGCCATGGGCTCGTTTACATCGTCTCCAGCGCGCTGGATCAGCTCGTCCGTCAGCCGGCTCCATTCCTCGGTGGCCGCGCGTGTGCGCTGCACCAGCCCGCCGGCGCGCGCATCATCTTCATGATCGTCACAGAAGCGTGCAATGCGCGCCAGAAGGGTGTCGAGCAGCTTGCGCTCGCTGGCGAGCGTCTTGCGCCGCATCAGATCAATGGCCTGAATACCGTTGGTTCCTTCATAGATGCGCGTGATGCGCACATCCCGATAAAGCTGCTCCATGCCGTGCTCGCGGATATAGCCGTGACCACCGAATACCTGAATGCCCAGATCCGTGATCTCCGAGGCACGTTCGGTAAAAAAGGCCTTGCAGATGGGGGTGAACAGCGATACCAGCGCTTGTGCTTCCGCGCGTGCGTTTTCGTCACCCTCGCCCAGGGCGATATCCAGCTGGGTGGCAACGAAATAGCCCAGCGCCCGGTTGCCTTCCACCAGTGCCTTCTGCGTGAGCAGCATGCGCCGCACATCCGGGTGCGCGATCAGCGGATCCGCCGCCTGGTCGGGGTATTTCGCACCGTCCGGGGCACGCATCTGAAGCCGATCCTGCGCATACTCGGTGGCGCCCTGGAAGGCGAGCTGGGAAATGCCCAGCCCCTCGAAGGCCACATCCAGCCGGGCCGTGTTCATCATGGTGAACATGGCCGCCAGACCCTTGTGGGGTTCGCCCACCAGCCAGCCCCGGGCACCATCCAGGTTGAAGACACAGGTGGGCGAGGACTTCAGCCCCATCTTGTCCTCGAGCTTGGCTACGCTCAGGTTGTTGTGCTCGCCCGCGTTGCCGTCGGCATCCGGGATGTATTTGGGCACCAGAAAGAGGCTGATCCCTTTGGGCCCGGCGGGCGCGTCCGGGAGCTTGGCGAGCACCAGGTTGACGATATTCTCGGTAATATCCTGGCCCGCCCAGGTGATAAAGGTCTTGGTGCCGGTGACCCGATAGCTGCCCTCGCCGTCCGGTTCCGCGCGCGTACGCAGCATGCCCAGATCGGAACCGGCATGCGCCTCCGTCAACGCCATGGTGCCGGTCCAGTCTCCGGAAATCATGCGCGGCAGGTACAGGTTCCTGAGCTCGTCGCTGGCGTGCGCCTCGATGGCGCGGATGGCGCCCTGGGTGAGCGTCATCAGCGGACAGAAGGGCATGTTGGCCGATTCCGCCACCTCGTGGAAGACCATGCCCAGGCTGTGCGGCAACCCTTGCCCCTCGTATGCCGGGCTGCAGCTGATGCCGCCCCACTGGCCCGCGCGCAGCGCCTGCCAGGCCTTGCGATAGCCCGGGGGCGTGACGACTTCACCGTCCACCAGTTTGCTCCCGACCTCATCACCTTCGGCACGCGTCGGGGCCAGCACGTTTTCGGCAAAGCGCGCCGCTTCCTCGAGCACCGGGTTGATCAGATCCGTGGTGACCTCGGCAAAGCCGTGCTGCTGATAGTGCGCGGGATAGTCGTAGACGTCATGGACCAGAAAATGGATATCACGCCGTGGGGCCTTGTACTCGGGCATGCGGGTTCACCTGTGGTTATGGGAAAACGGGCGGCATTGGTAGCAAAACCACCCGGGGCTGGCAATGACCGCCCGGACACACCGCCCTTGACCGGGCGCGACAAAACGTCACTCCTCGACCAGCCCCTGTTGTTGGAGATACTTCAGGGTGCCGCGATAGTCGGATTCCAGCGCCTTGTCCACGCGCTCGCTCACCAGCCCCACCAGCTTGCGCCCGATCACCGGCACGGTAGAGCTTACTTCCACGCGATACTGCTGGCCGGCATGGCCGTCTTCATCGGTGATCCGCATTTGTCCATGCACCGTGACGGGAATATCACCCAGCTTGAAACGATACTCCGCGCAATAGGGCAATTGGTCACGGTGGGTCCAGAGAAATTCCTGGGTCAGCGTATAGTGCTGGCCCAGAAAACGACGGGCAAACGCGGGCACCTTGTCGGAGCGGATTTCCAGTTCACGCAGCACGCGGATCAGAAAACCGCGCTCGGTTTCCTCATAGGCGTCGAACCAGAAGTCCTCCACGCCGGACATGGCGAACCGGGCCTCGAAATAGGCCCGACGGGTCAGCACATCCAGCAGGGTGGCCGGCGCCACGGGAAATTCATGCTGATGTTCAACTTTCATCGGGAACCCTGATCGTTATCGTCATCCGCGGGATAAAACAGCGCCAGCAAGGGCTGGAGTTTCTTGCGCAACTCACCCAGTTGCGCACGCACTTCGTCTTCGCGGCCGTTGGCAAGCATCTCCAGCGCCTCGTCCACCGAGGGTTCCGGTAGCCGCGGGAAGTTTTCTTCTTGCGGCGGCTCGGGCCGGGACGGCAGCTTGGAACGGGCCGTCTTGTCGGAGGCCCGCAACACCCGGTCGCCGCCCGCCTTCTGGGCCTCCTGAATGACCAGGCCGAGCTCTTCCTGGACACTGCGCGGAGTCTGGCCGGGGTGGGGGTCCGGCTGAAGCACGGCCACCGAAATGCCCACCGGCAGCTTCCGGCCGTGTTTCGTGATTTCGGTCTGATTCAGCGTTTTCAGGATCCGGTTGGCCAGAATGGCCGCGCCGGATTCCTCCGCCGTGGGCAGTGATATGATGAACTGCGCCAGTCCGGTGCGCGCGGCCGTGTCCTCCTTGCGCACGATACTGGTGATAATCCCGGCCAGCTGACGCAATACTTCATCGGCGGCTTCCTTGCCCGCCTTGATGAAGAGCTTGTTGAAATCGTCCACATCGATGCGCACCACGGAAATGGGATGGCCGTGGCGTTCGCAGAAGGCGAGATCCTGCTTGAGCCGGGTGTGAAAATGCTGCTTGTTGCCCAGTCCGGTGAGGCCGTCGATGGTGACCTGCTGTTCGAGCTCCCGGCGCTCGCGCTGGTAATTCATGTGCGCGCTCGCGCGAGCCTGCAGATCCGTGGTGTTGAAAGGTTTGCCGATAAAATCCGTGGCCCCGAGTTCCAGGGCACGCTCACGGGCCGAATCATCGTTTTCAGCGCCCGTGACAACAATCACCGGCATATGGGCAATGCCCGGATCATCCGAGGTACGAATCTTTTCCAGCAGGCCATAACCGTCCAGCTCGGGCATGGACAGATCGGTGAACACCACCTGGACATGCTCGTCGTGACAGATCTGCTGCCAGCCTTCCTGGCCATCCTCGGCCGTGACCACCTCAAAGCGCTCACCCAGCATTTTGCTGGCCGCCTTGCGCATGACACGGGAGTCATCCACCATCAGTAAGCGAGGCTTCCCCCCTTGCCGCCCGGGCAACTGCGTCATGGTTCTACTCACCTCGGCTGATCAGGCTGCCTTCCGCGGATGCAGCGACATGAAGTCGGTTTCCCCCGGCTCGCGTCCACGAACATAGTGATACAGGCGCGATCTGCGATTACAGTAGTCGCCGCGCGCGATTCCCGCAAGATAGTGCTCGTTGAACAAGTGTCCGGTACGTTCCGGGATGCAGAAAACCGTACCCGCCGTGCTGTCCAGATGGGAAAGAATACCCACGGCCGCGAAAAAGTCATGGCCGTTGGCAAAATGCTCCACATAAGGCACGGGATGGCCGGCCTGCGCCGTCAGCGCCGGATCCATCTGCAGGCTGTCCGCCACGCCGCCCACGGAATAAAGCTCCAGTCGGGACACCAGATGCCGTGTGGCGGCGTGGCGCAACAACGCGCGCACGAGATAGCTTGCAACAATCGTGCCCTGGGAATGACACACCAGCACCACCCGCTCGTGGTGTTCCAGCGCCTGCTGCAGCACATAGACGGCCGGTCGTGACAGCCGCCCATCCTTGCGCAGGGTGCGCGCCGTAATGGAGCCCGTGAAATCGCGCACGACCCCCCAGGTGGGCGTGTGAATCAGGGTAACCGGACGCTGAAAGGTGCGCGCCAGCTCACCAGCGTTGAGCAGGGCCACCGGCGGAGCCGACATGGCCCCATTGATAAAGAACCAGCGTGAACTGTGTGCCTCCTGAACCGGACGCGGCGGCCGGCAGGTCAGTGTCCCCTGGCTAAAGGACTCGCGCGCCGCGGGCAGCAGCACTTGATAGCCGGCCGTCACCAGCTCGCCGAAACTGTTGTAATTTCGCGGGTTGAGCTCGGACGCCACAGTGGGTTCACTGCCCAGCGGCGTCAGGGTTCGAAACAGATCCGGCGCATGGCGCAGCCCCAGCATCACATCACGCCGGATGGCGGACCGGTGGTCGACCAGACGTCGCACCCGCTTTCCTGTCTTTCGCAACATCACGGCTCCGCTCGGGTGCATGACTCCGGTACGGCGGGTACACTGGGGCGTTCGCAGGCCCTCGCGCCCGCGAAGCCACGCCCCGAATCAACCCGGGTCCGCACGCCGGCAATGATTCGGGGTCGCATCAGCGTGCAAGGATAACAAGATGGCTTCGGACCGGAAATACAAACTCACGCTGCTGGGTGCCACCGGCTTTACCGGCGGTCTCTGTGCCGAGTATCTCGCCCGGACCCTGCCCGCGAACACCTCCTGGGCCATTGCCGGGCGCAATCGGGACAAGCTGGACGACGTGCGGCAAAGGCTGGATGACGCCGCGGCAGTCACCCTGCCGGATATCATCGTGACCAACACCGAGGATCCGCCTTCGCTGACCGACATGGCGTCGGTCAGCGACGTTGTGGTGACCACGGTAGGCCCCTATATTGTTCACGGCGAAGGCGTTGCCCGTGCCTGCGCCGAACAGGGATCGCACTACTGCGATCTCACCGGCGAACCGGAATTCGTGAACCATCTGATTACGCGCTACCACGAACTGGCGCGGGAGAATGGCTCTGCACTGGTCAACAGCTGTGGATTCGACTCCATTCCCCATGACGCCGGGGTGCTCTATACCTTGCGCGTGCTGGAGGAAAAGCATGGAGGCGCGCTGGACGGCCCGGTCTCGGTAGAGGGTGTACTCACCTTTGACGCCGCCTTCTCCGGCGGCACCTGGCAATCGGCGCTGACCGCCATGGGCCGCCCGCGCGAGAACCGCGAGGCGCTGCGGCGCGCACAGATGCTGCTGCGCCACCAGTATCCGCGCAAGGCGGGTTCACTGCCCATGCGGATACGCCACGACAAGAGCCAGGGTCTGTGGCTTTGCCCCATGCCCACCATTGATCCGCTGGTCGTGCAGCGCTCGGCCCGGGCCGTCGAAGCCTATGGGCCGGATTTCCGCTATGGTCACTACCTGGGTGTGCGCAATCTGCCTCGCCTGGCCGCCGGGGCCGCGAGCGTGGGCGGGCTGGTACTGGCCGCGCAACTGGGTCCGGTGCGCCGGTGGCTGATGCAGACACGCGCCGCCGGGCAAGGGCCGTCGAAGGACAAGCGCGAACGAAGCTGGTTCCGGGTGCGTTTTCGCGGCATCCACGGCGACGACGAAGTGCTGTGCGAGGTCTCCGGCGGCGATCCGGGCTACACCGAAACCGCGCGCATGCTGTCGGAAACCGCCATGGCCCTGGCACTGGACGATGAGCTGCCACTCCGCACGGGCGTGGTGACCCCGGTCATGGCCCTGGAAGACCGGCTGATCGAGCGCATGCAAAAGGCCGGTCTCGTCTTCCGGCGCCTGGAGGGCTGAGCCACACCATGCGCTGTGTGTATCAGGGGGACGCGCTACTGGATGCGCGCATGGTGGCGGACCAGCTGGCGCAAGAAGGCATCGAGGCGGAGATTCTGGGCGGCCACCTGCCCGGCGCGGCCGGGGAATTGCCCGCCGGCGGCCAGGTGCGCGTCATGGTCGCCGAGGAAGACGTGGAAGCAGCGCTGCATATTGTCGCCGAATGGGAACGGGCCACGGCCACACGCGCCCGGGAGAGCCTGCACGCGAGCAAGCGCAGCCGTTCCCTGGCCGGTTTCGTGCTGGGCCTCATTACCGGCATTTCCGGGGTCTGGGTCTTTGTTGCCCTGCCCGACCCGCCTGAAACCACTCGCTATTTCGACCACAATCAGGATCAGCAGCCGGATACCTGGCATCACTACCAGCAGAATCAACTCTTGCGGATCCGCAAGGACCGCAACTTTGACGGCGAAGTGGACGCGGTCTGGCAGTACGGGGCCGAAGGCCGACGACAGGCAGGCGAGCTGGATCAGGACTTCGACGGACGCCGGGAAACCCGGCTGACCTTCGACAATGATCTGCTAGAACGCCGACAACTGGATCTCGACGGTGACGGGCGCACAGACATTTCCGAGCTTTATCGCCACGGCGTGCTGCGCCAGCGCCGTTTCCATGACCCCGCCACCGGCAAGATCCGCAAGCGCACCCACTACAACGCCGGCGTGCGCCCGCGCGAATCCGAACTCGATACCACGGGCGACGGTATTAGCGACACGCGGGTTCGCTACAACCGCTACGGCGAACCGGAAACGTAATCACAGCTGATACATGAGCAGCCACTCGGCCACCAGGGCCGGCTTGTCCTCGCCCTCGATTTCGATGGTGTATTCGAACTTGAGCAGCCACTGGCCCGGCTTCTTCTCGGTGGCTTCCTGCAGCTTGCCGTGGGCGCGGATGCGCTGGTTCACCTTTACCGGCGCCATGAACCGCAGCTTGTCGAAGCCGTAATTCATGCCCATTTTCGCCCCTTCCGGCGTGATAAAACCGGGCATGGTGCTCTGCAGGTACGGCAGCAGCGACACCGTCAGATAGCCATGGGCGATGGTGGTGCCAAAGGGGGTGTCCTTCGCCTTGTCCGGATCCACATGAATGTACTGATGATCCAGAGTGGCATCGGCAAAGGCGTTGATCCGGTCCTGATCAAGGGCGAACCAATCGGAATACCCCAGGTCCTCCCCGACATGATCCTGCAACTGTTCGGCGGGCACGGTTTTCACGGCTGGTCTCCTGTTGCTGTTCCCGGGTTGAATGCGCGCCTTGAGCGCGCCGTCATGATACGAGATTTCCGGGCACCGACCATGACCGTCATGGCCGCACCCGGGATAGATTCAGTCAGCCCGAAACGCCCGAATGCGCTCCGCCACCGCCTCGGGGGCCTCCATGTGCAGGTGATGCGGGCCGGGCAACCGGGCCACCTCCACGCGCTCCAGCCAGTCCAGCCGGTGATCAAAGGCACCATCGCCGCCCATGCCCTGCTCGCCGACGATGAGCAGAGTGGGTGCCCGGATGGCGCGGACAAACCCCGCCACCTGTTCCTCGGTCAGCCGCAACGACGAACGCAACCGCAGTCGCGGGTCCGTGCGCCAGGTCCAGCCGGCGTCCGCGGCCTCCAGGCCGCGCTCACAGAGCAGACGAGCCGATTCGATGGACAAACCGCCGAAGCCCCGGGTACGCGCCCGGACGGCCTCCTCGAAGTCCGTGTAGACCGGTGCCTGCTTGTCCAGCAGCGCATGCATGCCCTCGATCGCCTCGCGCAGCTTGGCCGGTGCCTCGTGGCCGGGCGTGGCCGGCGGTCCCAGCCCCTCGATCAGCACCAGCCGGCGCACCCGCTCGGGAAAGGTGGCGGCGAAAAGAACGGCCACACCGGCGCCCATGGAATGCCCCACCAGATCGAAGGGCTCTGCCGGCGTCAGCGTGGCCGCCGCCCGTTCCACATCGCGCACATGGTCGACGAAATGGGTCGCGGCCTGTGGTGGGCGATGATCGGATAGTCCGTGACCGGCGAAGTCCAGCGCCAGCATGGGCGCCAGGCCCTGTCGTACCAGCGGCACGAAGGAATGGGCGTTATCCAGCCAGCCATGCAGCGCCAGCATGGGTGTGCCGTTTCCCGGCTTATACCATCCCGCCAGGGTCTGCCCCCAGGCCTCGACACGATACTCGTCGAACCCGCTCATGTCCGTTCTCCGTGCAGCACCTGCAGAAGCTCTTGCACCCGCCGGGCGGAATCATCCGGCCTTTCCAGTGGAAACAGATGCCCGCCGGGCCAGATCTCATGGCGCATGTGCTGACGCCGGGCGTGGCGGCGCCCGGCCTTGTGAAAGGCGTCCACGGATTCATTCGCGTTGACCACCGCCCCCGGGACGGCCAAACGCGGATAACGGCTGATATTCCCCGGCGTAGTGCGAAAAATCGCCGCCTCCACCTCCGGCCGGAATACCAGCCGAAAGCCGTCGCCATGCGATTCCAGCCCCGCGTCCATATAGTCCTCGAGACAATCCGGATGAAACCGGCGGAACAGAGAGCGGCGCTGGAAATAGGCCCGAGCCTCGTCCCGGTCCGGCCAGTGATCCCGCCGGCCCCGGGAGCGGCCAGCCGGCGTGATCCGGTCCGCCTGTCCCAACCGACGCAGCAGATTGAAACCCACTCCCGCGAGACCATTGATCAGCGGCGGCTCCAGCATCACCACGGACCGGAACCACTCCGGCCGCCGGCTGGCCACCATGAACATGAGCACCCCGCCCAGGGAATGGCCCAGTCCCACCAACGGGCGCGGCAGGGGTTCCAGAAAGGCTTCCAGCTCCCGCGCGAGACTCTTCCAGCCCGCATCCACCGGATATTGCTCCGGCCGGTGTCCGAGCCGGGGCACCGCAGAAACATCGTACTGCCTACTCAACGGGGCCAGAAAGCGCCGGTAACTGCCTCCCGGAAACCCATTGGCGGGGGCGAAGACAAGGGATGAACGTTCACTCATGAGGACTCCGGACGGCGCGAACGCGGGCAGTATAGCGCCTCCGTCCAGCCGGTGCTTACCAGCCACCGGTGTTTCGCTACAATGGGCCGCTTTCGGCCCCCGGGGAGAAACACCGATGAAACTGGTCTCATTCAACGTCAACGGCATCCGCGCTCGCGGCCACCAGCTCGAGGCCCTGGTGGAGCGTCATCAACCGGATCTGATCGGCATTCAGGAAACCAAGGTTCGCGACGAAGAGTTCCCCGAACAGATGGTGCGGGATCTGGGCTATTACCCCTATTTCCACGGCCAGAAGGGCCACTTCGGCGTGGCCCTGCTCGCCCGTGCCCCCCTGGACGCGGTTCAGCGGGGCCTGCCGGACGATGACGACGACGCTCAGCGCCGGCTGATCACCGGCACGCTGTCCGTGGACGGGCAAAAAGTGACCGTGATCAATGGCTATTTCCCCAATGGCGAGAGCCGGGACCATCCCACCAAATTCCCCGCCAAGGAACGCTTCTATGCCGATCTGCGGGCCTGGCTGGATCGGGAACACAGTCCGGACCAGCCCCTGGTGGTCCTGGGCGATTTCAATATCTCGCCCGAAGACACGGATATCGGCATCGGCGAAGATAACCGCAAGCGCTGGCTCCGTGAAGGCAAGTGCAGTTTCCTCCCCGAGGAGCGGGAATGGTTCTCGAACCTGCTCGACTGGGGGCTGCGGGATTCCTTCCGGGTCTGTCATCCGGACGAGAACGCGCGCTTTAGCTGGTTCGATTATCGTTCGCGGGGCTTTGAGCGTGACCCCAGGCGCGGGCTTCGCATTGACGGCATCCTCGCCACCGAGATGTTGACCTCGAAAGTGCGCGAAGCCTGGATCGATTACGACATCCGCGCCATGGAAAAGCCGTCCGATCATTGCCCCATCTGGGCGGAGTTCGCATGAAAGTCCGCATTCATCCGGAAAAACTCCGCCCGGGCTGGGACACCCTGGGTTTTGCCCTGGATCTGATCATGATCACCCTGGTGATCGTGAATCTGGGACTGATCATTTTCGACTGGATCTTCGCGGTACCCGTGATCCAGGATCTGTTCGAGCAATATACCCCGGGCTTTTTCCGGCTCTATTACGACAGCATCCACACCCACTTTTTGTACTATGATCTGGCCTTTGTCGCCGTCTATCTCACGGAATTCACCTTCCGCTGGGGGGTGGCGATCTACCGCCAGACCCACCACCGCTGGTTCTTCTTCCCGTTCATTCACTGGTATGACCTGCTGGGCTGCATTCCGGTGGCCGGCTTCCGCTGGTTGCGGATCCTGCGTGTGCTGAGCCTGCTGATCCGCCTGCAGCGGATGGGTATCGTGGACTTGCGCGAAACCTATCTCGGCAAGACCCTGATCAAGTATTACAACATCGTGCTGGAAGAGCTCTCCGACCGAATCGTGACCAATGTGCTGGAGGGCGTCCAGCGCCAGGTACGCACGGGCAATCCCCTGGTTCACCGAATCGAGAACGATGTGCTGGCTCCGCGCAAGCAGCCGCTTGTGGATTACCTTGCGCAGCGGATGGCCGAATCCGTGCGGGAAACCCATGAGCGCTACCGGGTCGAGTTGGGGCAGTATCTGTTCTATCTCAGCGACGAGGCCATTGCCCGCACCGAGGCCGGCGCACGCCTGGCCGCCATGCCCGTCGCCGGTCCCCGGGCCATCGCCCTCATCGGCGAAACCGTACGGGAACTGGGCACGGCCCTGACGGACCAACTGGTGGACGACATCACCAACCCGGATTACCGGGAGCGCCTGGACGAGCTGCTGACGATGGTCATTACCCAGGCGGGCGGCGACCGGGCAGAGCTGAACGACCTGGTTCAGAGCACCACCCTGGACGTCCTGGAACAGGTCAAGGCGGAGGTGAATGTCAAGCAGTGGAAGCTCGCCGAGGAGGCTGAACGTGCGGCGCAATCCGGTTGATTCGCCCCGGCCTGCCGACCATTGTATAATAGCACTATAGTTCCGTTCACTGAGCTGTTTGTTATGTCCGAAGATGAGGAACCCCAGAACGAAGAGCCGGAAGTGCCCACCCCGGCCATGCTGATTGTCGACGACACCCCGGAAAACCTGGTCGCCCTGGAGGCCGTTCTCGAGGACGTCGACTGCGAGGTGGACACTGCCGAATCAGGTAATGAGGCCTTGGGCCGGCTACTCAAGAAGGAATATGCGCTGGTACTGCTGGACGTGCAGATGCCCGAAATGGACGGTTTCGAAGTGGCCGAGATCATGCGCTCGAATCCGCGCACGGCCAATGTGCCCATCATCTTCGTAACCGCCATTTCCAAGGAAGATCAGTACGTCAAGAAGGGTTATGAAGCCGGCGCGGTGGATTATCTGTTCAAGCCCGTGGATCCCACCGCCCTGCACTCCAAGGTGAACTTCTTTCTGCAGCTGCACCAGCAGAAAAAGCGTCTGGAAGCCAAACTGGCCAAGAGCCGCGAGTCGGAAAAGGCGCTTTACGAGGCGTATGGACAGGACCCGGAGCAGTCCTGATCGGGTCTGCTGCGGTACTCGGGAGAACGGAATATGGCCTCATCCACACAACCGGCGAACTCCAGCGAAGGTGACCTGGAAACCGGCGAAGTCCGGGAGAAGCTCGGTTGGTTCAGGCGGCGGCTAACCTATCGGATTGAACTGCACGCCGAGGACTTCGAGCAATTTCGCCCGCGCTTTGACCAGGTCATGACCGAGCTCATGGAGTGGCGCCAGAAAAGGGGCCGGAAAACCGGTGCGGTGCGCTTTCATGCCACCATTCACCCGTGGATTGCCGGCCGGGTGAAGGACTACCTGAAGCAGCTGCAGCGCAGTTCCAGCCACGCCTATCTGGCGCGGATTCCCCTCTATATCGAACTGACCGCACCGGACGGTGAGCCTATTGAATCCGGGATCCTCGAACCCGAAGAATCCGCCGACCGGTACTGACGACCGGCACCGCTCAGGCAGCACCGAGCTCCACCCGGGAGAGATCCACGCGACAGGCCTCCGGCGGTACGCCGCCGGCGATGGACAGCTTGCTTTCCGAAGCGTCCTGCCCCACCTTCATCAGATCCACAATGCGCGGCCGCGCCAGCGGACGCTGCTGCTCGTCCTGGACCACCATGACCTGGGGACGCAACCGCCGGCTCGGGTTCTGGGCGACGACCACCCCCACGGCCTCGTTGGACAATTTCACCGGCGTGCCCGTGGGATAGACCCCAATGGACTGAATGAACTGTTCCACCAACTGGCCATGGAAGGTCTTGTCACGCAGTTCATAAAGCAGGCTCACTGCTTCGTTGGAGCTGCGCGCCTGGGCCCAGGGGCGCGGGCTGGTAACCGCGTCATAGGTGTCCACGATCCCGGCAATCCGGGCCAGCAAAGGAATCTGCGGTCCACTCAGGCATTCCGGATAGCCGCTGCCGTCATGGCGTTCATGGTGATACTGCACCACCGCCAGCACCTGATCATTGATGCCGGGTTGCTCCTCCAGCATCTTGACGCCGTAGCGGACATGGCGCCGCATTTCGCGCATTTCCGTGCTCGTCAGTGCTTCGGGCTTGGTCAGAAGATGGCCGGGGACCTTGAGCTTGCCCACATCCATGAGCAACACCCCCGTAGCCAGGTTTTCCAGTACTTCCTGAGGCAGGCCGATATGCCGGCCGAACACCGTGGCCAGGATGGAGCTGCGAATGCTGTGGTTGTAGCTGTAGCTGTCCTGGTCCTTGACCCGCGCGAGCCAGACCATGGCATCCGGATTGCGCAATACACTATGCACGACGACACTGGCTGCCTTGCGCGCCACGCAGAAAATGGCGCGCGAGCGCTTCGGCCTGACGCTACGGGTTGGACTGGTGCCGGTATCCGACCTGCTCGACAGCGGTTTCCGGGTGCGTATCGGCAAGGGGCGTGTATCGGCCTTCGTGACCC
>CAJXLA010000039.1 GCA_913055795.1 uncultured Alcanivorax sp. | reverse complement strand
GCACCATAGGTCGCCATGGACATGAACCGCGAAGCCCGTTTCTGGTTGATCGGCGCCGCCCTGCTGGTGTTCGCCCTCTGGCTGCTGCAGGGCATACTGCTGCCCTTCGTGGCCGGCATGGCGATTGCCTATTTCCTCGACCCGGTGGCGGATCGGCTGGAGGACTGGGGGCTGTCGCGCGCCGCGGCGGTGGGCGCCATCATCCTCTTCTTTACCCTGGCGGCCGTGCTCGCGGCCGTCATGGTGGTGCCGTTGTTGTTGACCCAGGGCATGGAACTGATCAACAAGACGCCGGAATACCTGGAACTGCTGCGCAGCGGCTGGGAGCGGATCGCGGACAAGCACATTCAGTCGCTGCCCTCTTTCGATCTGGAAAGTCTGCGCAAGGCGCTACAGTCCGCGGCGGCGCCGTCCGCGGAGATTATCGGCAAGATCTTCAATCAGGGCATGGCGCTGCTGGGCCTGGCGTCCCTGCTGATCATTACACCCATTGTCGCCGTTTATCTGCTGCACGACTGGGACCGGATGGTGGCCCGCATCGATGATCTGTTGCCACGCCGGCATGCTCCGCTGGTGCGCAGCATCTTCCGGGATATTGACGACACCCTGGCCGGGTTCGTGCGGGGTCAGGGTACGGTCTGTCTGCTGCTGGGCATCTTCTACGCCGTGGGCTTGTCGCTGGCCGGACTGCAATTCGGCGTTCTGGTGGGCGTGCTCGCCGGGCTGGTGAGCTTTATTCCCTATCTGGGCGCCACCATCGGCGGCACTGCCGCCGGTGTCCTGGCCCTATTCCAGTTCTGGCCCGAGTTCACCCCCATCGCCATTGTGCTGGGGGTCTTTGCGGCGGGCCAGTTCCTGGAAGGCAATTTCCTCACGCCCAAGCTGATCGGTGACCGGGTCAAGCTCCACCCGGTCTGGGTGATGTTCGCGCTCTTCGCCTTCGGTTATCTCTTCGGTTTCGTGGGCATGCTCATCGCGGTGCCCGTAGCCGCCACCATCGGCGTGCTCACGCGCTACGGCACCTACTATTACAAGCACAGCCGGCTGTACCAGGACCGCGAGGAAACCCTGGAGTAGTGCAGACGTCGATCAGCGGCCGGCACCGGTTTCACGTTCCACGTCCGCCTCGAAATCGCCTCCCTCGACATCCCCGAAATCATAGTGTTCGGCGAAGGTGGCCAGGATGGCGTCCAGCGGTACCTGGTTGAACTCGCCCCGGTAATGGAGGTAGTCCATGTGCCGGTTCCCCTCCCGATCAAAGCTGTGATAGAGCGAGTCCTCGGTGCCGTCAAACTCCAGCGGTTTCAGGCGGAACTTGTCACACAATTCGATATTGAACGCGGGTGTGGCCTTGAGCCATTGCCCGTTCAACCGGATGGCGGTGTAGCCGTGCCAGAAGAACACATCGGTGTTCATGTGCCGGCGCATGCGCTCGGTGGACAGGTGATTGCGCACATCGGCAAATCCCACGCGGGCGGGTATCGCCAGCGCGCGGCAGGCCGCCGCCAGCAGAATGGCCTTGGGGACACACCAGGCCCGCCCCTTGTCCAGAGTCGCGCTGGCGCACATGGCCTCGATGGTCGCGGACAGTTCATAGGGATCGTAGCGGATGCCGTCGCGCACGGCGTAATACAGCGCCACGGCTCGCTCGCGGTTGCTGTCGAGCGAGCCCGCCTGCTCTTCGGCAAAGGCGCGCACCCGTTCGTGGTCGGCATCGATCAGCGGCGTGGCCGCGAGACTGCCCTCATCCGGTGCTGTATCGCTCAGATCCTTCATGCCGACAGAGTAGCCAGCCCCCGGCGACACCGCCATGACAAAAGCACTCAGCCCGCATTCTTTCTCGTTCCTCCGCCTCGCTCCTTGACGACTGTACTTTTGTACAGTATTCTGACTCTCCCGGTGGGCACCAGGCCTCGTTTCCCTGATCTTCCCCGAACGAGCCTGAGATCTCCACTCCCCAGGGACGGGGCCGCTCACCGGGACCTTTTTCGAGGTGCGAGGCGCGAGGTTCGAGGAGCTAGTAGCCAAGCCGCCATGGAAGTCCATCCCTAGCTCCTCGTTCCTAGCACCTTGCTCCTTTTCATCCCGGGGCCGCCATGTTCGCCGAACTGCATTGCACCACGGCCTTTACCTTTCTCACCGGCGCCAGTCAGCCGGAAGAGCTGGTCGAGCGCGCCGCGGAACTGGGCTACCAGGCCCTGGCGATTACCGATGAATGTTCGCTTGCCGGCGTGGTACGGGCCCATCAGGCGGCCCGGCAGCACGAGCTCCGGTTGATTGTGGGCAGCACGGTGGCCATCACGCTCGCCGGCGGTCTGCCGCCGCTGCGGCTGGTATTGCTGGCACCGGACAAGAACGCCTACAGCGAACTGAGTACACTGATCACCACGGGCCGCCGGCGCACCGCCAAGGGCGACTATCAACTCTACTGGCGGGATCTGGAGCGCATTATCCGTTCCGCTCTGCTGCTGTGGCTGCCCTCCTTCTCATCGGAAGCCGACCGGGCCCAGGCCGCGCTGTTGCGCGGCTGCTTCGCGGATCGGCTCTGGCTGGCCTGCGAGCTGCTCCAGGCCGATCATGACGGCCGGCGCTATCACTATCTCTACCAGCTCGCCGGGGAACAGGGGCTGCGGCTGGTGGCGGCCAATGATGTGCACATGCACGCAGCGAGCCGCCCGTCACTGCAGGATGTGCTCACGGCCCTGCGGCACAGCACCTGTATTCAAAACCTCGGTCATCGGCGTCTGCCCAATGCCGAACGGCATCTGCGTCCCATTCATCGATTGCGCACCATCTACCCCCATTCATTGCTGGCCGAGGCCCGGGCCATTGCCGAACGCTGCACCTTCTCGCTGGACGAACTGCGCTATCAATACCCGCGCGAATCCGTGCCCGAACATCTAAGCCCGGCACAGCATCTGCGTCAGCTGGTGGAAGACGGCGCCGCCCGGCGCTGGCCGGCGGGCATGCCCGAGCCCATCCGGGAACAGATGGAACGGGAGCTGGCGCTGATCGCGGAAAAGGAATACGAACACTACTTCCTGACCGTCCACGACTTGGTCGCCTTCGCGCGCCAGGAGGGCATTCTGTGCCAGGGCCGCGGGTCGGCGGCCAATTCCGTGGTCTGCTACTGCCTGTTCATTACCGAGGTGAATCCGAACAAGACCCATCTGCTGTTCGAGCGTTTCATCTCCCGCGAGCGCGACGAGCCGCCGGATATCGATGTGGATTTCGAGCACGAACGCCGCGAGGAGGTCATGCAGTACCTGTACCGCAAGTACGGCCGCGAACGCGCGGCCCTGGCGGCCACGGTGATCTGCTATCGGCCGCGCTCGGCGGTACGGGACGTGGGCAAGGCGCTGGGACTGGACGCCGATCGCATCGATGCCCTGGCGAAGAACCTGGCCTGGTGGGACCAGCCCGGGGCACTGGAAGAGCGTTTCCGCGAGGCGGGGCTGGGCGACAGCCGGCTGGCCCGGCTCTACCGTCATCTGGTGATGGAACTGGTGGGCCTGCCCCGGCACCTGTCCCAGCATGTGGGCGGTTTCGTGATCAGCCGGGATCCGGTGCACAGCCTGGTGCCCATCGAGAACGCGGCCATGGACGAGCGCACCCTGATCCAGTGGGACAAGGACGATCTGGAAGCGCTGGGGCTGATGAAGGTGGATGTGCTGGCGCTGGGCATGCTCACCGCCATCCGCAAGATGTTCGCGCTGACGGGGCAATACCAGGACCGGGCACTGACCCTGCCCGAGGTGCCGCCGGACGACGAGGCCACCTATGAAATGCTGAGCCGGGGCGACAGTCTGGGCGTGTTCCAGGTGGAGTCCCGGGCGCAGATGAACATGCTGCCGCGCCTGCGCCCGCGCTGTTTTTATGATCTGGTCATCGAGGTGGCCATTGTGCGCCCCGGGCCCATCCAGGGGGACATGGTCCATCCCTATCTGCGCCGCCGGGACGGGCTGGAAACCGTGGACTATCCGGACGAGCGCATCCGCAATGTGCTCAGGCGCACCCTGGGCGTGCCCATTTTTCAGGAACAGGTGATTCAGCTGGTCATGGTGGCGGCGGGCTTTTCCGGCGGCCGGGCGGACGCGCTGCGCCGGGCCATGGCACGCTGGGGCAAGTCCGGCGAGCTGCAGCAGTTCCATGACGAAGTCATCAACGGCATGCTCGCCCACGGCTATGACCCGGCCTATGCCGAACGCCTTTTCGAACAGATGAAGGGCTTCGGCGGCTACGGCTTCCCGGAATCGCATGCCGCCAGCTTCGCCCTGCTGGTCTATGTCTCCGCCTGGCTCAAGCGCCACCACACGGCGGCGTTCTATTGCGGCCTGCTGAACAGTTTGCCCATGGGTTTCTATACGCCCTCCCAGATCATCCAGGACGCGAAAAAGCACGGCATCGAGATCCGGCCTGTGGATGTGGATGCCAGCCTCTGGGATCACAGCCTGGAAGACGCTTATCGCCACGAACTGGGTGTGCAACCCGCCCTGCGGCTGGGCCTGCGCCAGATCCGGGACTTCCACGACGACGCCGCCCGGCGCCTGATCCGGGCGCGGGAAGAGGCGCCCTTCACAAGCGTGGGCGATCTCTGCGAACGGGCCGCGCTCGACGCCCGCGAACGCGAGGCCCTGGCAGCCGCCAATGCCCTGCAACGGCTCACCGGCCACCGGCGGCAGGCGCAGTGGGAACTCCAGGCGGTGGAAGACACGCCCGCCCTGCTGAAGGGGAAAACCGGCACGGGGGTTTTCCGCGACGGCGTGGTGCTGGATGCGCCCAATGAAGTGGACAACCTGCTGGCCGATTACCGGAATCTGGGCCTGACGCTGGGCCGGCATCCGCTGGCGCTGATCCGCCACCGCGAGCCCTTCCGGCACTGCCGCACGGCCCGGGCGCTGCACGGCGTGCGCCACGGCGGCTTCGCCCGGGTGGCCGGACTGGTCACCAACCGGCAGCGGCCGGGCTCCGCCTCGGGCATTCTGTTTCTGACGCTGGAGGATGAAACCGGCAACACCAATGTGGTGGTCTACCCGGACCGGGTGGAACAACTGCGCGCGGTACTGCTGGGCGGTCAGCTGCTGGAAGTGCGCGGCACCCTGGAGCGTTCCCCGGAGGGCATTGTGCATCTGGTGCTGGGCACGGCCCGGGATTACTCCGACGCGCTGGCCACCCTGCGGATGCGTGCACGCAATTTCCACTAATGTGATTCAGAGGAAATAATCCTCCCAGGATCCGCTCTGCTGCTGCTCGGAGTCATCCTCCGGCGCTTCCAGCAGGCCGTCGAACTCCGACGGGTCCACGGCCCGGGGACTGCGGGAGAGAAAGTAGCGGACAATGGCGGTAATACGGTCCGAGGACTTCGAGCGCAGAGCCGCACGCATCTGCTCGGCCAGGGTGATCTGGCCCCGGGCCACCGTATCCGGTACCTGGTCGTCCGGTTCCTCAAAGCGCAGATCACTGGGCGCGGTGAGCAGCACGAAAGTCGGGTGCGTGAGCACGGCCTGATCGATGCCGTCCTGGTAGATGGTGGCCCCGTAGCGGATGTAGCCTTCCTCGGCCAGCCAGAGCATGGCGCCCAGACAGGCCATGTGCCGGCGCGAATGCAACCCCACCTCGTCCGGCTGGTCCGGGCCCGAGATGTCCTCGACAAAGATCGACTGCGCGCGCGGGAAGGCATTGTAGAGGCGCAACAGGGTACGCAGGACGTCGTGGCAGAAGTCGTCAATGTGCAGATCGGCCATGGCCCGCTTCTCGTCTGCTGTGGCTATTACCCGCGGCAGTGTAGCACCCCGGCCCGGTGGGAGGCCCGGGCCCGTGGGTCCGAAGTCTCAGCGCCGGATCTTCTCCAGATAGTCGGCGATCCGGCCAATGGATTCCCGCACGTCCTCGATCTGGGGCAGAAAGACGATGCGGAAATGCTGGGTATCCGGCCAGTTGAAGGCGCTGCCCTGGACCACCAGCACCTTCTCCTGACGCAACAGGTCCAGTGCGAACGCCTCGTCGTCCTCGATGGGATACATCTCCGGGTCCAGGCGCGGGAACAGATACAGTGCCGATCTGGGCTTGACGCAGGATACCCCGGGAATTTCGTTAAGCATCTCCCAGGCCAGATCGCGCTGCTGGCCCAGCCGGCCCGTGGGCAGCACCAGGTCCTGGATGCTCTGGTAGCCGCCCAGCGCGGTCTGCACGGCGTGCTGGCCCGGCACATTCGCGCACAGACGCATGGAGGTGAGCATGTCCAGGCCCTCGATGAAATCCCGGCCCCGGTCCTTGTCGCCGCTGAGCATCATCCAGCCGGTGCGGAACCCGGCCACGCGATAGCTTTTGGAAAGACCATTGAAGGTGATGCACAACAGATCCTCGGCCAGAGTGGCGATCGAGGTGTGCTGCGCACCGTCATACAGGATCTTGTCATAGATCTCGTCGGCGAGCAGCAGCAGGTCGTTGTCGCGCGCAATCTGCGCGAGCTCTTTCAGGACTTCCGGGGTGTAGAGCGCGCCCGTGGGGTTGTTGGGATTGATGACCACCAACGCCCGGGTGCGATCGGTGATTTTCGAACGAATATCGTCGAGATCGGGCTGCCAGTCCTGAGCCTCATCGCAGAGATAATGCACCGGGTTGCCGCCGGAAAGGTTCACCGCCGCCGTCCAGAGCGGATAATCCGGCGCCGGGATCAACACCTCGTCGCCGTCGTTGAGCAGCGCCTGCATGGCCATGACGATCAGCTCGGAAACCCCGTTGCCGATAAAGATGTCGTCCACATCCACATCGGGGAAACCCTTGGTCTGGTAGTACTGCATGACCGCCTTGCGTGCCGGGAACAGGCCCCGGGAGTTGCAGTAGCCGGTGGACTCGGGGAGGTTGTAGATCACATCCGAGAGGATCTCGTCCGGCGCCTCGAAGCCGAAGGGCGCGGGATTGCCGATATTGAGCTTGATGATGTGCTGACCGTCCTCCTCCATTTCGTTGGCCTCTTGCAGCACCGGTCCGCGGATGTCGTAGCAGACATCCTTGAGTTTCCAGGACTTGCTGATCTCGGGCCTGTGGTGGGTGCTCATGAAAAAGATTCCCCGTCGGTTCCGTTGGCGTGAGCGGCGATTCTACAATGGGCCCCGAACCTGTGTACAAGCAGCCGGGAGCGGCGAATATGAGCAAAGTGGACAAAAGCGAGGCCGAATGGCGCGAGCAACTCTCGCCCGAGGCCTATCGGATCACCCGCGAAGGCGCCACCGAGCCGCCCTTTTCCGGCGCCTACAATGACGACAAGACGCCGGGCCTCTACCGCTGCATCTGCTGCGGCGAAGCACTGTTCGGCTCGGACACCAAATTCGATTCCGGCAGCGGCTGGCCGAGCTTCTACCAGCCCCGGGACGACAACGCCGTCGACGAGCGCACGGACCAGAGCCTGGGCATGACCCGCACCGAGGTGCTGTGCGCGAGCTGTGACGCCCATCTGGGACATGTATTTCCGGACGGGCCGGAGCCCACGGGGCTGCGCTACTGCATCAATTCGGCCGCTCTGCAACTCGAACCCGAGGAGTAGCAGATCGGGTGCGCCGAGCGCACCCTGGCGTGGGGATGGTGCGCATAGCGCACCCTACAAACCGGACCCCCACGGCCACCCCGATATCAATCGGATCAAGTAGGGTGCGCCGTGCGCACTTTGGACTCGAAACCGGGTGCCGGGGGCAGGCGCTCAACCTTTCCGCTGCCGGCCAGGTTGTCCCCCACGGTGGCGTCCAGCCAGGCCTCGTCCAGAAAGGGGTCGTTGAGACAGCCGTAGGGTGCGCCGTGCGCACCTTGGACGCTGTGACACCGTATCAACCCAAGCGATCCAGTTCCGGTGGCCGGCGATAGCGGTAGTGGATGGCCTTGAGGGCCGGCTCGCCCGGCTCTTCAAAGCCGGGTGCCGGGGGCAAGCGCTCAACCTTTTCGCTGCCGGCCAGGTTATCCCCCACGGTGGCGTACAGCCAGGCCTCGTCCAGAAAGGGGTCGTTGAGACAGGCCAGCACCTCGGCCTCGGGTTTCAGCAGCTTATGCAACTTGCGCATGAGCCGGGCATAATCCCGTCGGGCCTCGAAACTGCCCTTCTGGCGGCTGGGTGGATCCACCACGATGACGTCATAGCGCCCCAGGCTGTGCAGTTTCTTCCAGCAGCGGAAAGCCTCGTGGGGCAGGAACCGCACCCGGTCCGGCTGCTGGTCGTTGAGTTCGTGATTCGCCCGGCCCAGCTCCAGCGCCGCACCACTCTTGTCGAGATTAACCACGGACTCGGCCCCGCCGGCCAGCGCGGCCACGGAAAAGCTGCAGGTAAAAGCGAAGAGATTCAGCACCTTGCAGCCGGCGGTGCGTTCGCGCAGCCAGGCCCGGCCCGGAGCCATATCACCGAAAAAGCCGATATTCTGCCCGCGCTGGAAATCCAGCCAGTACCTCAACCCCGCCTCTTCCGCCACCGGTCGGGCGGGCGGCTCGCCGAACAGCGTTTCCACCGGCGTGCCGGATTGATAGCGGTGCTGCACAAGCAGACAATCGATAGCCAGTGTCCGGGTTCGGGCATGAAGCTCGGCCGACAGCGCGTCCAGAAATCCCGCCGGCGGCTCGGCAAAGAGGGTGGCGAAAACCAGGGGCGGATACCGGTCCAGGGTCAGCCATTCCAGGCCCGGTTCGATATGGCCGCGACCGTGAAAAAGCCGGTGACGGTCATCCTGCGGCGCCGCCAGATAGGGTAGAATGCGGTGGATCAGCTGCACGGACATGCGGGCTCGAAAGGCGCTGCGTCAGGCCGCGGGAGTATCCGCGCGCACCCGCCTGAAATCAAACCCGCTGCCCCCATGACTACCACCGAATCGCCGATACGGAGACGTCCCGCCATGATGCGCATTGGCCTTTTCCTGCTCACCAACCTCGCCATTCTGGTGGTGGGCGGTATTGTCCTGAATTTGCTGGGCTTCAGCGGCATTCTGGACGAAACCGGCACCCAGCTGAACATCCAGGGGCTGCTGATGCTCGCGGCGGTATTCGGCATGGGCGGTTCGCTGATCTCGCTGCTGATCTCCAAGCCCATGGCGAAGTTCGCCGCCAAGGTGCAGGTGATCGAGCAGCCGTCCACTGACGCCGAGCGCTGGCTGCTGGACACGGTGCGCGAGCTGGCCCACCGCGCGGGTGTGGGCATGCCGGATGTGGGCGTTTTCCCCAGCAGCCAGTCCAACGCCTTCGCCACCGGCTGGAACAAGAACAAGGCGCTGGTGGCGGTCTCGCGGGGCCTGCTGGAGCGCTTCAGCGCGGACGAGGCGCGGGCGGTACTGGCGCACGAAGTGGGCCATGTCGCCAATGGCGACATGATTACCCTGTCGCTGATTCAGGGCGTGGTGAACACCTTCGTGATATTTATCTCCCGGCTGATCGGCTTCTTCGTGGACAAGGTCATCTTCAAGAACGAGCGCGGCCTGGGACCGGGCTATTTCATTACCTCCATCGTCATGGATATCGTGCTGGGCATTCTGGCCATGGCCATCGTCGCCTGGTTCTCGCGCTTTCGCGAATTCCGCGCCGACGACGCGGGCGCGCGCCTGGCCGACCGGCGCAGCATGATCAATGCCCTGCGCCGGCTCAAGGCGGAAACCGAGCTGCCGGACGAAATGCCGGAATCGCTGAGCACCTTCGGTATCAACAAGGGCAAGCGCGGCGGTTTCAAGGCGATGTTCGCCACCCATCCGCCGCTGGATGAGCGCATCCAGGCGCTGGAGCGCAGCACTCACGCCTGAGCGTCCGCCTCCGAGCCGCCCTCGCCCCGGCCGTTGTCCACCGGATAGAGCACCTGATCCTCGTACCCCGTGAGCACGGGGATCAGCCCGCACAGCTCCAGATCCAGCGCCGGATCACCGGTATCCACCAGCAGGGGGCGGCCTTCCAGGGCCCGCAGCTTGCCGCGCGTGGCCACCACCTGCATATGGTCCCGTCCGACGCGCCGGATCACCTCGGGCGAGAATTGCTGGTTGCCGCGCCCGAACAGATGGCCCTGGCCGCCGATAAAGGTGATCACGGCCCGCGCCGGAGCACCGTCGGCCAGATGCGCGAGGATCTGATCCGCGCCCACATCGGCGGCCACCACGGTTTCGTTGCGCACCAGATCCACGCCCAGCAGCGTATTGGCCAGGCCCAGCTCCTCCATGACAGCCTCTACGGTGGAGCCCGAGCCCATGAGATACCAGGTATCGTCTTCCAGCTCCTCCGCGATCCGGGCGGCGAGATCCGTGCGGGCGAGTTCCTCGCTACCGCCACCGCCGCTTTTCACCTGCTGGAGTAGCTGCTGACTTTCCGCCGGCACGCGCAGAGTGCCGTAGGTGCGTGCCACCACCCGGCCCTGGCGAAAGGCGTCTTCATCGATATCGCGCACCTCGGCTTCATCCAGGTTGACCAGCTCGCCCCGGCCAAGCCGGGCCAGCAGGCGCCCGGCCGCCTCGGGATTCACGGCATAGACGCCGGAATGCATCTTGCAGCCGGCGGGAATGCCCAGCACCGGCAACTGGTGCCCCACGGCCGCGCAAATATCCCGGGCGGTGCCGTCGCCCCCGGCGAACAGCAGCAAGTCCACGCCCGACTCGGCCAGCGCACGGGCGGCCTCGGCGGTATCCGTGGGGGAGCTCTGCTCGCCCGGATGCCCCACCACTCGAGCCTGCAGGCCCGCTTCGGCGACGGCCGCCTCGCCCATTTCGCCGCCCCAGCACAGCAACTCCGGCGTAAACTCTGCCGCCAGATAACGCAACGCCCGGGCGGCCTTTTCCGAGGCCCGCGGTTGCGCGCCACGCGCCAGCGCCTCGGCCGCGGCCGCGCCATCACTGCCCTTGAGCGCCACCGAGCCGCCCAGTCCGGCCAGCGGGTTGACCAACAGGCCCAGTTTCAATCTTCGCTTGGTCATGAAGTCGTCATACTCCGAAACAATAGTGGCGTTGTGGGGCCGCTCGCCCGCGCACACAATACCGGAAGGTGGTCATTATGGACGCAGTCATGAACGAATCGAACCCATCCCGGCCTGAACGCGATGCCCAACCCGGTTATCACGGTGCCGTCATTGACGATCAGGGCCGCGAGATCCCTATTACCGAGGCCATGATCCAGCGCGCGTGCCAGGTGCTGGAGCACAGCTGCCCCTCGCCCTGGGCCGGCCTGCGTCAGAACGCCTGAATTACGCCCAGCGCGCTCAGCAAGGGGCGCCAGGCTTGCTTCACCCGACCGCGCACCCGCAGCCCGGCACATTCATGGCGTACCGGGTAGTGCTTGCGTAGCTCATCGAAGGCCGTGGGCTGATTCAGAGCCGCCCGCAGAGCCTGGTGGTCGCCACGGAGATCATAACGGCTGCGTAACAGGGCCAGCACATCCTCGACCGTTTCAACGGATTGCCGGATGTCAGCCTCCGGCGACCGCACCGGGTCCTGATCATCGGACAGGCCCTTCCATTCACAAAAGGCTTGATACAGCCGGGCCGTGCCCCGCAGCTTACCCTCCCGGCTGTAACCGGCCACATGGGGTGTCCCCAGCCGGCAGCGCCGGAACAAGGCCGGATCAACCCTGGGCTCGTTTTCCCAGACATCCAGCACCGTAGCCGGTCCACCCGTGTCCAGGCGCCGCGCGAGCGCGGCATTATCGATGACCGCGCCCCGGCTGGTGTTCAAAAGGAGCTGTCCCGCGTGCAGATGCTGGAGACGGGTCTCATCCAGCATATGGAAGGTCGTGTCCGGCCCTTGCCGGCTCAAGGGGACATGGAAGGTAATGACATCAGCCTCCAACGCCTGATCCAGCGTCACCCGGACTCCGGGCAGGCTTTCACGCGCGCGCTGCCGGGGCGGATCACAGATCCACAGGGCCATGCCTGCCGCCCGGAACAGCTCCGCTGCCCGGGACCCCGTGTGACCACAGCCGATCACGGCAACGGTGACATCGGCGGGTTCGCGTCCATTTTCGCGCAGCCAGTCCAGCACGGCCTGAAGGTCATATTCGGCTACGGCCATGGCATTGCATCCGGGCGCATGGGCGAAGGCGATGCCCTGCTCCGCCAACCAGTCCCGATCCACATGGTCGGTGCCGATGGTGGCCGACCCCACGAAACGCACCCCGATACCGGCCAGGAGATCCGCGTCCACGCGGGTCACCGAGCGCACCAGCAACACATCCGTACCGTCCAGGCCGGCCCGGGTAATGGCCCGGCCCGGCGCGGTCTCCAGTTCACCGTGGCGGGCAAAAGGCTCCAGCCCGGGCATGTTCTCGTCCGCCCGGATGCGCAGGCTCATGCGCCGATCTCCGCCAGCAGGTAATCGCATATGCGCCGGGCCTGGCCCGAGAAACCGCCGCCGAAGAGGTTGTAGTGGTTTAACAGATGATAAAGATTGTACAGATCGCGCCGCAGTTCATAGCCCGGGGCCAGCGGGCGATGCTGTTCATAGGACGCCCAGAACTCCGGAGGCGGAGCACCGAAGAGCTCCATCATGGCCAGATCCGCGTCGGCGTCGCCGTAATAGACGGCCGGATCATAGATCACCGGCGTATCCCCCGCAGCGGCGATATTGCCCGACCAGAGATCGCCGTGGAGCAGTGACGGTTGGGGTGAATCAGGTACGAGCTTGTCCAGCGCCGTCATCACAGCCTCTACCCGCCGGGCCGTGGCCCCGTCCAGCCCGCGCTCGCGGGCCAGACGCAGCTGATGCCCGAGACGCGCGTCCCGGTAGAACACGCGCCAGTCCGTCTCGCGCGGATTGGGCTGCGGCGTGGCGCCGATGAAATTGTCCCGGTACCAGCCGTGCGCGTCCGCGGTCACGCCATGCTGGGCCGCGAGGGCCCGGCCCAACTCCGTCCAGGCCCCGGGAGACGGGGCTTCCAGGGGCAGGTACTCCAGCAGGAGCCAGTCCCGGCCGGCATCCGCGCCGGCGGCGAGCACCGCGGGCACGCGCACCGCGTCGGCATCTCCCAGCTCCGCCAGCCCGGCCGCTTCCGCCTCCAGGACACCGGTTCCCGGGCTCATCAATTTGAGGAAGGCCTCATGGGCGCCCTGTCGAAGACGCCAGGCGGACGCTATACTACCGCCGGAGGCAGGAACCGGGCGGGGTGTAGTGGCTTCCGGCATGAAACCGGCCAGCTCTTCCAGCAAGGGGGTGTCGGGTTGCAGGCTCATGGAAGCGGATTCTAACAGCTATCCGGGGTCATGCTCGCCGCGAGCACGACGACACCGCACGGAGTCGGAAAATGTGGGGTTTACTTGATTTAACCCTTTCTTCTCATTACAAATAGGCACATCGGCACTCCGGCCCCGGCCGGACCAATAACAACAACATCAACCAGGCCCGAGCATGAAAAAGCGTATTGGATCCTTGATGGCGGCCGTCATCCTGTGTTTAACCCAGGCATCCATGGCTCAGGATGAGGGGCTCTCCGGGCGCATTCAGTCCATCAAGGAAGGTGTTCTGAACCTCAACCGCGATCTGAGCCTGCTGGAAGACGAGCTGATGTATGCCAGTTCCGAGGCCAGTTTCTACCTGTCCATCGACGCGGGCAGCCCGATACGGTTGGTGGATATCAACCTGACCCTGGACGGCAATCACATCGGCTACCACTTCTATTCCGAGCAGGAATTCCAGGCCCTGTCCCAGGGTGGCATTCAGCGCCTGTACAACGGCAACATCGAAAGCGGGCGTCATACCCTGGAAGCCACGATTACCGGCTATAGCCCGGACGGCAAGGATTTCCGCAAGAGCACTCAATACGAATTCACGAAAGGGCCTGCCAAAAAGCGAATCGAACTGCGAGTACTGGATGATCTCGATGGCCAAAAGCACCGCTTCGATTTTCGCGAATGGGATGAATAATGATGGCCCGGGAGTCTCGCGGTAGCGCATTCAGCCGTCACCTCCGTGGGCTGACGCTGGCATTGTTATTGCCCTGCTCCGCCCCCGTCATGGGCCAGGACAGTGACAAGCTCGTGCAATTCGACACGCCTGATCAGGGCAGCGCCAACCCCCTGGGGCGGGAGGAACAGCGCTACCTCGCCTTCGGCGAGGCCATGTACGATTATTATTCCGGACGCAAGTTCAACGCGCTTACGCGCCTGCTCGTCAATCGCAAGCAAGGCCTTTTCGGTCAGGGGGATACCGATTATGCCGAGCTGCTCATGGGCGAGCTGTATCTGACCCTGGGACTGCCGGGCAAGGCCGAGGCCCTGTTCGACAAGCTCCTCGAAAAGGAGCTGCTGCGTCAGACCCGGGCGGAGACCTGGTTCCAGAAAGGCGTACTACACTACGAGGAAGGTGCGCGCGACAAGGCCATCGAGGTACTGGAAAGCGACAATGTAGAGGGGCTGCCTCAACAGCTCGAATCGCGGCGCTCGCTGATGCTGGCCAACCTCTACATGGGCCGGAAAGATTTCGCCCGCGCACTGGAATATCTCTACGACATTCCCGATGACACCCGCCAGGGTGCCTACGCGAACTACAACATGGGCGTGGCCATGATCCGCTCCGGGCAGCACAGCAAGGGTATAGAGCTGCTTCGCACCGTGATGGACCTGGCCAAGGGCGACACGGAAACGAATGCGCTCAAGGACCGTGCGGCCCTGGCCATCGGGTTGACGGCGCTGCGCAGGGAGAACTTCGCTACCGCGCGCGGTGCGCTACAAAATGTCCGCGCCGACGGTCCATTCTCCAACGAGGCGCTGCTGGCGCTGGGCATGGTCAACTATGATCGGGGCAACCCCAAAAAGGCACTGCCACTCTGGCTGGAACTGGTGCAGCGCGACCCGGGCCACAAGGCGGTTCAGGAGGCCTTGATGCTGGCGCCCCGGGCCTATGAAGACCTGGGGGCCAAGCCTCAGTCCCTGGCGGGTTATCAACACGCCGCTGATACCTATCGCCAGGAACTACGGAATGTGGAAACAGCCATCCGCCAGATCAACGAGATCGAGTGGCTGGAAAAGCTCAAGCCGGAGACACCGCCCGAGCGTGCCGTGCCCGATCCCATGTCGGACCTGGATGATTATACGGCCAAAAGCGGGCCCCAGATGACGTACCTGTACAAGCTTTTCGCCTCCCATGAATTCGCGCGCATGTTCCGCCAGTACGTACAGCTCGACCGCCTGCGCATGCTTCTGGGGCAATGGGAGCGCGCCCTGCCGGCCATGGGCGAGACCCTGGCGAGGCAGAAAAGTGAGCTCTCGGCCGCAATGGATCCGGTGCGCAAACAGCTGGTGACGGCGCGCCAGCAACAACGCAAACTCGAAACACGAGCCCACAAACTCGTCAGCGACATCCCCGCCCGGCCCAGCATGGAGCGTCCGGAGGACGTCGCCGGTTACGAAGAACTGATCATGTGGCAACGAGTCCAGAAACTGGAAAAGAAACTCGACAACGCCTCAGGCCGCCAGGCCGAACGCTTGCGTCGGGTGCGCGGACTCTTGCTATGGGATATTGCACGGGACGCGGAACAACAGCGGCAACAGCAACAGCGACACGCGGGAAATCTGGTGGAGAAAACCGCGCTCGCCGGTGTGCGGACCCAATCCGTCGAGCAATTGGTGCGCGATGCAACACGCCGTGTACGCGGTGATCTGGATGAGAGCTTCTCGGACAAATACCGCCGCCTGGGATCGTTACAGGATGAAGTGAACGCCCTGATTGACGACGTCAAACAGGTATTGAAAAACGATGCCCTCGAAGTGCTGGCTGAACGGCGCCAGCGTTTGGCCGACAGCCTGGGACAGGCCCGCTTGGCCATTGCCCGCGTACAGGACGAATCGGTTAGCGACGACCGGCAACAAAGGTCCGGTGAAACCACAAACACGGACGAGGAGGCCGAAACACAGTGATGCGCCCGATCCGGTTGACTGGACTGGCCAGCCTCGTGCTTGTCATTCACGGGTGTGCCAGCAACCCCCAGCAGGATAACGACATGGCCGCGGCCGAGGCGCGCTATAGCGGCACGACCCTGGGCGATCTGGAAAACACCGAAGTAACGGTCGAGGAACAATCGCTGGAGGATGTATCCGCGCAAATGGCGCTGGAAAGTTACCGCCGCGCCGTCAAGCTGTTCCAGGACCCGGACAAACGCTCTCGGTCACTGCGCCGCATGGCCGACCTGGCCATGGAATCCGCCGAGGAAAAAATCGGCACGAAAAAGATCGATCAGCCCGCGGAAGAAACACCACAAATTGCCACGGATCGCGAGCTGGATCAGGACATCGACAAGATGCTGTATGAAAATTTCATGCAGGAAGCGCAGCGAAGTAAAGACCGGGAGAAGAAGTACGCTCTGCTCGATATGGCGGGCAATGTCGCGGCCAGCCTGGACAACGCCGACCTCGACACGGATTACGATACCGCCATCCTGCTCTACCAGACGCTGCTGGACAGTACCGAGGATCCGGCGGAGCGGGCCGAAGCCTATTATCTGCTGGCCAAGGCCCATGACATGAATGGCAATCTGCAAAAATCACGGGCGGCCCTGGACAACCTGGTCGAGGAGTATCCCGAAAGCAAATACTATGTGGAGGCACAGTTCCGCCGCGGCGAGCTGCTCTTTTCCGACAACCAGTTTGACTATGCTCGTAATGCCTATCAGGAGGTTGTTGAAGCCGGTCCGGAGACGGATTTCTACAAACAGGGGCTCTACAAACTGGGGTGGAGCCACTACAAGCTGGGCACTTACGAAAAAGCGCTGGAGCGCTTCTTCGGGCTTGTCGACAATCTCCATGGAAGCGAGATTCTGGAGAACGAAAAAAGCATGGAATACAAGCTGATGGAGGATACCGAGCGCTCCATCAGCCTGGCCTTGACCAACCTCAATGGCGCCGAGACGTTGCGGGAATGGTTCGCCCAACGCGGGCACAAGGACTATGAATCGCGGATCTATCGCGCGCTCGGCGATGTCTACGTTGAACAGGACCGCTTTCAGGACGCCGCCGACGCCTATAACACCTTTGTTCAAGTGTATCCGGACAGCCCCAAGGCGCCCAGGTTCTCCAGCCTGCAGATCCAGGCCTACGAAGAAGGCGGTTTTCCGTCACTGGTTCTCCCCGCCAAGGAGAAATTCGCGAAGCACTACGGCATCAGCGGTGAGTACTGGCAGCAACACCCGGATATCCGTGAAGACTATGCGCCCCTGCTGAAGGGCCACCTGCTGGACCTGGCGAACCATTACCATGCCGAGGCCCAGGATGCGGACGAACCCGAGGCATTCAACAAGCCTGCGCGCTGGTATTCCGAATATCTTCAAACACCGCCGCCGTCGGACGAGGAAGCCCGCATCAATCACCTCTACGCGGAAGCGCTGTACTCCGCCCAGCGCTATGACGAGGCTATTACAGAGTTCGAACGCACGGCTTACCAGTACTCGGATTACGCCAATGCGGATGAAGCCGCCTATTTCGCTCTGGTGGCATACCAGGCCCGGCTGGACCAGATGCCCGAAGAAACGGAAGACGAACAAAAGCGCAAGGAAGAAGTTCGCCAGGCGCGCATCAACAGCGGACTAAAATTCGCCTCGGACTTCCCCTCCCACGACAAGGTACCGGATGTCCTGCGCAATACGGCGGAACAACAGCTGGCCAACGAAAACGTCGGCGACGCGATCGAAACGGCCGGCATGCTGGTCAACCGCGAACCGCCGCCGGCCGAGCAATACCTGGTCTATGGCTGGCGCACCATTGCCAATGGCGAGTTCGACCAGGGCCGGTACAAAGTGGCCGAATTCGCCTACGACAAGCTGCTCGAATACCCCTCCGTGACCGGCGAAAAGCGCCAGACGGCGCTCGAACAACTCGCTACCAGCGTCTACAAACAGGGTGAAACCTGGGAACAACAGGGTGAGCTGGACCGAGCCGCCGGCGCTTACGCCCGGGTGGGCCGGGTCTATCCCGATGCCAAAGTGCGCAAGAACGCGGATTTCGATGCCGCCACCCTCTATCTCAAACAGGACGAATACCAAAAGGCGATCCCGATTCTGGAGAGCTTCCGTCAACGCTACCCGGAAGATGAGCTCATGGAGACCGTGCCCGACAAGCTCGCGGTTGCCTACGAGGAAACGGGCAACTACAGCGCCGCCGCGGACGAACTTCTCGTCATTGCGGAGCGCTACGGCGAACAAGACCGGGAGCTGGCGCGTCAGGCGCATTGGCGTGCCGCCGAGATGCAGGAACGCGCCAACGATCCACGCGGCTCGATTGAGTTGTATCGTTCTTATGTAAAAGAATATCGCCAACCCTGGGATTTTCGATCCGAGGCACAATACAAGCTCGTCCAGCTTTACGGCGAGCTGGACGAAGAACAGAACAAGCGCAAATGGCAGCGCGAACTGGTCACCACTTATGAGCAGGCCGGCAGTGAAGCCAGTGACCGGGTGGCGTATCTGGCCGCCCAGGCGGCGTTCAACCTGGCCGAGCCCCGATACAAGGAATTCAACAGCATCAAACTAACCTTGCCCCTGGAAGAAAGCCTCAACCGCAAGACTACGGCCATGAAAGACGCGCTCGAACAATACCGGGCAGTCAGAAACGTCGGGGTTTCCGAATACACGACGGCCGCGAACCACAAGATCGGCGAACTGTACCGTACGCTCGCGAAAGACATGCTGGAAAGTGAGCGCCCGGACGGGCTCAGCGATCTCGAAAAACAGCAATATGACCTGCTCCTCGAGGAGAAAGCCCTGCCCTACGAGGACCAGGCCATCGACGTGCTGATCAGCAACACCGATCTGGTCACCGAAGACATCTACAACAAGTGGGTCAAGCAGAGCTTTCAAGCACTCAGCAAGCTTCTGCCGGGGCGTTATGCCAAAAATGAGCAGGTAGAAGACTATGTCGATATCATCTACTGACCGCGTATGTCAGGGCCTTGGCTTGCTGCTCGGCGGCTGCATGCTCGTTGTCACGGGATGTGCCACCAAGCCCGAAATCGCTGAACCCGAGGGCAAGGAGTCCAAGTACGCGGAACAGCGCCAGGGCGGCGAAGCGCAAGCCAGTGATGCGGAACATGTTCCGCCCGTGCCTCATTCGGACGAACTGGAATCCGTGGCCAAAGAAGCCCTGCCCGAATTTGTGCGGGCGATGAAAACCATGCGCGAAGAAGAGTACAAGAAAGCGATCGTCATGCTGCAGTCGCTATCCTCGCGCTACCCGAAACTATCCGGACCGGTCGTCAATCAGGGCATTGCCTACCTGAAACTCGAACAATACGGGGACGCTGAAAAGGCTTTTCAGCAGGCGCTGGACATCAATGACCGCAACCCGTACGCCCACAACAACCTCGGCGTCGCCCTGCGCGAACAAGGCAAGTTCGAAAAGGCGCGAGACCATTATCGCAAGGCGCTTGAGCTGGACCCCAAATATGCACGCGCCCATTTTAACCTGGGGGTGCTTGCCGAACTCTATTTGCAGAATCTGGAACTCGCGCTAGACCACTTCCAGCGCTATCAGCAATTGCAAAAAGAACCCGACCAGAACGTCGCCAACTGGATCACTGACCTCAAACGCCGGATCCCCGACACGGAACCGGATCAAGGTCAGTCCGGCGAACAACAGAATGCGTCACAAAACTCCGAATCGAAACAACCACAACAAGAGGAGGCAGGATAATGCGTACCTTCACAATGGTGCTGCTTATACTGCCTGTGCTGGGCCATGCTCAGCAGGAGTCAGGCGGGACACAGCAGGGGCCGCGCGTCGATACCACCGTTATCGGCACCCAGGAAGCACCGTCTGTAATGAATATTGTGCCGTGGAAAGACAAAGCGGTGGACGTGGAAAAGCGGACTCCGACGTCGTTTTTGCGTGACCGGGTTCTGCAGCCGCTTGATCGGGATGTGCTCATGCGGGAAGTGGAATATTACCGCATGCTGGACCAGGACGGCACAGGGGGTGGCGGAACGGAAGACGACCTTTTTCTTGAGTAGCAGGCTGTTGGAAAAGGCGTTGCACACTCACCGCGGCGTCAAGCGTGCAGCTGGTGCGCCTGTTGCGACAGACAGGGTGAGTCCCTGTTCGAGCGACACAGGGCGGCCCATGTGCCCTTTACGGCCCGCCCTGCTGGGCTTTCAGGCTGGTCCGGGCTCATCGTTGCCATTGTTCGGCGTGTAGAAAAACGCCTTGAAGATCGCGCCGCGACTGCGCACCAGCCTGAACACGCAAAGGGGGTTTCGCCCCCCTGCTGGCAACAAGGGCCGAATGCGTGCACTGGAAATGCATGAGTGGGCGTTTTCTGCTACAAAGTTCCAATGGCGCTTCGCCGGCTATTGATACCATCTACATTCGCGAACAAAAACGGATAGCATCAGGAGACAATCATGCCGAATACCGTTTCCCTCGAAAATTCGGGGCAAACCGCCACAGATCCGGGCTTCATTACCACGGCCGTCAGCTTTATTCAGGACGGCGGCCCTTTCATGTATCCGATCATGGTCGTGTTGGCAGTGGGACTCGCGATCTCGCTTGAGCGGATTATCTACCTCCAGATCACCAAGGCAAAAAACAAGAAGATCTGGAACGCTGTCTACCCTTATATTTCCAAAGGCCAGTTCCGCCAGGCACTGGAAACCGCCAAGAACAGTAACACCGGGATCGCCAAGATCATCACCTATGGCCTGGAGCGTTCGCGTACAGCCAGGCGAAATGAAGATATTGAACTGGCCATGGAGGAGGGGCTCATGGAGATCACACCCCGACTCGAGGCCCGAACAACCTATATCGGCACTCTGGCAAACATCGCCACCCTGCTCGGCCTGCTGGGCACCATTCTCGGTCTGATTCAGGCTTTTACCGCGGTAGCCAGCGCAGATCCGGCGGAAAAGGCTGACCTGTTGTCCGCGTCTATCTCGGTTGCCATGAACACCACGGCTTTCGGGCTGATGTCAGCCATTCCGCTGTTGCTGCTTTATGCGTTCATCAACGCCATGACCAGCAAACTTTCGGACAGCATGGAAATGGCCACCGTCAAGTTCCTGAACATCTTCCGTCAGGTAACTACTCAGCAAGAGCGC
>CAJXLA010000038.1 GCA_913055795.1 uncultured Alcanivorax sp. | reverse complement strand
AGGGAGTCCCGCGGGTTTGTTGCGGCCAAAACCGGACAGGATTACCGGTTGGTGTCCTGACCGGATTCGGGTCGTGGCTTCAAAAAGGGAACGGAAAAATACAGGTTTTGGCCTTACCCTTTGGGCCATGCCCTTTTTCGCCCGGCTCGGCGTTGCGCCTCCTACCCGTACAGGCAGTACGGCGGCGTCGGCGCGCCTTGACCCGGACGAAAAATGACATGGCAAACCCACCGGCTCCCTAACCCAGAGGTCCGGGGGGTTTCGGAAAAACCGGAGTTTATTGCGGCTAGAATCGGATGGGGTTCTGGCGTGCTTATACAAGTATAATCGGAAAGGCCGCAAGGCGGGCCCGACTGTGGTATAAAAAATCCAAGGCAATCGCGCGGGTGAACTCATGCCCGGCGTACTACGGGAAGAATCATGGAATTCGAAGAACTGCTCAAGGTGATGGTGCAGAAAGGCGGCTCGGATTTGTTCGTCACCGCCGGTGTACCACCGTCCATGAAGGTGCACGGCAAGATCCTGCCCGTAACCAAGACTGCGCTCACCCCGGACATGACCCGGGATATCGTCTTCGGCGTCATGACAGAGGACCAGCGCAAGGAATTCATGGAAACCCGCGAGCTGAACTTTGCCATTTCCGCGCGCGGTATCGGCCGTTTCCGTGTGTCCGCCTTCTACCAGCGCAACCTGGTGGGCATGGTCCTGCGGCGTATCGAAACCGAAATTCCCAGCATGGACGAACTGCGCCTGCCGCCCATTCTCAAGGATATCGCCATGACCAAGCGCGGCCTGGCGATTTTCGTGGGCGGCACGGGCACGGGCAAGTCCACCTCCCTGGCGAGCATGATCGGGCACCGCAACCGCAACTCGCGCGGTCACATCATCTGCATCGAAGACCCCATCGAATTCATCCACCAGCACCAGGCCTGCATTGTCACCCAGCGCGAGGTGGGCATTGATACCGATTCCTTTGAAACCGCGCTCAAGAACACCCTGCGTCAGGCCCCGGACGTGATTCTCATCGGCGAGATCCGCTCGCGCGAGATTATGGACAAGGCCGTGGCCTTCGCCGAAACCGGCCACCTCTGCCTGGCGACGCTGCACGCGAACAACGCCAACCAGGCGCTCGACCGCATCATTCACTTCTTCCCGGCCGACCGCCACGAGCAGCTGTGGATGGATCTTTCGTTGAACCTCAAGGCCATCATCGCGCAGCAGCTCATCCCGACACCGGATGGCAAAGGCCGGCGCGCCGCCATCGAGGTACTGCTCAACACGCCCCTGGTGCAGGACCACATCCGCAAGGGCGAAGCGCATCTGCTCAAGGAGCTGATGAAAAAGTCCCGCGAGCAGGGCATGCAGACCTTCGACCAGCACCTCTACGACTTCTACACCGCGGGCGAGATCACCTACGAGGACGCCATGTCCCACGCCGACTCGCCCAACGATCTGCGTCTCATGATCAAGCTGGGCGCCGACGCCGATCCCAGTCAGCTCGACTCTGCTACTCGCGGGTTGAGTATTGAGGATACGGAATAGAGAAGTCGCAAGTAGCAAGCAGAAAGTCGCAAGAAAAGCGGACCAGGGATCGGTTCCAGTTATCTGCTACTCGGCCTCTCGTGAGACCGCTTCACGGATGCTGATGCTCGTAATGCGGGTTGCTGGGCGACCGGCCGTAAGCGTCGGTTTTCGCGCCGTCTTCGCCTGCGGGCTCGAAACCGAGCAAGAAACCGAACATGGCGCCGATGAGAAAGGCTGCCGTCAGATGAGCGCCGTTCCAGCGCTTTTTCAGGCCCTTCTGTTTTGCCTGCTGTCCCTTCTGTTCCGTTTGCTTCGACTTGTTGCGCTTCTTGCTCATCCAGTTTCTCCGAAGGTTGAGCTCAAAACCCGGTTTTTGATTCCGCCGAACCTGGTTTCTTGCGTCTTTCGACTTGGATCTTTCGGCTTTCTACTCGGCCTCGGCGAGGCCGCCCTCAATCATATACCGCACCATATCCGCCAGGCCCTCCGATAGCTGCTCGAAACTGACGGTGGGATTCTCCTCGCTGAGCTGCTGCACCATGGTGGCGATGCCGCCGTGGATCATGATGTAGGCCTTGGTGGGGATATCCGGCAGCCGGGCGAGTTCCGGGTTGTGGGTGAGGTACTGCATGGCCAGATCCCCCAGGACCCTGCGGACGGGTTCCAGATGGGCGCCGGAGAAGTTCGCGCCCAGCGCGCGGGCGGTATGCAGGTAGCGCCTGTTATTGCGCTGCAGCAGGTCGCGAAACGCGAACAGCAGCCGCAGCACCACATCCCGGGGCGGTTTCCGAACCAGCTCCGGGATCAGGGGCCGGATCATGGCCACCACGTCCTCGGCGAACTGGCCCTGAATGGCCTCCAGGATCTCGTCCTTGTGGGCGAAGTACTCGTAGAGGGTGCCCACGCTCACGCCCGCCATGTCGGCGACCTTGCGGGTAGTGAGTCCTTCCACACCCTCGCGGGCGACGACGATGAAGCCGGCCTCGGTGATATCCGAAACCGTCTGTTTCGCGCGTTTCTGTCGGGGCGTACGGGTCCGGGTCATATCCGAATTGAATCCGAACAAGTGTTCGGTTTACTTTGGCAGTAGAGCCCGACGGGGTCAATGCAAACATACTGCCGGAGAAGTCCATGTTCGGTCCCAAGCCTTCCCGCAACGCCCGCGCCGTGGTCACCGGGGCCGGCGGCGGCATCGGTCGCGCCTTTGCCCTGCTGATCGCCGAACGCGGCGGGCGGGTCGTCTGTTCCGATATCGATGAAACCAGGGCCCGCGAGACGGCGGGCATGATCGAAGCCGCCGGGGGCGAGGCGCTGGCGGTCCGTACGGACGTGACCTCGCTGGAAGCCATGGAGGCCGTGGCCGAGCAGGCGCGCGCATGGTGCCCGGAGGGCATCAATCTGGTGGTCAACAACGCCGGCGTGGGCGCCGGCGGCGCGCCCGTGGGCGAGATCGCCCTGGAAGACTGGCGCTGGACCATCGATGTGAACCTCTGGGGCGTGATCCACGGCTGCCATGTGTTCGCGCCCGAACTGCGCGAACAGGACCATGCCGGGCTCATCAATGTGGGCTCCACGGCCAGTTTTGCCGCGGCGCCGGGTATGGGCCCCTACAGCGTCAGCAAGGCGGGTGTGCTGGCGCTCACCGAAACCCTGGCCGCGGAGATGAGCGGCACCCGGGTCCATGTCACCGCGCTCTGTCCCACCTGGGTGAAAACCGATATCGCCAAATCCGGGCGCATCAGCGGCGAGGCCTCGCAGCTGGCGAACCGGCTGATCGATCGCGGCTGGCCGCCGGAGAAGGTGGTCAAGCAGACCCTGGATGCGCTGGACCGCAATCAGTTGTATGTGGTGCCCCAGCTGGATGCCCGCACGGTCTGGCGCGCCAAGCGCTGGATGCCGTCGCTCTATGCCCGGGGGCTGGGGCTGCTGGGCCGTCGCCTGAACAACGACAACGCCTGACGAGGAGGCACGCCATGGCAACCATTGATCTCGATCAGATGCTGGACAAGGTAAAAGCTTCGCAGTGGGCGTTGAAGGATATCGACTGGGACGCGCCCGGGGCGGAGCTCATTACCGATGAGCAGTGGCCGAAGCTGCGTGATTTCATGGTGGATCTGGTCTGGATCGAGCATGTGGGCGCGCGCGGTTTTGCCGCCATGGCGAAAAATGCGCCCACGGACACCCTGCGCCAGATGTATCACTACTTCTATGCCGAGGAGCAGCGGCACGCCAACGCCGAAATGGCGCTGATGAAACGCTGGGGTATGCTGGACGGTGACGACGTGCCCGAGCCCAACAACAATATCCGTCTGGTGGTGGACTGGATGGAAAAGCATGCCGACGAGCTGCCCTACAATGTGCTGGGCACGGTGATTCCGGCATTGGAGGTGGCGCTCGACGGCGCGCTCTGCCAGTTCCTGCTGGAAACCGTGGACGACCCGGTCTGTCACGAGGCGTTCGACAAGATCAACGAGGACGAGTCACGGCATCTGGGCGTGGGGTTCTCCGTGATGGAAATGCAGGGCCACAACCAGGCGAGTGTCGGCATGGTTCGTTTCATGGGGCGGATGTTCCAGCCGCATGTGCTGCTGGGCCTGGCCGTGTACACGCCCCTGCTCAACAAGATGCGCGACAATGTGGTGAAGGTGGGCCTGCCGGAAGAAAAGCTCTACCACGCCATGAAGAAGTTCGAAAAGATCGGCGGACGCACCGAGCAGGGCCGCCGCAATCCCATGTTCCAGTTCGTGGCGCGGCACATGCGGGTGATGGTGGACCGGAACCAGAAGTTCTATCACACCCCCGTGGATCTGCTGGTGAAGCTCACGGACCGCATTCCCGCGTGGGCCCTGCCCGACAAGCCCGGCTGGGTCGGCGACGTCACCTGGAAACCCACCGATTAGCGGTCCCTGCCTGGATCAAGGCGTAGGGTGCGCTGTGCGCACCTTGGCGCCTCCCCGAAGCGTATAGGTGCGCAGGGCGTTTATGCCCTCTGGGTGCACCCTACAGAGTACGAGGAAATGATGGTGAGGAAACAGCAAGCGCACAACGAGCAGCACACCCATGCCATGGTCATTGTCGGCGCCGGCTTTGCCGGCCTGGGCATGGCGATCAAACTCCGGCAGGCGGGCATCGAGGATTTCGTGATCCTCGAACGCGCGTCGGAGGTGGGCGGTACCTGGCGCGACAACCAGTATCCGGGCGCGGCCTGTGATGTGCCCTCGAATCTGTATTCGTTTTCCTTCGCGCCCAACCCGGACTGGTCACGCAGCTATTCCGGCAGCCGCGAGATTCTCGACTATATCCGGTATCTGGCGGACGCCTATGACTTGCGTCGGCATATCCGGTTCAATGCCAATGTGGATTCGCTTCGTTTTGACGAGGAGGCGGGCGTATGGCGTGCGCACACCGATGACGGTGCCACCCATGTTGGCCGTGCCACCCTCCTCGCCTCCGGGCCCCTGGCCGACCCGGAATACCCGAACATCAGTGGCATCGACGATTTCCAGGGCCACAGGATCCATAGTTCGCGCTGGGATCATGACTATGACTTTCGCGGCAAGAAGGTGGCGGTGATCGGCACGGGCGCCAGTGCTGTGCAGATCGTGCCGGAGCTGGTGAAGGAAGTGGATCAGCTCAAGGTCTTCCAGCGCACGCCGGCCTGGATTCTGCCGCGCCTGGATGTGGCCACGCCGGAATGGAACAAGACTCTGTTTCGCCGGATCCCCGGTGCCCAGGACGCCATGCGCAAAGCGCTCTATGGTGTGCACGAAGCCATGGCCCTGGGCGTGGTCTGGAACACGCCGCTGACGAAACTCCTGGAACGCATGGCGCGAGCGCATTTGCACCGCCAGGTGAAGGATGCCTGGTTGCGGCGCGAGCTGACGCCGGATTTCACCATTGGCTGCAAGCGCGTGCTGATGACCAGCGATTACTACCCTGCGCTGCAGCAGCCCAACTGCAAGCTGATCACCTATCCCATCGACCGCATCTCCGAGCAGGGCATCCGCACCGCCGAGGGGATTGAGCATCAGTTCGACTGCATTGTCTTCGCCACCGGCTTCCATGTGAACAACCAGGGCGCGCCCATTCCGATTTACGGCCGGGGCGGGCGCAACCTGGATGCCGAATGGCGCGGCGGCGCCCGGGCGTTCAAGGGCACCAATATCAGCGGCTATCCGAATCTGTTCATGACCCTGGGGCCCAACTCGGGCCCGGGGCACAATTCGGCACTGGTCTACATGGAAGCCCAGCTCGACTATGCCTTGCAGGGCGTGCACAAGATCCTCCAGGAGGATCTGAAGATGCTGGACGTGCGCCCGCATGTGCAGCAAAAGCACAATGAACGGCTGCAGAAACGGCTGGCGAAGACCAACTGGAACTCGGGCTGCAGCAGCTGGTACCTCACCGAGGATGGTTTCAATGCCACCATGTTCCCCGGATTTGCCACCCAGTTCGTCCAGCAGTTGAAAACCCTCCAGGGCAAGGACTACATCAAGGTGTAACGGTCGCGTCGACCTGCCTTCGAGCCCCTGCTAGAGTCGCCGCTTGTGCGGTGAACCGGTTTGGCGGAGGCGGATGTGGCGCAGGAGCGTGACAGGATCGCGCACGGGCGTCTGGCGGCCCTGGGCTCGGCAACGTCGTTCGGCATTGTCGCCCCGCTCGCCGGTCTGGCCTATGACGGTGGTGCCTCGCCGGGCGTGGTGGTGATGGCGCGTCTGCTCTTCGGCCTGGCCGCGGCTACCGGGGCCGTGGGCCTGCTGCGCCGGCGCTGGGCGCTGCCGCGGCGTGACTGGTCGGCAACCCTGGCCGTCGCCCTGGCCTGGACCCTGGTAACCGTGGCCTATATGGCCTCGTTCTACTTCATACCCGTCAGTCTGGCGGTGTTGATCTTTTTCACCTTTCCGGTGCTGATCGCGCTGGTGGCGCCCCTGGTCGCCGGCGGGCGGCCCGGCGCCGTCACCCTGGGCCTGGCGCTGCTCGCCTTTGCCGGTCTGGTGCTGGCGTTGGGGCCGGATGTTGGCGGCCTGGATCCGCGTGGCTGCGCGCTTGCCTTTCTTGCCGCGCTGGGGGCGACCACTACCTTCATTCTCAGTCAGCGCCTGGTGAGCGAACAGGACATGTTCGCATTCAGCTTTCACCTGCATCTGATTTGTGTGCTCGCGGCCGGTATGGCACTGCCGTTTATTGGCGGGCTGGTCTGGCCCGCCGGCGCGCACGCCTGGTTGGGGCTCGCCGGCGTGGGGCTGTTCTACGTCTCGGCGGTGCTGCTGCAGTTTGCCGCCATCCGGCGTGCCGGTCCGGCGCGCGCTTCGATCGTCTTCAACGCCGAGCCGGTTATCACCATGATTGGCGCGGGTCTGGTCTTGGGCGAGGTGCTTCGGCCCATGCAGTGGGCGGGCGCAGCTCTGGTGATCGGGGCCGTGCTGTTGTCCGCACGCATTGATCGCCCCGTGCCCGCCGGTTAAACGCTTCACGTACCGTTGGGTACCCCCGCATGGGTGCAACAGGATGGGTCTCAGAGAAAATCCTGCTCGTCCCGGCTCAAAAGCTCGTGGACCAGGGGGTTGGGGAAGCGCCGCTCTACCGTGACCGCATAAAAGGTCTCGGCCAGATCCGGCAACTGAGCGGCCTCGACCAGATGGCCGGCGTCCAGTTCATCCTTGATGACAATGGGCGGCACCACCGCCAGCCCGGAACCCTCGCGCGCAAGCAGGCGGATCATGGCCATGTCGTCCACTTCGGCGGCGATCTGTGGGCGCACGCCCAGGCGGTCCACCAGGGCATCGAAGGCCATGCGGACATTGTTTTCCGGGGTGGGCACGATAACGGGGTGACGCGCCAGCAGGGTGGCCAGATCGGCATCGCCGGCCACCTCGGCGGCACTGCCCACCAGGCTGAGCCGCTGCTGGGCCACGCGGTGGGTAATGAACGGCGTCAGCGCGTCCCGCGCCGGTGCCTGATTCACCAGCACCACGTCCAGCTGCAGGGACGCCAGGGCCTGGAAGAGTTCGGCGGAACCGCCGGAGCGCAGGATGACCTCTACATCCTCGCGGCCCAGCACCGGACGCAGAAAACCGATCTGGAAATTCCGCGACAGCGTGGCCAGTGCGCCCACGCGCAGCACGCGCCGGCTGACCCCGGTTTCATTCAGGGTCGCCACCAGATCCTCGCCCGAGGCGAAGATGGCGTCGGCGTGATCCAGCGCAATCCGGCCCGCTTCCGTCAGATGGAGCCGCCGGCCCCGGCGCTCGAAGAGCGCGTGACCCAGGCGCTCTTCCAGCTTGCGGATCTGCACCGACAATGCGGACTGGGACAGGTGGAGCCGGCGGGCGCTACGCGTCAGACTGCCCTCATGGGCCACGGCCCGGAAATAGTAGAGGTGGTTGTAGTTGAGCTCCCGCATCGTTTCATTTTAGCGAACGATTACTTCTAAACAATCAACTTTTCATATAGGAAAAGGGCTGTAGGATACGCGCTGGATACGCGCCGGAGTGCTTTCATGTCACTGGAAATGCTCGTTTTGCTGGCCCCGGGACTGGTGCTGCTCGCCGCCCTGGATGCCTTCAGCCGCCCCGGACGGCGCCCGGGCGCCGTGCTGTACCGGGCGGAGGCGGCCGCGCTGGGGGCCTTCGGGGTGGCCATCGCCGCCACCCTGTGGCGGATCCTGTACGGGGCCGCCACGGTTGAGTTGGTGACGCCCGCCGGGCCGCTGGCACTGGTACGCCTGGACTGGGTGAGCCTGCCCATGCTGTTGCTGGTGGCTTTTATCGGCTGGGTGGTGCTGCGCTACAGCCGGGTCTATCTGGACGGCGAGGCGCGCCAGGGGGCCTTCACCGGCTGGCTCTGCCTGACCCTGGCGATGGTTTTGCTGCTGGTGCAGGCGGCTCATCTGGTGCTGTTCGCGCTGGCCTGGATCGGCACCAGTGTCGCGCTCCAGCGGCTGCTGCTGTTCTATCCGGACCGGGCGGCCGCCCGGCGCGCCGCGCGCAAGAAATGGGTCACGGCGCGGCTCGGCGACGCTGCGCTCCTCGGCGCCTTCGTGCTGCTGGGGATGGCGTGGGACACCGGCAACATGGCCGTGATCGCCGAGCGGGCCGCCGCGGGCGAGGGCGGTGCCGCCGTGGTGACGGCGGCGGGGCTGCTGGCCCTGGCGGGCCTGCTCAAATCCGCCCAGTTCCCCACCCATGGCTGGCTCACCGAAGTCATGGAAACCCCCACGCCGGTGTCCGCGCTGCTGCATGCGGGCATCGTCAACGCCGGCGGTTTTCTCCTGATCCGTTTCGCCGATGTCATGCTGCTCGCGCCCGGGGTCCTGGCCGCGCTGACCATGGTGGGTGGTTTCACGGCCCTGTTCGCGGGTCTGGTCATGATTACGCAGCCGGCCGTGAAGACATCGCTGGCCTGGTCCACCATCGGCCAGATGGGCTTCATGATGCTGCAGTGCGGACTGGCGCTGTTCCCGCTGGCGTTGCTGCATATCGTGGCGCACTCGCTGTACAAGGCCCACGCCTTCCTGGCCTCCGGCTCGGCCATCGAGGATGTGGCCCGGATCCGCCGGCCCGGCCCGGTGGCGGTCCCCAGTGGCCGCTCGGCGCGCCGGTCTTTTCTGGTGGCGCTGGTGATCTATGCCCTGGTGGGGCTGGTGTTCGGTTTCGCGGACAAATCGCCCCAGGCCATTGTCCTGGGCGCCATTCTGGTGCTGGGCGTGGCCTATCTGCTGGCCCAGGGCTTCGCCGACGCCGCGCCCCGGGCGCTTACCCGGCGCATGGCGCTGTATTCGGTGGCAACGGCCGTGGCCTATTTCGGGCTGCAAACCGGGGCCGCCAGACTGACGGCCGGGACCCTGCCCCCGACTCCCGCGCCGGGGCCGCTGGAATGGTTCCTGCTGGTGCTCATCGTGATCGGCTTCGCCGGGGTAGCGGTGCTGCAGTGGTTGCTGCCGCTCTGGGCCAATCACCCGGCCGCCGCCTCGCTGCGCGTCCATCTGGCCAACGGCCTTTATGCCAACGCCTTTTTCGACCGGCTGGTGGGCGGCTGGTCCCTGCCCGGCAAGCGTTCGACAGGAGCCGCGCATGAACGCGAATAACGACGATACGCTGGCCCTGGATGCGCGCGTGGCGCAGGCCCTGGAAGCGGCCATCCGGGCCCTGCCGCCCGCCTGGCCCCTGCATGCCTCGGTGGCGGTAAACCCCTTTTTGGGTCAGGCGGGCGAAGCGCTGGAGTACGCCCAGGCCCGGCTGCGGCGGGTGGCCGGAACGCGCATCACGCCGCCCCGGAGCTGGCACCGCGAGCGCCTCGACGCCGGGACGACCACCCGCACGGATCTGGCCGAGGCCCTGGCCGAGCGCGGGGAGCCCGCGGGTCCGGAGGCCGTGGTGGACCTGGTCTCGGCCGCCGGCCGTCCGGCTCCGGAGCCGGTAGCGGTGCCCACCGTGGCCGAGCTGGCGCGGGATCAATCCGGCATGGACTGGCCCGGTTTTATTGCCGAGCGCATCGGCGCCTGGGCCGCGGGCCATTTCGATCAGGGGCAGGCGCTCTGGGCGGCGCCCGAGGATACGGGTGCGTACACGGCCTGGCGCTGGGTGGCGAGCCAGGACCTTACCCCCGAGATCGAGGGGCTGCGGCGCTTCACGCGCCATGTCGCCGATGCGCCCGACACGGCCGAGCGCGCCATCGCGCGCGCCGTGGAGCGACTGGGCTTGCCGGAAGCGGCCCTGGAAACGGCCTTCCACCGCCTCCTGATGACGCTCGGCGGCTGGGCCCAGTATGCCCGCTACCGGCTCTGGCAGGCGGAACTGGCCGGCGGCACGGACCGCACGGCCATGGATCTGCTCGCTATCCGGCTGGTCTGGGAAGAAGCGCTGTTTGAACAGTACGGCGAGCGGATCGACAGCGCGTGGCGGGAGGCCGTTGCCGCGCATGCGGCGCCGGTGGAACCGGACGCCGACGACCGCATCGATGCGGCCCTGCAGCTGGCCGCCGAGCGCGCGGAACACCGCCGGCTCCAGCAGCAGCTGCAAGGGCCGTCCCCGGATCCCGAGGGCCGGCGGCCGGCGATGCAGGCCGCCTTCTGTATCGATGTGCGTTCCGAAGTCTTCCGCCGCGCCCTGGAAGCCGTGGCGCCGCGTATCCAGACCCTGGGTTTCGCGGGTTTTTTCGGCGTGGCGACCCAACACCGGCGCTTCGCTTCGGACGTAGCCGAGGCGCGCGCACCGGCGCTGCTGAACCCGGCCGTAGCCAGCCGTGCCGGCGGCCGGGATCAGGCGGAAGCGGATCGGCGCACGCGTTTGCGTGATCGCATGAAACGCGCCTGGGGGCGCTTCAAGCTGGCGGCGGTGTCGTCCTTCGCCTTCGTCGAGGCCATGGGTCCGGTCTATATCGGCAAGCTGGTGCGCGACAGTGTGGCCGGCAAGCCGCCGGAACCGCCCCGGGATCCCGCCCCCGAGCTGGACCCGGCCCTGGACGCGTCGAGCCGCGCCGACATGGCCGAACAGGTGCTGCGGGGCATGTCCCTGACCGACGGCTTTGCGCCGGTGGTGCTTGTCGTCGGGCACGGCGCGGGCGTGGTCAACAATCCCTATGCCAGTGCCCTGCAGTGCGGGGCCTGTGGCGGCTATTCCGGCGAGGTGAACGCCCGCCTGCTCGCGGGTCTGCTCAATGACGCGGAAGTCCGCTCCAGGCTGAACCAGCGGGGCATCGCGATTCCGGCGGACACGGTCTTCGTGGGGGCTTTCCATGACACCACCCGGGACCGGGTCGACCTTTATGACGACGATCCGGACGTGCGCGCGCGCCAGCCGGATCTGGACCAGGCTCGGCACTGGCTGGCCGCTGCGGGTGTGACCGCGCGCGGCGAGCGCATGCGCACCCTGCCCCGGGGTGGCTCCGGGGCGCGTCCCGACGCGCGCGCCCGGAACTGGTCCGAGATCCGGCCCGAGTGGGGCCTGGCCGGTTGCAAGGCCCTGGTAGCCGCCCCCCGGGCGCGCACGGCTGGCGGCTCGCTCGAGGGCCGGGCCTTTCTGCACGACTATGACTGGCGTCAGGATGCGGGCTATAGCGTGCTGGAACAGATCCTTACGGCGCCGGTCATTGTCGCCAGCTGGATCAGCCTGCAGTACTACGGTTCGACTGTGGCGCCGGAGACCTTCGGCGCCGGCAACAAGCTGCTGCACAACATTACCGGCGGTCTGGGCGTGGTGGAGGGCAACGGCGGATTGCTGCGTGCCGGGTTGCCCTGGCAGTCGGTCCATGATGGTGAACGCCGGGTGCACGAACCCTTGCGGCTGACGGTCTGTGTGGAAGCGCCCCGGGAAGCCATTGCCGATGTCCTCGACCGCCATGCGGACGTGCGAACGCTATTCGATCACGGCTGGCTTCATCTGCTCGTGCTGGACGAAGGTGGCACCCCGGTGTACCGCTACGTCCGTGGTGGGCAGTGGCGCACCCTGGAAGAGCCCGAGCAAGCATCCGGGCATGGAAGTGCTCCGGACTGAGCATGGACGTGCCGACGCCTGGGCGTCTATCGCGCCCGTGCGCCCAGGTACCGCATGCGCTTGAGCGCCTTCTCCCGGTGTTTTTCGGTTGATTCCACCAGGCCGATTACGCTCGCGTGCACCGGTTTGATACCCACGAACTTGAGGATATTGCGCTCCAGGCTTTTCAGGCTGTGCGCCCGGTACAACAGCCGGTAGGCGAAACCGGGCATGCCCATGGTCACCACCAGACGCGCCGTCTTGCCCCGCAGCAGCCGGGTCCACTGATCAAGTTCCGAGTCCATGTGCATGGCGTAACCCGGCCGGAACACCTGCTCGAAGAAGGCCTTCAGCAGTGCCGGCATGGTGCCCAGCCAGAGCGGATAGAAAATGGCGATGTGCGCGGCCTCGTGGATCTGTTGCTGACTGTCGGCGATGGCCTCGACCGGGGCCTTGTGCTTCCAGTCCTCGGCGCTGCGCAGGACGGGGAAATCCAGTGCCGCCACCTCGATGGTCAAGACCTCATGGCCGCTCGCCCGCGCCGCTTCGGCATAGGCTTCGGCAAGCGCATGTCCGAAATGCCGCTCGCTGTTGTCCGGGTGTCCCTGGATGATCACGATTTTCATGGGCCGCCTCCGCTGGCCGCTGACGGTTCAGTCAGTGTCCGCTACTACCCTGTACCCTGCATTGATATCGATCAATGGGCAGGCAACGCCTGGCTCCTGCTCCGCGGATTCCCGCCCCTGGCGCTTTTCGGCCGGGCGGTTTACCCGGCTGTCAGGGCACCGCTGCGGTAATCCCGCAGCGTCTGCTCGATTTCCTCGCGCGTGTTCATCACGAAGGGGCCGTACTGGACCACGGATTCGCCCAGGGGACGTCCGGCGAGCAGGACCAAACGGCCACCGTTGCGCCCGGCCTTGAGGGTCAGCGTTTCGCCGGTGTCCAGCAAGGCGGTGTTGTGGGTTGGTACCGGTTTCTCGCCCACGGACACTTCGCCCTCGAAGACATAGAACAAGCCCGCGTGCTCCGTTGGCAACGGCAGCGTCGTGTTCTCACCGGGACGCAGCAGGAGGTCGGCGATCACCGGTTTCGTCGCCTCGTTGTCGCCCGGACCGACATGATGCTCCCCGTTCAATTCCAGCTGGCCGGCAATGAGCCGCACCTGACCGCCGCTGGCGAGATCAATGCGCGGAATCTCGTCCGCGGTGATATCGCGGTAGCCGGCTGGTTTCATCTTCTCGTTCGACGGCAGGTTCAGCCAGATCTGGAAACCGCGCAGCAGACCGTCCTTTTGCTGGGGCATTTCCGAATGCTCGATGCCCCGACCTGCAGTCATCCACTGGACACCGCCGGCTTGCAGATCCCCGCGGTTGCCCAGGTGATCCTCGTGCTGCATGTGCCCGTCGACGATATAGGTGACGGTTTCGAAGCCCCGGTGCGGGTGAGCCGGAAAGCCGGCGATATAGTCATCCGGATCATCCGAGGAGAAATGATCCATCATGAGCCAGGGATCGATCTCCGGCTGCGTGTTCCAGGTGACGGCGCGCTTCAAACGCACGCCGGCGCCGTCACTGGTTTCCTGGGGCGGTATTACGTGTCGAATGCTGCGTTCGCTCATGCTGCTTTCCTGGCAGTCTGTTGGAAAACCCTTTGCGTGCTCAGGCTTTCAGGCTGGTTCGCAATCGAGGCGCCGTTTTGAAGGCGGGTGTCCACCCGTCGAAAAAGGGCAACGAAGAGTGCGGGCCAGCCTGAATGCCCCGCAGGGCGTGGCCTGAAGCGCCCATCTGCTGCACTTTGTCGCTCGGAAAGGGAACCACCCTTCCCTACGCTCCAAAGTACACCACCTGCACGCTTCAGGCCACGCTGAGCGCGCAAGGGGTTTTTCAACAGACTGCTAGCCGATCCCGGTTGTGGGGTGCGTCATAGTCGATTTCCGGTCCAATGGGCACAATGCCGTGCGGATTCACCGTAGGGTGACTGCGGTAGTAATGGTGGCGGATATGGTCCAGATCCACCGTTTCCGCAATGCCCGGCATCTGATACAGCTCACGCAGGTAATTGGACAGGTTCGGGTAGTCCGCGATCCGGCGCAGGTTGCACTTGAAGTGGGTGATATAGACCGGATCGAAGCGCACCAGGGTGGTGAACAGCCGCCAGTCCGCCTCGGTCAGTCGCGGTCCGGCAAGATAACGCTGGTGCTCCAATTTCGCTTCCAGATCGTCCAGGGTATCGAAGAGCGCGGTGACCGCTTCCTCATAGGCTTGCTGCCGCGTGGCAAAGCCGGACTTGTAGACGCCGTTGTTCACATGGTGGTAGACGGGTTCGTTGATGGCGTCGATCGCGTCCTGCAGATCGGCCGGATAATAGTCGCCCGGCTTTGCGCCGAGTTCATCGAACGCGGAGTTGAACATCCGGATGATATCGGCGGATTCGTTACTGACGATGGTCTCGCGCTCCTTGTCCCAGAGCGTGGGCACGGTCACGCGGCCTGTGTAGTGCGGGTCCGCCTTGAGATAGAGCTGGTACATGTAGTTCAGGCCGTAGAGCGGATCGCCCGTGGCACCGGCGAAGTCGTCGCTCAGCTCCCAGCCGTTTTCCAGCATCAGCGGATGCACCACGGACACATCGATCATGTCCTCCAGGCCCTTGAGCTTGCGGAAGATCAGCGCGCGGTGCGCCCAGGGGCAGGCGTAGGAGACATAGAGATGATAGCGGCCCTTTTGCGCGGGTAAGCCCCCTTCACCCGAAGGTCCCGCGGAGCCGTCGGCGGTGATCCAGTTGCGGAACTGGCTCTCGCTGCGCACGAAGCGGCCGCCGTGCTTTTCGGTGTTGTACCATTGGTCGTGCCATTCGCCGTCGATCAGCAGGCCCATGACTGTCTCCCTCGGTTGTCAGTGTATGGCCCAGCATAGGCGTGGCGCCGTGGCCGGGCCACGGCCCGGTTCCGAACGCAACCATCAGATTTTTTGAACAGTGAAGGAGAGCCCATGTCGTCCGCCCCCCTGGTGATCGATCGCCGCTTTTGTGGCCCGCCGGATTCGGCCAATGGCGGCTACAGTGCCGGCCGCCTGGCGGCCGTGCTGGACGGGCCCGTGGAGGTGCGCCTGCGTCGGCCGCCGCCGCTGGAGCGGGAATTGAGCGTGGTGGCCGAGGGCAACGAGGCTGTTCTGCTGGACGGGGACACCGAAATCGCTCGCGCCCGACCGGCGGAACTGGATCTGACCATGCCCGCGCCCCCGTCCTTCGAACGCGCGGGCGAAGTGGAGGGCCAGTGCAAGGCCTTCGACAACCATCCCTTCCCCGGCTGCTTCGTCTGCGGGCCGGACCGTCACGCGGACGGGCTCTGCATCTTCCCAGGGCCGGTGGACGACCAGGTGGCCGCCACCTGGACCCCGGAGGCGGAACTGGCGGGCGCCGACGGTCGCATCCGGCCCGAGTTCATCTGGGCGGCGCTGGATTGTCCGGGCTCTTTCGCGCTCACGCCCGAACCGGGCAAATGGATGGTGCTGGGCAGCTTCACCGTAGGGATTGAGCAGCGGCCCGAGGCGGGCGAGCCCCTGGTGGTCACCGGCCGGGACCTGGGCCGCGAGGGCCGCAAGCTGTTCGCGGGCACAGCGTTGTTCAATGGAGCGGGTGCGTGTCTGGCCCGGGCCAGGGCGGTCTGGATCGAGATTGATCCGTACTAGGAAGGCGCGAGGAGCGAGACAGGCCGGAACCTGCCCAGCGCCGTCCTGTCTGAATTAACAGACTCTCTATGGGAGTGACGCATCATGCGCGCGTTTCTGATCGGCCTGTTCACCCTCGCGCTGACGGGCTGTGCCAGTCCGGTGCTGGTGGATTATCAGAGTGGCACCGCCTTTGATGGCTACAGCAGCTATGCCTTCGCCGGGTCCGAGGGGCCGCGATCGCTGGATGCCCAGCGGATTCAGGCGTCGGTGGAGCCGCGGATGAAGGCGCGCGGGCTCGAGCTCGTCGAGCCGGAAGCGGCGGATCTGTTGCTGCATCACCGTGTGAAGGAAACCCGGCGCGTGGAAACCACGGGCTTCGCTTTCGGATTCGGCTATGGCTATGACCATGTGGGCCTGGGACTGGGCACCGGACCGGAGGTGTACGAGATCCGCGAGGGCCGGCTCATTCTCGAACTCGAGGACCGGAACACGGATCAGGTGGTCTGGCGCGCGGAAAGCCGCCACGACCTGAGCCCGGACCTCACCGGTGACAAGCGGCGTGAGCGGATCGAAAAGCTCGTGAATCAGATGTTGGAGCGCTTTCCGCCTGCGCGGAAAGCGCAGTAGAAAGACGAAAGACCCAAGATCAAAGAAAAATCATGAGTGGTCGCGCTTCGCGCGACCGGCAATTGCTTGCAGCTTTCCTCTTTCTTCTTTCGTCTCTGGCTCTCGGACTAACGCCGTTAGTCCGAGAGCCAGGTCACCTTCCCTTCACACACCGTCAGCCGCACCACGCCGGGCAGCTCGGTCTCGAGCCAGGGCGAATTGCGGCCGGCGGAGAGCCAGTCTTCGCCCGGGATACGCCGCGGTTCGGGATCCACCAGGCAGAGGCTGGCGGCGTGGCCGGGTTCCAGCCGGCCCGCGGGCCGGCCCAGGCACCGGGCCGGGGCGGCGGTCACGGCGTCCAGGGCCCGTTCCAGCGGCAGTTCGCCGCGCTCCACCAGATGCAGCAGCAGGGGTAGCAGAGTGTCCAGCCCGGAAATTCCGGGCCGGGTTTCCGGCAGGGGTGCCAGCCGTGCCGAGGAGCCCAGGGGCGTGTGCTGGGAGCAGATCACATCCAGGGTGCCGTCGGCTACCGCTTCCAGCAGCGCCTGCCGGTCTCGATCGTGACGCAGCGGCGGCTGGATATGACAGAGGCTGTTGAAGCCTTCCAGCGCGTGTTCATTCAGCAGCAGATGATGAATGCTGACATCGGCGGTCACCGGCAGGCCCCGCTCGCGGGCGTCGCGCAGCAGCCGCAGGCTGGCCGCGGCCGAGATTTGATGGAAGTGCGCGCGCACGCCTGTTGCTTGCACCAGTTCCAGGTCCCGCGCCACAGCGACGGTTTCGGCATCGACCGGCACGCCGGGCAGGCCCAGGTGGGTCGCTATCCGGCCGTCATGGGCGCAGCCGTTGCCCGTGAGTGCTGCTTCCTGGGGGCGGAATACCACCGGCAGGTCGAAGTTGGCGGCGTATTCCAGGCAGCGCTTGAGCACGAGGGCATCAGTGGTGGGGTAGCCAGCATTGGTGAAGGCCACGCAGCCGGCCTGGTGCAGGGTGTGCATCTCCGCCAGGTGTTCGCCCTCAAGCTGATGGGTGAGCGCGCCCATGGGAAGGATCCGGGCAAAGCCGGCTTTTTCGGCCTGTTCATAGACCAGCTGGACCACGGCGGCGTTATCCATCACCGGGTCGGTGTCCGGCAGTCCGCCCAGGTGGGTGATGCCACCGGCCGCCGCCGCCCGGGTCTCACTGGCGATGGACCCGGTACAGGCGCCGCCGGGTTCGGACAGCCGGATGCAGCCGTCCACCAGCCCGGGCAGCACCCAGAGGCCCTCGGCGTCGATCAGTTCGGCGCCGGGTGCGTCCAGGCTGGCGCCGATCCGGCTCAGCCGGCCGTTTTCCACCAGCACGTCTGCCACCTCGTCGCGGCCGGCGGCCGGGTCGAGTACGCGGCCCTTGCGGATCAGCAGATGAGCGTCCGGCTGCATCACACCTCCCCGCTTTCCTGGCCACTGACGCACATGGACATCACCGCCATGCGCACCGCAATGCCAAAGGTCACCTGGTGCAGGATGACCGAGCGCTCGCCATCGGCCAGCCCGGAGTCGATTTCCACGCCCCGGTTCATGGGGCCGGGATGCATGACGATCGCTTGCGGGTGGGCATGGCGCAGGCGATCCTCGTTGAGGCCGTAGAGGCGGTAGAACTCGCCCTCGCTGGGCAGCAGCGCCGATTGCATGCGCTCGCGTTGCAGGCGCAGGGCCATGACGACATCCGCGTCCCTGAGCCCCGGTTCCAGTTCGGTGAAAACGCGCGCACCCAGCGCTTCCACATCCGCGGGCAGCAGGGTACGCGGGGCGATCACACGTACCTCTTCGGCGCCCAGGGTCAACAGGGCATTGATCTGCGAGCGCGCCACGCGCGAATGGAGCACATCGCCCACGATGGCTACGGTCAGGCCCTCGAAGCCGCCCTTGTAGTGGCGGATGGTGTACATGTCCAGCATGGCCTGGGTGGGATGGGCATGGCGGCCGTCGCCGGCATTGATGATGGCCACATTGGGCGTCACGTGGCGGGCGATGAAATGCGCCGCGCCCGAGTCCGCGTGGCGCACCACAAAGAGATCACTGGCCATGGCTTCCAGATTGCGCAGCATGTCCAGCAGCGACTCGCCCTTGCTGGTGGCCGAGTGGGCGATGTCCATGTTGAGCACATCCGCGGACAGACGCTTGGCGGCGAGTTCAAAGGTGGTGCGCGTGCGGGTGCTGGGTTCGAAGAACAGATTCACCGAGGTCTTGCCGCGCAGCAGGGGCACATTCTTCACCGAACGGTCGCCCACGCTGACGAAACCGGCGGCGGTGTCGAGAATTTCGGTCAGCAGGGAACGGGGCAGGTTTTCAATGGCGAGGAAGTGGCGGAGCCGACCACCGGGCGTGAGCTGGACTTCGGATGAAGGCGGCTCTGTCGTCATCAACCCTGCCGTGTCTGTTCCATGAGTTCCGCCCACAGGGGCGAAGGTCCGTGCAATTCTACCCGCTTATGCGGTTCCAGTGCCAAGATTTCGCCGCACAGGTCCGGGCGGATGGGCAGCTCGCGCCGGCCCACGTCGAACAGCACCACCAGTTGAATGCTCTCGGGCCGGCCGTAATCGAAGAGTTCGTTCATGGCCGCGCGGATGGTGCGTCCGCTCATGAGCACGTCGTCGACCAGCACCAGATGGCGGCCGTCCACATCGAAGGGCAGCCGGGTAGGTTTGACCCGCGGGTTGAGGCCGTGCCGGCTGAAATCGTCGCGGTAAAAACTGATATCCAGCATGCCCGCCTCGCGGGTGCGTCCCAGCCGCTCGCGCAGGGCCTCGGCCACCCAGGCCCCGCCGGCGTAAATGCCCACCAACTCGTAATCCCGGATGCCGCGGTCGTGCAGTTGCTGTCGCAGCTCTTCGGCCAGGCGATCAAGAAGCTGCCGGATGTCATCTTCCGTCCAGTTCACGACTGCTCCGTCTCTTCCGGGGACCGGGTTTCGGCGCCGGCGAAGCAGGATTCGATCAGTAGCACCGCCGCCAGGCTGTCCACGCGTGGGTCCGGGCCCTTGTGCGCCGCCCGGCCCAGGCGTTCGCGCGCCTCGCGCGTGCTCAGCCGTTCATCCATCATGCGCGCGGGCCGCTCGAACCGGCCCGCCAGCTGGCGGGCGAAGCGCCGCGCCCGGCGGCTGGAATCACTCTCCGAGCCGTCCATGTTCAGCGGCAGCCCTACCACCAGCAGCTCCGGGCGCCATTCGTTCAGCAACACCTCGATGCGTGTCCAGTCCGGTTGGCCGTTGCGGCAGGCGACGGCGTCCAGCGGGGTGGCACTGCCGGTCAGTGCCTGACCGGCGGCCACGCCGATCTTGCGCGTGCCGAAGTCAAACCCCATCAGGCTTTGTGCGCTCACGCCTGAAGATCCCCGTTCAACCGTGCCCTGCCTGAGTGGATATGAGGCTCATGTCCACGCCCAGCTGGTTGGCGGCCGCCTGCCAGCGGTCGGAGAAGGGCACCTGAAAAACCAGCTCGAGGGACGCGGGCGTGGACAGCCAGGCGTTGTCCGCGATTTCCTGTTCCAGCTGACCCGCGTCCCAGCCGGCATAGCCCAGGGCGGTGAGCGAGCGCTCCGGGCCCGTGCCCGCCGCGATGGCCTCGAGAATGTCCCGCGATGTGGTCAGCCAGAGGTCATCATGGAGCGGCACACTGGATTCCCAGGCCTGCTGTGTGGGCGTATGCAGGATGAAGCCCGCCTCCGGCTGGATGGGGCCGCCGGAGACCACCTGATGTTCGCGCCCGAGTGGCACCTTCAATTCGATGTCCAGATCCTCGAGGATGTCATCGATTTCCAGATCCACCGGGCGGTTCAGGGTCAGCCCCATGGCCCCTTCGTCCGAGTGCTCGACGATATAGGTGATCGTCTGCTCGAAATTGGGGTCATGCATCTGAGGCATGGCGATCAACAATTCGTTTTTCAGGCTCTGGTTTTCCATAGGGGCAGTATCCGGGGTCGCCCTCGTTCACGCAAGCCGCGCCCGGGGGGTTGTCATTCGCTGGTCATGACCTCTCGGGGGTTGAATCGCCAGGTGCGGATGATTTCCAGTCGATCCACCTTGCCGCGCATTTCCTCCGGAAAACCGCCGAAGGGAGCGGCCAGACGCACACTGCGCATGGCCGCTTCATCCAGGAAGTCGTGGCCGGAGGAACGCAGCACCTTGATTGCGTGCACGGAACCGTCGTCCTCCAGCGCCACCATCAGTCGCACCTTGCCGAAGGCCTGTTCGGTCAGGGCACGAGCAGGGAAGTTGCGCGTGCCGGCCTCCTCCACGTCGCGGCGGAAGCGATCAATGTATTGTGCCTCGTAGCTGGCCTTGGCGGACACCGAGGTAACCCGGCGCACGCGGGGACGCTGGGCATAGGCCTGCTTCTGGTCGTCCAGCCGCGCCTGGAGACTGGAGATCTCGCGGCTGAGTTTTTGCAGCGACTCGCGCTTGGCCGTTTCCTCCGGCCGGGGCGGGCGTTCCTCGCGTTCTTCTTCCTCCTCGCGTTGCCGGGGCGACACGGCGCTGGTGGTGACCACCATGGGTTGCGGGTTGCGCTGTTCCGGACGCCGCAGCGCCTGTGGCTGGGTCTGCACGCGCTGGACCTGCTGATCCGAGAACCGGGCCTGTTCGGTGGTGGTCAGCTCCTTCTTTTCGTCCTGATCCCCGGAGCCCTTCTGGTCCGCCTGGGCGATGAAGTCCGCCTCCTCGGGCACCTCGTCGCTTTGATGGTGGGTAATGGTCACGTCCATGGAACGCGCGGGCTCGGCCGGCGGCTCCGGGGCAAAGCCCAGTCCCAGAATCAGGGTGGCGTGCAGCGCCACGGCCAGAAAGAGCGTGAAACTCAGGCGGTCGGCGGGGGTTACGGGCGC
>CAJXLA010000037.1 GCA_913055795.1 uncultured Alcanivorax sp. | reverse complement strand
TCGGCCACCCAGGCGTCGATTTCGTCATCGGTCTGGACGTCCTTGCCGGGCGAGACTTCCTCGCCGCGGTAGGGGTCGAAGGCCGGCTGGGCGAAGAGTTCGCGGGTCAGCCGCAGTCCGTCGCGCCAGGCCTGTTTGTCTTCTTCTTCCGAGAGGTAGTTGAAGCGCATCCGGGGCGGGTCCGCCGGATCCGCCGACTGGAGCCAGACCCGGCCACGGCTCCCGGGCTTGTTGGCACCGAGATGCACCTGGAAGCCGTGCCCCTTGACCGCGCTGGAGCCGTCATAGGCGATGGCGCCGGCCAGGAAATGGTATTGCAGGTCCGGCCATTGGAGTCCCGCCCGGCTGCGGATGTAGCCGTTGGATTCGAACTGGTTGCTCGCACCCAGGCCGGTTTTGGTGAAGAGCCAGCGCGCGCCGATCCAGCCCTGGGCAATGGGATTGAGCCAGCCGTTCAGGGTGATCTTCTGCGTACAGCGGCGCTGGACCCAGGTCTCAAGGTGGTCCTGAAGGTTTTCGCCCACACCGGGCAGATCATGAACGACATCGATACCGTGTTCGCGCAAGTGTTCCGCCGGACCGATGCCCGAGAGCATGAGCAGCTTGGGCGAGTTGAAGGAGCTGGAGCAGATCAGCACTTCCTTGCGCGCGCGCACCCGGACGGTCTCGCCCTTCTGTTGATATTCCACCCCCAGGGCCTTTTTCCCATCCATGATCACGCGGCGGGTGAGCGCGTGCATTTCCAGATGCAGGTTGCTTCGTTTGAGCGCGGGCTTGAGATAGGCATTGGCTGTGGATGCGCGCACGCCGTTGCGCACCGTCATGTCCATGCGGCAGAAGCCTTCCTGGCGGTAGCCGTTGTAGTCGTCCGTTTGCCCGTACCCGGCTTGTTCGCCCGCTTCGATAAAGGCGCGGTAGAGCGGGTTGCGCATGTTGTTGCCGTTGCAAACGCCCACCGGGCCGCCGGTGTTGCGATAGTCGTCGGCGCCGTAGATGCAGTCCTCGGCGCGCTGGAAGTAGGGCAGCACATCGGCGTAGTTCCAGCCCCGGGCGCCGTGCTCCGCCCATTCGGCGAAATCGCCGGCGGAGCCGCGCACATAGGCCATGCCGTTGATCGACGAGGAACCGCCGATCACCTTGCCCCGGGCCTGGTGGATGGAACGGTTGTTCAGTCCCGGTTCGGGTTCGGTATGCAGGCCCCAGTCGAAGCGCGGCTTGTTCAGGGGAATGGAAAAGGCGGTGGGCATCTGAATGAACACGGAGTTGTCCTTGCCGCCGTATTCCAGTACTAGCACTTCATGATCACCGCCCGCGCTCAACCGGTCCGCCAGCACCGAGCCGGCGGAGCCGGCGCCGACAATGACGTAATCGAATTCGCGGTCAAAGCCTTCTGCGCTCATCCTCTGCTCCTCTGTGCGCCGTCGCCGGTATTGCCGATCTGTTTTCAGAAGCTGCGGGTGATGTTGAAAACAACACGGCCGTCGATCAGGTCTTCATCCCCGATCAACGCGAAGGCGTCCTCGGTGTCGTGCCACCGAAGACCAAGACTGAAGTCCCCGGCGGTTTTGGTAATACCCGCATCGTAGTAAAGATAATCCACGCCTTCGCTGATGCTGCCGTCACCATGAAACGCCTGTTCGCCCACACGGGCCGAAACCTCCATGGTCCAGGGCAGGGCATGACTGATGGTGAGGTCATAGGCCACACTCGATGCTTCGCCCAGGAAGTCCGGGCCGAAATAATCCTGTGCATACCAGACACTGGGACTAATGCTCAGATCTCCGCTGGTCCAGGTGCCGATAGCGTAGAACTCGGCGAAGTCGAAATCCTGATCTGAACGCGGATAACTGTAGGCAAAGTAACCGACATCATAACTGATACCGGTATCCCCAATACTGCTGGCAAAGCCGATATAGGGGTCCAGTTCCATGCTGTTACCGTTACCTCCGTAGTTGGTATTGGTGGTCCAGAGCCCGAGATAGAAGCCGCTGTCGTGGGACCAGTTCATGTCGCCCTGGACCTGGGGCCCTTCATTGGAGTTGGACACGCCCCGGAACATGTAGTCGCTGGCAATGGTAAGACTGCCGCCCAAGGTGCCAAAGCTCGTAGTCCCGTCGTCCTGCGCATGCAGCGCCGGCGTGGTGATCAGGGCCAGCGGCGCCAGGACGGAGCAAAGTGCATTTTGAATACGCATGGAAAATCTCCCTGATTCTCCGCCGGCAAAGAATCCGACGGTGTCATGATTCCTCGTTCCCGTTATGTTGCCCGGGCATGGTTACGTCGCCGGGCGCTTCCCGGCACCGTTCCAGATACGCCAGGTGCCGTTCATACTGATCCAGGACGTCTTCGATGATCTGAGCCTGGGTATAGTCCATGAGGTCATAATTCTGACCGCCTTCTTCCAGATGCACTTCCAGTTGGTAGTAGGTGTTGTGATGGGCATGCGGCCGGATGGCGAAAGCCGGCATGGTGGCCGGGCGCGGCCAGACCTGGTAGGTGAACCGGCCCTCGTCGCCCAGGTCCACATTCAGCTCCAGATGCGGCGGATCATCCTGCAGGCCCGTGATGTGTGCTTCCACCTCGCGTTCACGCAGCTCGTGCTCGATCTCGGCCATGGCCGGTTTCACCGTCTGCTCCAGAAAGCGCATGGCCTGATTGTAGTCCGGGAAGCTCAGGGCCCGGGTGAGCCGTTGCCGCCAGGTGGGCGCGTTTACGTCCGTGCCCGAGAAAGCGCCGGCGGGTGCCGGATAGGGGCGGCGCGGCTTGAGCGACTCCGTTTTCAGGGCCTTGTAGAGGCCCACCATGATGAAGAACAGCACCACGGAGAAGGGCAGGCCCATGATCACCACCGTGCTCTGGAGGGCGTGCAGGCCGCCCGCCATGAGCAGTGCCAGGGTGAGCAGTCCGATGATGGACGCCCAGAGAATGCGCATCCAGATCGGTGCGTCGTGATTCACGTCCTTGAGGATGGAGGTAAAGTTCGACAGCACCAGCGCACCCGAATCCCCCGAGGTGACGAAGAACACGATCGCCAGGATGGACACGACAATGGTGGTCAGACCCGACAGGGGCAGACTCTCCATGAAGTTGTAAATGGACGAGGCCGGATTGTTCATGGCTTCCTGGCCGAAGTCCCGGGCGCCGTTCATGACCATCTCGATGGCGCTGTTCCCCATGATGGACATCCACACCATCATGAACGTCATGGGCAGAATCAGTGTGCCCAGCGTGAACTGGCGGATGGTGCGCCCGCGCGAAATGCGCGCCAGGAAAAGCCCCACGAAGGGTCCCCAGGCAATCCACCAGGCCCAGAAGAAAATGGTCCAGGCGTTCAACCAGTCCGTGGGCTGATCATAGGCGTAGGTGTTGAACGACATGCCGATGAAGCCGGTAATGTAGTCGCCGATGTTCATTACCAGCGCGTTCAGCAGGAAGAGGGTGGGACCGGCGATCAGCACGAAGATGACCAGCCCGGCCGCGAGCAGCATGTTGAATTCGGACAGCCGGCGAATGCCTTTTTCCACACCGCTCACCGCGGAGAGGGTGGCAAAGATGACGATCAACAGCACCAGCACGGCCTGGACCCAGGTGTTCTCGGGCAGTCCGAAGAGGTTCGCCAGTCCATAGTTCAGCTGAATCACGCCGATACCCAGGCTGGTGGCGATGCCGAAGACCGTGCCCAGCACGGCGGCGGTATCCACCACATGACCAATGGGCCCGTAAATCCCGCGGCCGAAGATGGGATAGAGCGCCGAGCGGATGGTGAGCGGCAGATTGTGTCGATAGCTGAAGTAGGCCAGGGACATGCCCACCACGGTGTAGATGCCCCAGCCGGAGACGCCCCAGTGCAGGAAGGTCAGTTCCATGGCGTTACGGGCGGCTTCCACGCTGCCGCCTTCGCCCTGGGGCGGGGCCAGGAACTGGGTGACCGGTTCAGCGATACAGAAGAACAGCAGGTCGATGCCGATGCCGGCGGCGAACAGCATGGAAGCCCAGGAGATGATATTGAATTCCGGTTTGGCGTGATCGGGCCCCAAACGGATGTCGCCGAAGCGCGAGGCGGCGATGATGATCACGAAGGCGAGATAGGCCACCACGGTAAGAAAGTAATACCAGCCAAAGCTGTCGGATACCCAACCCAGCACGGTATTGATTGCGCCTTCGGCGGCCTCGGTGGATACCATGGTCCAAAGGGCAAAGAGCACGATCAGTATGGACGAGCTATAGAAAACGGCCGGGTTGAGCCGGTCGTGCTGTACATCCGCCGGTTGCGCCATGCTGGACCCCCTTTGGTTTGTGTACGTTTTGGGCAACGCGCTGCCGTTAACGCGTTAGTAGGGTGCTTCCACGTCGCTCGTGGCGACAAAAACGCTTTTCAGGCGGGTATAGAACTCCAGGGCCCGCCGGCTGTTTTCCTTGCCCAGACCGGACTGCTTGACGCCGCCGAACGGCATCTCAATGGGCGTAATGTTGTAATGATTGATCCAGCAGATGCCGGCCTCCAGGTTGTCGGCCATGCGATGCGCGCGCGTCAGATCCGATGTAAATACGCCCGACGCCAGGCCATAGTCGGTGTCATTGGCGCGTTCAAGCACTTCGGCTTCGTCGCGGAAACGCAACACCGACATCACGGGGCCGAAGATCTCTTCGCGCACGATCGTCATGTCGTCGGTGCAGTCGGTGAAGATGGTGGGCTGAACGAAGGCGCCGCCTTCGCAGCCGTTCACTGGAGCACGCTCGCCGCCGAACACCAGCCGTGCTCCCTCGGCGCGACCTTTTTCGATATAACCGAGTACATGCTCCAGATGGCCCTGGCTGATGAGCGCGCCCACGTCGGTATCCGGGTCCAGGGGATCGCCAATCTTCAACCGTCGCGTGCGTTGCACCAGCCGTTCCATGAAGTCGTCATGAATGGATTCGTGAACGAAAACCCGCGTGCCGTTGGTGCAGATTTCGCCCTGGGTGTAGAAGTTGCCCAGCAGGGCACCCGAGACGGCATTGTCCAGATCGGCGTCGTCGAAGATGATCAGGGGTGATTTGCCGCCCAGTTCCAGCGTGACCGTCTTGAGGGTGTCGGCGGCGTCTTTCATGATCTTCTTGCCCGTGCCTGCCTCGCCGGTGAGTGAAACCTTGGCGATGCCGGGATGGCGGGTGAGCGCCTGGCCCGTCTCTGCCTCGCCATTAACCACGTTGAAGACGCCGTCGGGCAGGCCCGCCTCCCGGAAAAGCTCCGCCAGACGCAGCGCGGACAGCGGCGTCAGCTCGGCGGGTTTGAAGATCATGGTGTTCCCCGCCGCCAGGGCGGGCGCGGTTTTCCAGCAGGCAATCTGCAGCGGATAGTTCCAGGCGCCAATGCCGGCGCACACGCCCAGGGGTTCGGGCCGGGTGTAGAAGAACCCGCCATCAAGCGGCTGGTATTCCCCCTGCAGGGAAGCGGCCTGGCCGGCGAAGTATTCCAGGCAATCCGCTCCCGAATCCACATCGGCTTCCGGGGTTTCGGCAATGGGCTTGCCGCCGTCCAGCGCTTCCAGTTCGGCCAGTTCGTCGCGGTGGGTGCGCATCAGCTCGGCCGCGCGGTGCAGGATGCGCCCGCGCTCGGTGCCGCTCCGTGCGCGCCAGTGCTCCCCAGCACGCCCGGCGGCCTCGACCGCGCGCTCCACGTCGGCGGCATCCGCGCGGGCAACTTCACAGATGGGCTGGCCTGTGGCCGGGTTGAAGGTGGGGAAGGTGCCGCCTTCAGCCGCGTCCGTGACCTGCCCGTCGATCCAGAGACCCCGTGTCCGTGCACTGCTCATGATCCACCTGCCTGGCCCGTTCCGTGCGTCATGCTGGTGGCAACCTCATTGCCTGCCGTGGCGCGGGAGCGTTTGCATTGTCCTCTTATGGAAAGATTGTCCGCTTGGCGAAGTCAAGCCGTTTGTTCCGATTTCCGCCAAACGGCTCGGTGGGTGGCCTTCCAATAATCGGGCCGGCATGGAGCGGATGAACGTGAAAAAGGGTGAAATGCGCCGCCTGTTATTGATCCGGCCATGGATTCATCGACGGCCCGGCGACAGCGCTCGTGCTTGCCGAGCGAAGACGGTGGTACAGAAACCCGGGTATATCCCGCCCCGGGCCCTGCTCCGGGAGCGCCATGAGTGTGACATCCCGTGAGCCACCAGGAGTGCCTGCCCGAACGGATATGGGCCTGGGCTTAACAGGCTGCTAATTGCGGCAGTTCGTGGGCAGGTATTTCTGCGCAATACTGCCTGATTTGCAATTCCAGCCCACATAGCCCGCTGTGGTAACAGTGGATACGATCAGCGTTTCCGTGGCGATCTGGGTATTGGCGTCGTTGCCATAGGTGATTTCGATGGTGCCGCCGCTGACATCCACCTGGTCGACATAGGAGCCGGAAATAGCCGAGGCGGACGCAAGCCCCGCCGAGCTGTTATCAGCGGGCATGGTGCCGTGTTCGTTGATGTACTCGGTAATGGCGGTCTTGGCACCACCGGCCAGGCTCAGCCCTTCGGAGACCTGCGCCCGGATGGTGTAGTCCTGATAGGCCGGTATGGCCACGGCGGCGAGAATGCCGATGATGGCCACCACGATCATCAGTTCGATCAGCGTGAACCCCTGTTGTTGTCTCATGGTGTGGTCCCCGTTTTTTTCGGTTTTCCTGTCGGGATGCAAGCAACGGGCCAGAAAGGGAACACGGCCATGGCAGCCCCAAATCAGGAACCTGGGGGCTGACGGCCGGCCCATAGCTGTCGGCAACTGTCCGGGAGTGACAGAATTTGTCACTCGCCTGGACCCGTGGAATCAGCCCGGTTCAGCCCTGCTGGATGACGCCCCATGCCACCAGACGCCGGCGGGCGTGTTGGGCCTGGGGGCCCTGCTGTACGGACTGCAGATACTGGTAATAGTGCTCCGCCGCCGGCTGCCGATTGCCCAGCCGTTCGTGGCAGTAACCGGTCATGAAGGTCATGGCCGGATTGCCGGGCAAAAGCTTCTGATAGCGCCGGAAGCGCTCCAGCGCGGCCCCGGGCTGGTCCATTTGCAGCAGGGTGGCTCCGGCCAGGTGGTGTGCGCGGGGCTCGTCCGGATAGAGCTCCATGGCCGTGCGAAACCGGTTCAGCGCCGGTTGGAGTTGTTCGCGGGCCAGCAGGGTGGTGCCCAGCACCACCTGAGCGGTGTAATCGTCCGGTGCCCTGCGGACCGCTTCCCGGGCCAGTGTCTGCGCCGCGCCGGTTTTTTCCGCCGCCAGGGCGGCGTGGGCGGCCTGAAGCTTTTCAATAGCGGGGCGGAGTGCGCGCACCGACGCCGTGGCCTCGCGAAAGCGCTCCCGGTGGCGGGCACGGCTGCGCACGGATTCGCTGTATTGCCGTACGGCTGCGACTGCCGTGCGGTAGCGTTGCTCACCCATGGGATGGGTGGAGAACATTTGCTGCACCAGCCCGGGCTGGTTTTGGCGCTGGCCGCGCAGTATCTCCATGAGCCCCACCATGCCCTCCGGGTTGTGGCCGGCCTCGACCATGTACTCGAGCCCCAGCCGGTCGGACTGGCGTTCGTCCTCGCGGCTGTAGCGCGCCAGCAATGCCCCCTGAGCCAGACCGCCCAGATCCCGCGCCAGCGCCGCATAATCCGGGTTCTGTCGCGCCACCACCTGGCCCACGCCCGTGAGCACCAGGCTGCTCAGGCTCTGCTGGGTCATGCGCTGCGCCGTATGACGGGCCGCCACATGAACGATTTCGTGACCCAGCAGGGCGGCCAGTTCCGCCTCATTGTCCAGTTCCAACAGCATGCCCCGGGTTACGGCAATACTGCCGCCGGGAAAGGCATAGGCATTGAGATGAGAGGCATTGACCGCCCGGAAGGAGTAGGGCATGTCGGGCCGGTCGGAGATGCGGGCCAGTTCCATGCCCACCCGGTTGATGTAGTCGTTGAGCGCGGGCTCCTGAACCCGGCCGAAGTCGGCCGAAAACTGGTGAGGCGATTGCTCCCGGTCGAGATTGATCTCGCTGCCCCGGTCGATGAGCATGAGCTGACGCTCCCCGGTGACCGGATTGACGGCACAACCGGCCAGGGCACCCAGACCCAGGCCCAGTATCTGACGACGATGATAACGTGCTGCATTCATGGATTTCGCCCGAGGCGGCAACTCGGATCATTCTGTGATGGTTTCGTTTTCCGGAAAAGAGGAAAAAGCCGCGGAAGTTTCGGTGGGGGGGGTCGTGATTGGAGCAGTAGGCGGCAAGGGCCCGAGCGGGCCCTTGCCGGGGCGGCTCAGTCCTGAATGGGCGCGACCTGATCGGCCTGCGGGCCCTTGGGAGTGTCATTGACCTCAAAAGAGACGCGCTGGCCTTCTTCCAGGGAACGAAAGCCATCGCCCTGAATCGCGCTGAAGTGAACAAAGACATCGCTCTGCCCATCACCGCGCGAAATAAAGCCATAGCCTTTCTGATCATTGAACCACTTTACGGTTCCCTCGGTTGTTTCCGACATTATCCTGAAACCTCGTTCCTGCATGCGGCGCTGGGCCGCGTTTCGTTTGCTGTTGCGATCAGACGGGGGCGGACATGACGGGCTCTTGCCCGTGCCGGGGCAGGAGTCCATCATGCGTCCACGACATGATCCGGGTTCAGTGTAGGTACGGCTCGAACAGGGCGCAAGCGGGCAAGAGGTGATTCGCGCGATGAATCCATTTTCCTCGGACAAAACGCGTATGCCGACACCGGATGAAGCGCCGGAGGGACGGGACAACCCCATGGTCGAACCCGGCGAGCATCGTGTTCTGGGTCGTTCGCTGGCGCCGCCGTATCCCGACCATAGCCGTCAGGCGCTGTTCGGCATGGGCTGTTTCTGGGGAGCCGAGCAGCTTTTTTGGGAAACGCAAGGCGTTTATATCACCGCCGTGGGCTATGCCGGCGGCTTCACGCCCAATCCCACCTATGAAGAAGTCTGCGGCGGGCGTACCGGCCATGCGGAAGTGGTGCGGGTGGTGTATGACCCGGCGCAGGTGAATTACAACGATCTGCTGCGCATTTTCTGGGAAAACCACGACCCCACCCAGGGCATGCGTCAGGGCAATGATGTGGGCACCCAGTACCGCTCCGCCATCTATGTCCATGACAACGAGCAGCGCGGCCTGGCGCGCCTGTCCATGGAAGCCTATCAGCGTGCGTTGCGTGACGCGGGCTATGGCGAGATCACTACCGAGATCGAATCCGCGCCGGCGTTCTATTTCGCCGAGGATTATCATCAGCAGTATCTGGCGCAACACCCGGGTGGCTATTGCGGCCTGAGTCGTACCGGCGTGCGCCTGAGCCTGTAAATCAGTTCCTTCCTTCCTGTTCCAGCAGCCGCTGCTTGCGCGCCTTGCCCCAGCGGTAAGCCCCGGTTCCGCCGGAGCTGGGCACGACCCGATGGCAGGGGACGCGCAACGCGATCCGGTTGGCCCCCACGGCTTGCCCCACGGCCCGGGGCTGGCTGTCCACCCGCTCCGCGATCTGCTTGTAGGTGCGGGTCTCGCCCGGTGGAATCTCTTGCAGAGCCTGCCAGACCCTTTGCTGAAATGCCGTGCCCGTCCAGTGCAGCGGTGTCGACGGGTCCAGCCAGTCGGTGTTGTCCCCGGTTGCCGCCACCGGGCGAACGTCCGGAAGCAGCGAAGCCGCCACGGCTTCCGGCTCCTCGCCGGCATCCACAAAGGCCAGCCCGGCCAGCCCCTGGTTGGACCAGAGGGCTACCAGGGTTTCGTCGCCATGGCGCAGGCGGCGCCAGTAAAAGGCGGTGTCATCCCCCGCCCCGGTAGGCGTCGTTTGCGTGGCCGGAGATGATTTTGTTTGCGCCCGTGACGCGGAGCCGCCACGCCTGAGCCATTCCCGCACGGCCGCGGCAATGGCGTCGGGTTCATCCTCCTGAACATAGTGCAGACCTTCCCCGCAATAGCGCGTTTCCAGATGCGGAATATGCTCGCGCAGCCATTGCACCTGGTGCTTGCGGATGAGCGCGCCCGGACGGAACCAGAGCAGCAGCAGGCGCTGGGGCATTGACGGCAATCGTTGTTCCATGTCCTCGATGACTTCCCGGGTTTCGCCGCTCTGATCGTCCAGCGGCAGTTCATTGGGCCAGACCAGAATGGGATAACGGTCGGCGATATCCCGGAAGGGCGCGCGGTAGCTGGCCATGACACTGCGCGGCAGATGCCGTTTGACGCCCATGGGCAGCACCAGATTGATGAAGAGGTTTTGCCACATCACCATCACTCGGCCCAGCCGGGGGTGGCGGAACCCCCGGAACACGGGTTTGCCCAGCCGCGGGAACTGCGACCACTTGAGGGTGAAGGGGAAGGTCTCCATGAACGCGATGCCGTCCACGCGTTCCGGCTGTTGCTGGGCCAGCAGGAAACCCAGGGGGCCGCCCCAGTCATGGACCACCAGGGTGACGTGCTCCAGGCCCAGCTGTTCCACGAAGGCTTCGATAAAGCTGTAGTGGGTGAGAAAGCGGTAGTCCAGTGGCGGCTTGTCGGAGTGGCCGAAGCCGATCAGATCCGGCGCGATGCAGCGGTACTCCGAACGCAGCTCCTTGATGATATTGCGCCAGAGATAGGACGAGGTGGGATTGCCGTGCAGAAAGAGCAACACGGGTCCGGTACCTTCGTCCACGTAGTGCATGTTATGGCCCAGCACCTTCATGTTGTGCGTTTCAAAGGGCGCGTCGGCAAAGCCCATGATCGGTCTCCGGTTTCCGGTATGCTCGGGCAAGGTTCCATCACACCGGGTTTTTATGCAAGATGCGCAGGGAAGCCCTGAACGGACCCTGCACGGCATTTGTTGTTCTGATGTACAGAGCAACCCTCGGGCCCGGCCCATTTTCGCCCGGCTCGGCGTTGCCCCTCCTACCCGTACAGGCAGTACGGCGCTTGACCCGGACGAAAATGGACCGGGCAAATACCATGCAGGGTCCGTCCAGAGGTTCCTCAAACGACAGTCGTTGGAGCGGAGTAGTATGACGAGCCCGGATGCGGATGAACCCTATGTGCGCCATGATCTGGTCTATGTGGATGACAGCCCCATCGAGGGCAAGGGGCTGTTCGCGCGCAGGAAAATCAAGAAGGGGACCGAACTGGGGCGTCTGAAAGTGAAGGAGGCGCGCGGCAATGGCCCCTATGTGCTCACCATCGACGAGAGCGGGGAACGCTATCGCGTTCTCTGCAATCTGCGTTACATCAACCATGGCGACACGCCCAATGTGGCCTATTGCGATGATCTGACGGTTGAGGCGCTGCGCAATATCAAACCGGGCGAGGAACTGCTGCATTACTACGGCGAAGAGTGGGAAGGCGCTTGAGGTCGAACCCGGGGCACAAGGACCCGGGGGCACGATGAAAAGGGCCGTTTTGAAAGCCGGTTGCCGGTAGCTCGTCTATGCCGGACCGATAGGGCAAGAGACAGGCTTTGGCAGTCCGGCCCGCGTGCAATCGCGGAACCAGAGTCTGTATCAGAAGGGTGGCCTGGACTCGAACCAGCAGTCCTCGTTACGGCCCGGATGCGGGAATCCCAGCCCGCAGGCGTGCAGCAGCAGACGGGGCGAAGCTTCGAAGACTTCCGGCGGGGCATAAAGGTCACAGCCGAAGATGGGATGGCCCAGAGCCTGCAGGTGCAGGCGCAGCTGATGGGTGCGGCCCGTGATCGGAATCAGTAACACCCGTGTTGGGCCGGCTCGCGGGTTTCGTTCCAGCACGCGGTAGAAGGTGCGGGCACTCTTGCCCGTTTCGTGGTCGATCTGCTGCCGTGGCCGGCGCGGCCAGTCCGGGCCCATGGGCAGATCGATCTCGCCTTCAGCCTCCGCCACGAGACCCTGTACCAGCGCCTGATAATGCTTGGTGACCCGGCGCTCGCGGAAGAACCGGTGCAGCTGGCGCTGCGCCGGATAATTCAGCGCGAAGACCATGAGCCCGGACGTATCCTGGTCCAGCCGGTGCACCAGACGCAGGGTGGGGAAATCGCGCTTGAGCCGCACTTCGGCGGAATCGCGCCGTTCCGGCCCGGATCCGGGCACACTCAGCAGCCCGGCGGGCTTGTTCACCACGACGAAATCCCGGTCGTGGTGAATGATTGCCACCGGATCCGGAGGGTGGTTACTGGTTGTCGCCAAAGACCACCCGGAAGACATCGTCGTATTTTTCCGCGAAATGCACACTCAGCCCCTGCTGCAGGTAGTCCGGCAGTTCCTCGAAATCCCGCCGGTTGGCTTCCGGCAGGATGAGTTCGGGAATCCGGGCCCGGCGTGCGGCGATGACCTTTTCGCGGATCCCCCCGACGGCGAGTACGCGTCCGGTCAGCGTAAGTTCGCCGGTCATGGCCAGCTTGCGTGGCACGGGCGTTTTCATAACCAGCGAGATCAGGGCCGTGGCCATGGTAATGCCGGCACTGGGGCCGTCCTTGGGTGTGGCGCCCTCGGGCACGTGCAGATGCACCATGGTGTCCTCGAACCAGTAGGGGTCGCCGCCGAAGCGGTTGATACTGCCCGCAACATAGCTGTAGGCGATTTCGCTGGATTCCTTCATGACGTCGCCCAGCTGGCCGGTCTGGCGTAGTCCGCGCTGCTGGGCATGGACCCGGCTGGCTTCCACAGGCAGGGTGGCCCCGCCCATGGAGGTCCAGGCGAGACCGGTGACCAGGCCCACACCGCGCTGGGCCTTTTCCGGTTCGAAGTAAGGCTTGCCCAGATAGTCTTCCAGGTTGCGCTTGCTGATGCGCACGGACTTCTTGTCTTCCAGCAGCTCCACCACCGCCTTGCGCGCGATCTTGTTGAGCTGTTTTTCCAGATTGCGCACACCGGCCTCGCGCGCGTACCCCTCGATGAGCTGGCGCATGGCGCCGTCGCTGATGGTCAGCTGACCCTTCTTCACGCCGGCGCGTTCGAGCACGCGCGGCCAGAGATGCTTCTTGCCGATTGCCAGTTTTTCCTCGGTGATATAGCCGGATAGCCGGATGGTTTCCATGCGATCCAGCAGCGGGGCCGGAATGGAGTCCAGCGTATTGGCCGTGCAGATAAAGAGCGTGTGCGACAGATCGAAGCGCAGGTCCAGATAGTGGTCCAGGAACTGATGATTCTGTTCCGGATCCAGCACTTCCAGCAGGGCCGAGGCCGGGTCCCCCTGGAAGGACGCGCCCAGCTTGTCCACCTCGTCCAGCATGATGACCGGGTTGGCTGAACCCGCATCCTTGAGCGCCTGAATCAGCTTGCCGGGCATGGCGCCGATATAGGTGCGGCGGTGGCCCTTGATTTCCGATTCGTCGCGTATGCCGCCCAGGCTGAAGCGGTAGAACTCGCGGCCCAGCGCCTCGGCCACGGACTGGCCGATACTGGTCTTGCCCACGCCCGGCGGGCCCACCAGCAGCAGAATGGAGCCGCGCATCTCGCCACGCATGGCACCCAGGGCGAGAAATTCCAGAATCCGTTTCTTGATGTCGTCCAGGCCCGCGTGGTGACGCTCCAGCAGTTCGCGCGCGTGGTCGAGATCCAGCTGATCCTGTGTATAGTGCCCCCACGGCAGAGATGTGGCCCAGTCCAGATAGTTTCGCGTCACCCCGTATTCGGGCGAGCCGGTTTCGAGCACCGAAAGCTTGTTGAGTTCGTCGTCGATGCGTTTCTGCGCAGCCTCGGGCAGTTCCAGATCCTTGATGCGCGCCTTGAACTCGTCCACATCGGCGGTGCGGTCGTCCTTGGCGATACCCAGTTCGCGCTGGATGACCTTGAGCTGCTCGCGCAGGAAGAACTGGCGCTGCTGCTCCGAGATCTTCTCGTTCACTTCCTCGCTGATCTGGTTCTGCAGCTTGGCCACTTCCAGTTCCTTCTTGACCAGCAGCAGCACTTTCTCCATGCGTTTGAGCAGGGGCACCGTTTCCAGCACGTCCTGGAGCTCGTCGCCGGTGGCCGTGGTCAATGCCGCGGCGAAGTCGGTCAGCGGCGAAGGCTCACGCGGGCTGAAGTTCTGCAGATAGTTCTTCAGGCCCTCGTTGTACAGCGGATTGAGCGGCAGCAGTTCCTTGATGGTGTTGATGATCGCCATGGCGTAGGCGCGCACCGAGTCGTCGTCTTCCTCCTCGATCTCGGGGTATTCCACCTCGACGAGATAGGGCGGCGTGCGGTTCAGCCAGCCGGTAATACGAAAGCGCGAAATGCCCTGGGCGACGATCTGTACGGAGTCGGATTCGTGGTTGACGTTGTGGATACGCACCAGGCAGCCGTACTCGGGAAAATCTTCCGGATCGGCCTCCCGGGGATCGTCCTCGGGGACATAGACCAGGCCCACGGAATGGTGCGGCGTCTGGCCCACCCGCTCCACGGTAGGTTGCCAGGCCTCCTCGTCGAAGACCACCGGCTGCACCAGTCCGGGCATGAAGGGCCGGTGGGCGACCGGCAGCACATGGATGCGGCGCGGCAGCATCTGATCGGGTACGACCAGACCGCCACCCTGTTGTTCATCCTGCCGGTTTTCTTCGCCGTTCGGAGCCTGTTCTTCCGCCATAGTCGAAGCCTCTGCGATTGGACATTGCCACGGACTCGATAGATGGTGGCGGTACCGCCCGGATTCAATCGCGTTCGATCACCAGAAGATCGGCGCTGGCGGGGCGGGGCGTCGACGTACGCCGGTCGAGCAGCCGGGTGGGGAACTTTTCCCGGCATTTTTCCACGAGGTTGTAGAATGGATCCCGGCCCGGGTCGGCGATGATGATGCGCTGTACACCGGCTTTCAGCGCCCGCCGGATCAGATTGAACTGTATGGGCGTGAGTGAATCCCAGAAACACACATCCGCGCCCGCCAGGGTGTGTACCCCCTGCATCTGCTTCTTGGTCAGCTTTTCGAAGGTGCACTGCAGGGTGTCGATTTCGACGTTGTTGATAGCCGCATGGAGCTCCAGATAGGGGAAAACATCCGGATCGGCATCCATGGCGGTCACCCGGGCATCAAAGCGTTTGGCGGCGAACAGCGCCAGCGGGCCCCAGCCGCAGCCCAGATCCAGCAGACGGCCGCCCCGCGGGAACCACTCGCGCGTGAGATGATCCATGATCAGGTAACTGGAATTCCAGACCTTGTTGCCATGAATAGTGGGCTCGGCTTCGCGTTTGAGCCGCCGGATTTCGCGGTGCCGGGACTGGAGCAGGGTGATCCCGCGGGTGTGCAGGACATGGCGTTCGTTACGGCTGATCTGGGGGTCCATGGAGCATCCTTTTGAAACGACGCGTAACCCTACGACCGGACCTGTTCCGTTGCAAGGGTGTAACCCGTCATGACGGGGTGGCGCCGGTGGTCTAGAATGATACCGACTTGCACGGAGGGAAGCCCTTTTTGAGTTCGTGGCGCCAAAACCTGGGCCTGGGCGGACGCGCCTTGAGCGGGCTGTTCGCGGGCCGTACCCGCTACCTGCGCGCGCTGGCCGTGCTGGCCGAGCTGGCGCGGCTGTACGGCCGGCATCAGTGGCGTGGGGAAGACGAGAGCATCGCGGTCGTGCATCGGCAGGCCGGGGACAAGCTGGCGGCCTTGTGCCGGCGCAACGGTGCCACCTGGATCAAGGCGGCGCAGTTCTTTAGTTGTCGCCCGGATGTGTTGCCCCGGGAATACATCGAGGCGTTACAGACCCTGCAGAACGAGGCGCGCCCGGTCCCCTTCGAATCCCTTCACCCGGTGCTGCGCGCCAGTCTGGGCCCGGACTGGCGTCGGCACTTCGCGGATATTGATCCCGACCCGATCGCCACCGCCTCCATTGCCCAGGTCCACCAGGCGCGGTTACCCGACGGCACCCCCGTGGCCGTCAAGATCCGGCTGCCCGGTGTGCGTCGGCTCTTTGATCAGGACGCCCGCATTTTCCGTTTGCTGGCACGCATGACGGCGCCGCTGGTGCGGGAACTGGATCTGGAGCAGGTGACCGAACAACTGCTGGAACTGACCCGAGAAGAACTGGATTTCTCCAATGAGGCGGACAATCTGGAACGCTTCGCCCGCCTGGATCATCCGCAGCGCATTCGGGTGCCCGAGCTGTATCGCGAACTGAGCACCGATGCCGTGCTGGTTACCGGCTGGGTGGAAGGCGAGCGCCTGCGCGATTATCTGGATGCCCATCCGGATGAGGCCGCTGATCTGCTGGGCGTGCTCTTTACCAGCTATCTGCAGCAGGTGACGCGTTTCGGCCTCTACCAGGCGGATCCGCATCCGGGGAATTTCATTGTCGGCCCGGACGGTGCCATCACCATTCTGGATTTCGGCGCCATCGGCCGGCTGACCCCGGAGGAGGTCAAGCGCTATTCCCGGCTTCTCTACGGCCTCATGGGCTTCGAGGGCGATGTGGACATCGGCGAACTCTTCGTGCAGGCGGGCTTCCGCGGCGGTGACGCCGATACCCTGCGCGAGCTGGCCATGTATGTGTTGAGCGATCGCATGAACCGCGCCGCGCTGGGTGAAAGCATGACGGATCTGATCGAGAAGTTCCGGGAGAACCGTGTCGAGATCCCCGATTCCTATATCGGCATCGCCCGTGTGCTGATCACCGTGGGCGGTTTTCTGATGAACTATGACGTGGCCTTCGACTGGCGCCCGCCGGAACAACGACTGTCGTAATCATTGCGCCCGGGCCAGCACCTGCCTGACCAGCACCTGTCCGGTGCACGGTGTTTCTATCAATCCCGTTGCAACGGCCGGACAGGTGCTGGTTCACTCACCCAAAAAATACTCTAACAGCCTGTTAAGCCTTCTGCCGCAGATTCCAGATCCCGGCCCCGGTGATCATCAGCGTACCGATCCAGAAGGGCGGTTCCAGCGCCTCGGCCCAGAGAAACCAGCCCAGCGCCGCCGCCCAGATCACCGCCGTATAGTTGTAGATGCCCACCTTGCCCGGATTGGCCACCTGATAGGCGGTGGTCATGGCGATCTGGGCGATGGTGGCGGTCAGGCCGATGGCCAGCAGCCAGGGCAGATGCTCCAGCGACGGCAGTGGCCGTGCCCAGAGCAGAGGAACCGCGGAGATCAGCGTGGAAAACACTCCGAACCAGAAGACAATGCGCCGGGGCGGTTCGGTATCCGCCATGCGCCGGATGCTCACCTTCGCCACGCTCATCAGGAAAGCGCCCAGCAGCGCTACCAGCAATACGGGTTCCACGCCGCTGTCCGGATCCATGATCACCACCACGCCGGCAAAGCCGATGGCGATGGCGATCAGGGTACGCAGGGTGATGGTCTCGGACAGCCAGAGCCACGCCACCAGGGGCAGGATGAAGGGCGTGGTCATCTTCACCAGCACCGCCTTGGCCAGCTCGATCTCGGCGATGGTGTAGAAGAAGCAGAACATCGCCCCCACGCCCGTGGCGGCGCGAATAAAGTGCATACCCGGGCGGCGGGTCCTCAGCTGACCCAACCCACCCGTGCGCAACAGAATGGGCATGAGAAACATCAGCCCCAGGGCGTTGCGGCAGAAGACAATGATTTCACTGGGCAGCTCGCCGGACAGGTGCTTGATCATGGCGGCCATGCCGGCCAGCAGGCCTTCGCCCAGAATCAGCAGCAGAGCGCCCTTGAGGGGCTGATCGACGCGCTTGTGCAACCGGAAACCACCCTTCGAGTCGGCGGGCGCGTAGTCTACACTTGTGGTTTCGCGTGGTCATGGCGAAGCCCCCGATGACGCAGACACCGCCGCCCAAGCGCTGTTTTATCGCCGTACCCGTGGATGAGGCCGTCACGGCGGAGCTGCACGCGCTTCAGAAGCGCTTGTGTGGGCACGCCGGCGTGGCCGGCCGCGCCATTCCTTCCGCGAATTTTCACCTGACCCTGGCTTTTCTGGGGGCGCTGGAAGAACACAAGCGCTCCCGGGCCGTCGAAGTGCTGGAAGACCGGGCAGGGGAGGGCGAAGCCACCACTCAGCCGCTCACCCGGATTGGGCCCTTTCCGGGCGAGCGCAGCCGTTTGCTGGCGCTGGAAGGCGTACCGGCTGCCCGCTTGCTGGCGTTGCAGCGTACGCTCTGGACAGATCTGACCGCCGAGGGTGTGCCCCCCGCCGGTGCGGAACGGGCCTTCCGGCCCCATATTTCCCTGATCCGGCTCCAGCGGCCCGTGAACGAATTGCCTTTTTCCGAAGTGTCCATTGAGCTGCCGGTGCGTGAACTGGTGTTCTATGAAAGTGTCCTGGAAGGTCGGGGTATGGCCTACCACCGGTTGGCGTCGTTCAGTTTGTCGTCCATGTAGCGGGAAACCGAGTTAGCAGGCTGTTGAAAATGTCCTCAGGCAAATCAAGGTGTCGAATCAGGTCTTTAAGCATGCCCGACGGAAGGATGCGTTTATCGTCGCCATGGTGGGGCAGCGGAAAATGAGCGTGCATGTCAGGATCGTAGATCTGCGGTGGCTTCCCTTTCCTCTGCGCGCATGGACTTCCACGTTGGGCCTGTTTTTCTTGACGCGCTTGACTACCCCCCTGTATTCGAGTTTGCGAGGCATACCAAGCTTTCACGCAAGCGCTTCATAGGGGCTATGATTTGAGCGCGGAAGCGGCAAATCGCTGGCAACGTATTCAGCTTCATCGTTAAAACCAACGTCCTCTTCCGATGATTCGAGGTAATGCCTCATAGAGCGGTTACGGACGCTTTGATATAACTCTACATAATGCGGTTCGGCGGGTTTCCAGATCGAATCCAGAGTATCGTGCTGAAGCGCAAAGCTGACCTGAGCTTCGATGGTATCATGGAGGTTTTCAAGCGCCTCGTTGAAGGTGGAGCCATAGCCACGCAAGCTCATTTCCAGCGCTATGACGCACCAGTGCCCCTCTTCGTGTACCCCGAGAACGCGAGTACTGAATTGCATGAGGCTTCCTTCTCTCCGGATCGAACTAAGGGTGTGATGGAATTCGCTGCTTATTTCCACTAAAAAACCGGGGAAAGGCGGTGTCAAGGCTCGAAGCCCGTTTTGCCGTTTGCAGAGGGTTACCAAGCCCGCTGCACAGGGGAATATCTTACGACAACAGGATAAATCTGCGAGTCGGAAACAGAAACGGCGACCCCGGGAACCCCGTAAGTCGCCGATTTCTCGGGATATATTGGTCGGAGTGGCAGGATTCGAACCTGCGACCCCCACGTCCCGAACGTGGTGCTCTACCAGGCTGAGCTACACTCCGTGAACAGCGCGCGTATTCTAGCAGCCCTGTGAAGGAATCCAATAGGGAAAAGCGAATTCAGCTTTCTTTCGAGGTGGTCGGTGTGGAGGAATGTGTGCGGCCTAACAGGCTGTTGGAAGCCCCCTTGCGTACTCAGGCTGTCAAGCTGGTTCGCAATCGAGGCGCCATTTTTAAGGCGTGTGTCCACACGTCGAAACATGGCAACGATGAGTGCGGGCCAGCCTGACAGCCCCGCAGGGCGCGGCCTGAAGCGCCCATCTGCTGCACCTGGTCGCTCGGAAAGGGAACGGACCCTGTCCATCGCAACCAGGCCACCAGCTGCACGCTTCAGGCCACGCTGAGTGCGCAAGGGGGTTTTCAACAGCCTGTTAGATGGGCCGCGATATCGCCGCCTTCCGGGCGGGCGATAATGCCTTCCTCGGTGACAATGGCGGTGACCAGCGAGGCCGGGGTGATATCGAAGGCCGGGTTGTAGACCGGACAATCCGCCGGCGCCATGGGCTGGCCGCCCGGCGCGGTGACTTCGGCGGGATCGCGTTCCTCGATGACGATATCCGCGCCCGTGACGGTGTCCGGGTCCAGGGTGGCGCAGGGTGCGGCCACGATGAAGGGCAGGCCATGCTGGTGGGCCAGCACGGCCAGGCCATAGGTGCCGATCTTGTTGGCCACATCGCCGTTGGCCGTGACCCGGTCGGCGCCCACCACCACGGCATCCACGGCCTGTTGGCGCATGAGTTCGCCCGCGCAGCTGTCGATGACCAGGCTGGCCGGGATTTTGTCACGCAGCAGTTCCCACATGGTCAGTCGGCTGCCCTGGAGCCAGGGGCGGGTCTCGCCGGCATAGACGTGTTGCAGAATGCCTTTTTCGTGGGCGGTACGGATAATGCCCAGAGCGGTCCCGTGCCCCCCCGTGGCGAGACCGCCGGTATTGCAATGGGTATAGATTCGCACCCTGTTGGTGAACAGCATGGCGCCGTGCTCGGCCAGGCGGCGGTTGCGCTCCAGATCCTCGGTGTGCAACGCCACGGCTTGTTCTTCCAGCCGCGCGGCCAGTTCCGAGCCCGTGTGCTCGCCCATGACGGCGTCCAGGCGTTCCAGTGCGTGGCGGAGATTCACGGCGGTGGGACGGCTGGCGGCCAGGGTGTCGCGCGCTTGCTGAAGGGTTTCGCGGGAGGCGGTGTCGCCCTGCTGGCGGGCAGACAGCACCAGCCCATAGGCGGCAGCAATGCCGATGGCCGGGGCGCCGCGCACGGCCATGGCCGAAATGGCTGCAGCCGTGTCCTCGGCGGTGGTCATGGACCACCAGCTTTCGGTGGTGGGCAGCCGACGCTGGTCCAGCAGTTCCAGTTGATCCCCGTACCAGTGGATAGCCGTGGTCAGGATTTCACTCATTCGCGTCCTCGTTGATGGTGCCGTGAAGCGTCCCCGGCGCCGGATAATACATCGGGTCCCGCCCGGCGCGCCCGCGGATCCAGTTCAGCGCATAAAAGACGCCTTTTTGCCGCACCAAGCAGCGCTCGAGGCGATACTTGCCCGGGAAAGTGCTGACCATGATACCAATCAGCAGCGTTAGCAGGCCCTGACCGGGCAGGACCAGCATGAGCACGCCGGCGGCGATCAGTATCAATGCCAGGGCATTGCGCAGTCCCCGCAGGCCCCAGAGCACGGCCCCCCGGTGGCGTTCCGGACGGCGCGGCGCGACGAAATAATCCCGGGGCATGAGCACGACCAGCACCGGCAGCCCCAGTAAGGACACGAGCGCGAGTGCAATGCCCAGGCCGGTGAGCCAGGGCAGGAGTGGTTCCAGCCAGTGCAGCGCCTGTTCTGCCGGAGGTGGAAGGGTGAAGTCAACCAAGGCTGCTTTTTCCCTGTTTCGGGTGCGTTACAATGCGGATATGACCGGCCAAAATCAATTCAATGCCGTCCACTGGCCCATTACGCTGACTCAGGGCGCGCATCGGGTGGAAATTCACCTGTTGCCGCTGGCCGATGACCGCCATCTGCTGGTGGCGCTGGCGGGTGAGGAACAACGCCCGGAACGGATCAAGGGCCAGGGACCCTTTCCCGATCCGGCCGTGGCCACGGGCGTGGCCCGGCGGATTCTGGAGTCGCTGCTCAGCGACGGCTATGAACGCGCCCGAGGTGAGCTCTGGAAGCTGGATGCCTGGCGGCATCGGCGCGCGGTACTGGACGAGCGTGCCCGCACACCCCTGCGCACCGAGTTTCACCCGGACGACGTGCTGGACTGACCGGGGCAGGCGGGCCGGGCGGCTGGACGTCCGGGCCCGGATGCGGCAAGCTTGCGGGCCCTTGTTTTTCACCCGGGTGGATTGTCCCTGCTGCTTCTTCGGTGATCATGCGTATCTTTGTTGTTTTTGCGTCCCTGCTGGTTCTCGTGTTGTGCGGTTATGCCGGTTGGCTGCTGGGCCGGTTGTGGCAGCAAAAGCGCCGCAACAAGCGGGTCGAACGCCTGCGTCGTCACAAGGCGCTGGACAGTCTGGACATTATTGCGCGCAGTCTCCTCGCTGATCAGGTGAATGTCACCGAAGCGGCGCTGCGTATGGCCGTGCTGCTGCACAATATCGAGGATCCGGACCACCCCGTGGTTGAGGTGGCTGCGATTCATGTGCTTGCCAACGCCAGTAGTCATCTGGATACCGGCACCGCCCGGCAGGCGCTGCCCCTGCGCGAGCGCGAGATCCAGGACCGTCAGCGCGAGGCCCTGGAAGCACGTCACGCTGAGGCGGTCCATGAAGCCACCCGCCAGTTGTTGCAACGCATTCCGGAGTGGCGCTAAGTCCTGGCAGGCTGTTGAAAAACCCCTTGCGCACTCAGCGTGGCCTGAAGCGTGCAGCTGGTGTACTGGGTTGCGACGGACAGGGTGGTTCCCTTTCCGAGCGACAAAGTGCAGCAGATGGGCGCTTCAGGCCGCGCCCCGCGGG
>CAJXLA010000036.1 GCA_913055795.1 uncultured Alcanivorax sp. | reverse complement strand
GCCCCGAAGGGGTGTTGCCGCCGGATGGAGATCAGCCGGCAAAAAAGCCTGAGCCGCCGGCCGGGGCGGAGGCGCAGATGCCGGCCGGTGCGGCGCCCGAGACGGCGCGCGCGAATATCCATGCGGTGCTCAAGGGGGACGGCAGTGACGAACGGCCCCCGGAGCCCGCAGCGAAACCGGCCGAGGTTCAGGACCCCGGGGGTCCCGGTGCGGAAGTCGCGGGCGAACCCGATACCCGGCCGGCGCCCGGGACGGCCCCCGCTGCGGCGCCGGAGCCGGGCGAGGACCCGGGCTCCTGGTGGGCCGCGCTCACCGATCGGCTGGAGCTCGATGGCGCGGCACGCAACCTGGCGCGCAACTGTGTTCTGGTGGAACGGGAGGACCGGCAATGGCATCTGGCTTTGCGCCCGGGTCACCAGGTGTTGCTCAATGATGCCCGTGTTGCCGAACTGGAACAGGGCTTGCAGGCGTATCTGGGCCATGCGGTACGGTTGCGGGTCACCGTGGATGATCAGGCCAGCGGTACGCCGGACGAACGCGCCGCCGAAGAGCAACGGCAAAGGGCTGACGAGGCCCGGCGGACTCTGCAGGACGATCCCGTGGTCCGGGAATTGATTGAGGAATTCGACGGTCGTCTGGATGAGGCATCCATCCGCCCCACGGACGAGTGAATAGCCCGGGGCGGCACACATCGCCCGAATGAACGGATAAGAGGTTCCCCATGGATTTCGATATGAACAATATCATGCAGCAGGCCCAGGCCATGCAGGAAAAGATGAAGAAGATGCAGGAAGAAATGGCCGAGGCCGAGGTAACCGGCGAGGCCGGCGCCGGCATGGTCAAGGTGGTCATGAATGGCCGCCATGACGTGCGTTCGGTGCACATCGATCCCGAGTTGATGGGCGACGACCGGGAAATGCTCGAGGACCTGGTCGCCGCCGCCACCAATGATGCCGTCGCGCGCGTGGAGCAGCAGCAGAAAGACAAAATGTCCGATGTCACCGGCGGTATGGATATCCCCGCGGGCTTCAATCCCTTCTCCGGTTCATGAAACACAGTCCCCGGGTCGAGAACCTGATCGAGGCCTTTACCTGCCTGCCGGGCGTGGGCCGGCGCTCCGCCCAGCGCATGACCTATGCGCTGCTCGAGCGCGACCGCGCCGGTGGCGAACGTCTGGCGCAAGCGCTCAGTGACGCCATGCAGGGCGTGGGCCAGTGTCGTCGTTGCCGCAATTTCGCCGAGGACGAACTCTGTCCGGTTTGTGCCAACCCCAAACGCGATCAGCAGCTGGTCTGTGTGGTGGCCTCGCCGGCGGATGTGCTCGCCATCGAGCAGTCCGGGGAATACCAGGGCCGCTATTTCGTGCTCATGGGCCACCTGTCGCCCATCGATGGCCTGGGCCCATCCGAGGTGGGCCTGGACCAGCTGGAACAGCAGCTCGCCGACGGGCAGGTGGGCGAGATCATCCTCGCGCTGGGCACCACCGTGGAAGGGGAGGCTACTGCGCACTATGTACGCGAACTGGCCGGCGACCGGATTACCGTCACCCGCATCGCCCAGGGCGTGCCCATGGGCGGTGACCTGGAATTCGTCGACGGCGCCACCCTGGCGCAGGCGTTGCGGGGTCGCACGCCCCTGGCGGATGAATAGGAGCAAGGCGCAAGAGGCAAGAAAATAAAGTCGGCGCAGGGATGCGCCTCCCACAGGGCAATTCAGCGGCGCCGGGTCGTTGCCAACTTCGGCGCCTGAAACATCCTGGCCGTCTTGCCCCTTGCCCCTTGCCCCTCGTTTCCCTATTCTGAAACACGCGATTCAGAATAGAGCGGCGCTATGGCCCGTACCCGTGGTTTTCGCAACAATGCCACCCTGTCCCGCGCCATGCGGGTGTTCTGGCAGCAGGGCTATGAGCACACCTCGGTCCGGGACCTGGAGCGGGCCACGGGCCTGAACGCCAGCAGCCTCTACAACGCCTGGGGCGGCAAGGAAACACTGTTCCGGCATGTGCTGGCCTATTATGTGGAAGGCATTGTCCAGCGCCGGATCGAGACCTATCTGCAGCAAGGCGACCCGATCCAGGGTATTCGCCGCTTTTTCGAAACCACTTTCGATTATGTCGCCGAAGATCGGCCACCCTTGGCCTGTTTGCTCACCAACACCGCCCAGGCGCTGGGTCACCACGACGAGCGTACCCGGGAAGAGCTGGATGCGGGTATGCGCCGGGTGGAAACCGCTTTTCAGGCGGCGTTGGAGCGCCTGGATGAGCCCCGACCCGCAGGACAGACACCAGCGGTGCTGGCCCGAAACCTGGCCCTGAGTCTGCAGGGTTTGCTCGTTATCTCCCGCGTCAGTCCGGAACATGAGCGTTTGCAAGCACTGACCGACGCCGCTCTGACGCCTCTCGAAGCCGGACGAATTGAAACAACCGTGACAAGATAAGGAGTCCCATGGAAGTCCTGCGTACCCCCGACGAATGCTTCGAGAATCTCCCCGGCTTCGATTTCGAGCCGCATTATCTTCAGGTGGACGATACCGAAGGCGGAGAACTCCGGGTGCATTATCTCGACGAAGGTCCGCGCGATGCCGCCGAAACCGTACTCATGCTCCACGGCGAACCCTCCTGGTGCTATCTCTATCGCAAGATGATTCCGCTGGTAACCCGGGCCGGCCACCGGGTGATCGCCCCGGATCTGCCCGGCTTCGGCCGCTCGGACAAGCCCGCGCACCGCGAGGACTACACCTATCAGCGGCATGTGGACTGGATGCAGTCCGTGCTGGATCAACTGGAGCTGAACAACATCACCCTGGTCTGTCAGGACTGGGGCGGGCTCATCGGGCTGCGCCTGGTGGCGGCCAACCCGGAGCGTTTTGCCCGGGTGGTCGCGGGCAATACCATGCTGCCCAATGGTGAACATCATCCCGGCGATGCCTTTCTGAAATGGCGTCAGTTCTCGCAGGACACCCCGAACTTCCCGGTGGGCAAGATCGTGCAGAGCGGCGCCGCCACGGAGCTTCCGGCCGAGGTAATCGCCGCCTATGATGCGCCCTTCCCGGATGAAAGCTACAAGGAAGGTGCACGGCAGTTTCCGGTACTGGTCCCCATTACCCCGGATGATCCGGCCGCGGCGCCCAACAAGCGCGCCTGGGAAACCCTGATGCAGTGGGACAAGCCCTTTTTGACCGCCTTCAGTGACCAGGATCCCATCACTGCCGGCGGCGAGCAGGTGCTGCGCAAACTGATCCCGGGCGCGGCCGACCAGCCCCACACCACCATCGAAAACGGCGGTCACTTTTTGCAGGAAGATCAGGGCGAGGCGTTGGCGGACGTTACGCTGAATCTTATTCAGCGTAGCTAGGGGCGAGGCGCGAGGCGCGAGGCGCGAGGGGCGAGCGACCCCGCCTCGGTCGTCCCCTTGAGAAGGAGAGGCAGCGGCTAAACAAACCACCAGGGCTGATCAGCGCTTCTCCTTTTCTCAAGGGGGAGATAACCACAGTGGGTCGCACCTCATGCCGTTCTCCCTTGAGCCCTTGCCTGTTCCTGAGGGAGGCGCATCCCTGAACCGATTTTCCAGAGCTTCAATAGCGGATTTGTATTGATCTGTCCTTGACTGGCCTGCCTGGGCGAAAACAGCCTGATCGCACCTCGCACCTCGCACCTCGCACCTCGCACCTCGCACCTCGCACCTCGCACCTCGCTACTCGCTATCCTGCGTACATTCCGCTCGGCCTGGATCGTACTTGCAGCGGATGCGGCGCTGCAGCTCCAGCATCTCCGGATCATAGTAGCCCTGCTTGCGCAACTCGATGCGGGCTTCACGCATCATGGCCTCGTATTCGGCCTTGTCTTCTTCCGGAATATCGATGAACCACTTTTCCGGCACCTTGCCGGCTTCCGCCTCGACGCGGCGGCGGATTTCGTCGAAACGGTTGTAGAATTCCTCGCGCACGAACTGCGCGCCGATATTGGGAAATTTGTCGCGCCGGCCCACGAGCTGCATGGTAATCATGCTCAGCGGGTAATCGATAATGCCGCCGTCGGGTTTGAGTCCCTTGTAGAGTTCCATGGCTTCATAGGCAGCCAGGGGTGCGGCGAGAATATCAACCACGCCATCGTTGAACATGCCCGGCGCCTTGACCATGCTGGTGCGCACGGGGGTGGCGCCGATGCTGGACACCATCTTCGCCTGCTGATCATCGTAGTCCAGTACGGCCACGCGCTTGCCCGCCGCCTTGGCCAGGGAATTGATCTTGCGATCATCGACGAAGACATAGGCGCCGCCACCGGTAGCGATGCCCATGATCACGTATTCCCCCTGTACCATCTTGTCCCGGCTGGAGGGATGGGCGAGCACCTTCATCAGCGTTTTCATGTGCTTCATGTCCGGCACGGCGCCCACCGCGTCCACGGTGCCGGTAAAATCATTGAAATGGCGCGCGCGCAGGCCGCTCATGAGCGCGGCATCGCACTGACCGGACTTGAACGCCTCCACCATGACGCCCTCATTGGTGTAGGGGATCATGTCCAGTTCAATGCCGTATTCCAGCGCCCGGGCGCGCTGATCCATGGCGGCCTGATAGATAGGCCCGGATCGCCCGGCGATATCCCAGATGCAGATCTTGCGCTTGAGCGTTTCGCCCTCGGGAAAACGCTCGATGCCGGTGAGCTCCTGCATGCGCTTGATGCGCTCTTCCAGACTGAGCTCCGGGTTGTAGGCGATGGCTTCCAGTTTCGCCACCAGTTCTTCGGTCAGTTCCAGTCCCGGGGCCAGACGCTCCAGTTCCGCGCGCTGGGCCTCGGTGAGCTCCAGCGCGGGCAGGGCCGTGCTGATGACCAGCAGCAGCGGGACTAGCAAAAGGCGCAATAGGGACATAAGGGTTTCCTTTTTCAACAGCCTGCTAATTCTGTGTGCATTCCGCACGTGAGGCGTCGTACTTGCAGCGGATCCGGCGCTGGAGATCCAGCATGGCGCCGGCGTAGTAGTCATCCTTGCGTAGCTGGTTGCGGGCTTGCTGCATCATGTTCTCGTATTCCTGTTTGTCTTCCGGCGGAATCTCGATCCACCACTTGTCCGGCACCTTGCTGCTGTAGCCGTGCAAGCGCTCGGTGATCCGGTCGAAGTTGTTATAGAAGGCTTCGCGTACCACCTGGGCCACCTCGGGTGGAAAGCGATCATCCCGGCCGATGAGCTGCATGGTGATCTGCGCCAGGGGCAGGTTGATAATGCCGCCGTCGGGCTCCATGCCCTTGTACAATTCCATCACCTCGTAGGCGACGAGCGGTGCGGCCAGGACATCCACCACGCCGTTATTGAACATCTTGGGTGCCCGGGTAATATCGGTTGGCACCGGTGTTGCGCCCACCTGGGCCACCATTTCGGCCTGGGTCTCGTCGTAGTTGAGTACGGCCACTTTCTTGCCGGCGGCCTTGGCCAGGGTGTTGATCTCGCGGTCGTTGACAAAGACATAGGCAGCGCCACCCGGGGCAATGCCCAGGGTTTCGTATTCGCCGCTGACCATCTTGTCCGCGCTGCTTGGGTGGGCCAGCACTTTCAACAGTGTGCGCATGTGCTTGAGCGAGGGTACGGCACCGATGGCGTCCACGGTGCCGGTGTAGGTGTTGAACAGCCGTGCCCGCAAACCGGTCATCAGGGCCGCGTCACAGCGTTCGGACTTCAGCGCGTCCACCATGACGCCTTCATTGGTGTAGGGCTCGAGCTGAATCTCCACACCGTATTGCATGATGCGGGTGCGCTGGTCCTGCGCCGCCTGAAAGATGGGCCCATTGCGCCCGGCGAGATCCCAGATGCAGACCTTGCGCTCAATGGTCTCTCCGGGTTCCAGGTCCATGGCCTGGCGCACGATTTCGGCCTTGTCCTTTGCGGCCCCGTGTAGTGACAGGGTCAGGAGGGCCAGCAGCAAAAGACTTGTCATGGGATTGCGCATCATTATCGACCTGCCTGGTTGTTGTTATCGGGCTTATCCTGCCACGGGCTCGCGACGGCGCGGATGACCGCAGCGGCCGGCCGGTGAGCGTGGCGGTCAATCAGCTTGCAGCCGGTAGATCAGGTCCGCGCCCTGGCTTTCACCCGATGTACGGGTTTCCAGACTCAGCCGCGGGGTAATGCTGTAGCGCAGCATGACCGTGGACAACGACTCGAATATGCCCATGCTGTACTGTACGTACAGTCGCTCGGAAAGCTGCTTGCCCAGGGTTAGAGCAGTACGATCCAGCTCATTGGAGCTATCCACGCCCACATCCAACCCCAGACGCTCGCTCAGGGGATTGGTGAGGAATTCTCCGCGTTCCAGTCCATAGCGCGTGATGGCCTGGAGAATAGCGTCGCTTTCCGCCCGCGAGGTTCCGGATAGCGGGCGACCGGTCAGAAGAAAGGCCATGGCCTCGCTTTGTTCCAGTTCCGGTTGCGAGAATACACGTGCAGAGGGCTCCTTAAGGGTACCGCCCACTTCCAGTCCGACTCGTGTTTCGCGGTTGGGCAAAGGTCGCACGGCCATGATATCGAGTGCGGGGTTGGCCGGTGCGCCCTCGAACAGCAGCCGGCCCCGTTCGATCTGCAGATGCTGGCCGTAGGCGCGGTAGCGGCCTTGTTCCACCCGCACCTCGCCGGTCATGCGGGGCACCTCGTCCCAGGGATCGCGATAGCGTACTTCGCCGCCAAACCGTGCTTGAAGACCGAAACCCTGAAAACGTACTTCATCGCCCAGAGTGACGCCCACATCGATATCGGTTTTCCAGGGTGGTTGCGCTTCTTCCTCCTGGTGAACCAGACGCACATCCGATGACAACCGGACCGCCTGGTTTGCCATCTGGCGTGGCTGGAATCGCGCAGCCGGCACCTGGACATCACCGCGGAGGTTCAGGTGTCGGCCTTCCAGCGTGAACTCGAGTTCCGGATCCAGTACCAGTCGGGCGTCGGGACGATCCAGTGCCAGGAACTGCTTGCCGTCCAGATGCAGCTGTAGGGGCCAGGGCCAGTCCTCATCCGTATTCAGGCGCCCGCTCAGCCGCACCCGACCGTCGCCGGAACGCGCACCGCCGTCAAAGTTCAAGTGGCCCCGGTCGTTGGTGCTGGCGGTCATGTGTATCCGGCGCAGAACCACGCCGGCCTCGGGTATCCGCACACGCGCCTCGCTCAGCGCCATGCGGCCATCGAAAACCGGTTTTTTGGTCGTGCCGGATAACACGAGTCTGCCCGCCAGCGCTCCTTCCGGTTTGCGTAGCTGAGGTACCACCAGCTCCAGCCAGCCGAGATCGGTGAGCCGGGTTTTCAGGTGGCCTTCCAGTTGCCCGCTGGACACCGGCAATTCGCCCGCCACATGGCCGTTCAGGAAATCGGTTTCGCTGCGTTGCAGACTGGTATCCAGACGCCATGCGCCGGCTGCCAGATGGGCCTCGGCGCCCAACCGCTGCCACGGCACCCGAATGGGGTCCTCCCGGCCGGCGCCGAGCAGCAGCGCTCCCTGGCGGGTGCTCAGCTCCAGGTGTCCTTGCGGTTGCTTGCCATCCGAACGCAGCTGGGCCGTGCCGTTCAGGGTACCTTCGAGATCGCTGCCCGGGGGCAGGAAGGCGGCGAAGGGCCCCAGCGGCACTGCGGTGAGCGACAGATCGAGACGGCCCTGGTCCGGAGCCTGCCAGTTGCCATGCGCACAGGTCCGGCCACCGTGGTCTTGGCCGGCCAGACAGAGTTCACTCAGCCGCACATGCTCGTTCGATGCAGTCAGTTGTGCTGCTTCCGACTGTTGCCAGGCCTTGCTGACCGGCCCTGATAGCGATAGCTGCTCCAGTTTCCCCTGCCAGCGGCTGTTGCTCAGGCCGCCGTCCAGGGTGCCCGCCAGGCGGTGCTGGGCGCGCTCCAGGGTCCAGTTGAGCCGATGCGCGGCAAGCTGTCCCTGCCCTTTCAGTTGCAAGCCGCTGAACACAATCTCGGTGTTTCTTCGGGCTTCGCCGGTCTGAAGCGACAGCGTCTGCCGGCCCTGTGCATTCGGGGGCCGAAGGTTGAACGCCAGCCGCTCGAGGCTCCAGGCGGCCAGTTCCAGGTCCTGCCCCTGGAGCTCGCCCTCCAGGATGGGCTCCGAGGCACTGCCTCCTAGCTGGATGCGCCCCTCGAGGCTTCCGGCCAGCTCCGGCGACAAAGGGCCCAGTTCCGGGGCGTTCAGTCGCAGTTCAAGGTCATTTTGTTGGTCGCGGTGACCTCGCAGGCTGGCGGCGTTCGGGCCCAGTTCCAGCTGCAGCCGGCCGCTAAGCCGGTCCAGGCCTTGCGCATGGATCTCGCCACCGCCGCCAAGGGGCTGCTGGAGCAAAGTGCCGCCCAACTCGCGCAGAGTCAGATCGAGCTTCGGCGGAGCCTGTGGCGGGAGTTCGCCGGCCACGTGCGTGTTCACAGCGACACGGCCCGGCAAACGTTCATCCAGCACCGCCGGGTTCCAGTCCGAGCCCTGGATATCCAGCGACCAGGCGGGGTAGGGCGCCCAGCCCACGGTACCGCTGATCCGCGCCCGGCCGTGCGGCGTGTCCAGATTGAGGGCCTGGATTTGTATCTCCTGTGTACCGCTCATGCGGGCCTGTCCGGAAGCGGAGACGCGCTCGCCGCGAACTTCGCCTTCCAGGCGTTCAAGGTCCAGCGAGAGCCCCAGCGGATCATCCGCCGGCCATTGCCCGTCGAGTTGCCCCTGAAGGGCCAGTCGGCCCGGCAGCCGGCCATCCAGAAAGGTCGGGTCCAGTTCCTCGCCATCCAGCGCCAGACGCCAGCTGAGCTGTGGCTGCCAGGCCACCGCGCCGCTTGCGGCGAGGCGGCCGGGTTCGCCGTCCAGCACCAGCTCCCGGATGCGCAACGAGTCACGATCACCCTGCGCGCGCAGTTGGGGCGCCAGCGCGGGCAGGCCTTCGACTCTGGTGGCACTTGCGTCCAGCAGGATCTCGTAATCGTCGGGAACACCCCGGGTCGCCAGTTGCCCCGCGCCCAGGGTCAAGCGGCGGCCATCCGGCAGTTTGAGCCCCATTTCCGGCCATTCATGGTTCAGGTCCAGATGCAGGGGTTGCTCCAGCGCTCGGAGCTTGCCTCGAGTCTGGATGGGCCGCGGCCGATGGAGCTGATGTTGCAGCGTCAGCTCGTTGACCCGGCCTTGCAGCCGGCCCTGCCCGAAAGCCAGCGGCTTGTCGAAATACCCGTCCAGTGCGCTCGGCAGCGGCAGGCCCCAGGCTACCCGGGTGTCCACGCGCCACGGGTCCGCGAGAGTGAGTTTGCCCGCCAGGGTCAGATGGCGCTGGCGTTGCTGCAGGGCCAGGTAGTCCAGTTGTACCAACCGGCCGCGCCAGTGGCCGGCCAGGGCCATACGGGTGATTTCATGGTGATTTGTGCCCTGCTGGATCCGGATGTCGCTGAGTTCCAGGCGCGACACCGTCAGGGAAAAGGGCAGTGCGAGTACGGGCCAGTTTTGTTGTCCGCCCGTTTCAGACTCGGTGGGCGCGTTGCCGGATCCGGCCTCCGGAAGCCGCAGTCGCAGGCCCTGCCCGGTCAGATCCTGAATCCGGATTGCACCGCGCAGCAGAGCGGACCCGGACGGATTCAGCGTCACTCGCTCCAGCTCCAGCCGCAGGCCATCGGCTTCGTACACCACGCCGGTCAATTCAATACCGGACAACAGTGTACCGTCCACACGGGTGAACTCCGCATCGCCCGGCACATGTTCGAGCCCCTGGTGCAACAGCCAGCGGGTGCCGTTTTCGGTGCCCATCAGCCAGGCCCCCGAGGCCAGGATCACCAGCAACACTCCGGCCACCAGGGCCATCAGGATCCACGAGCCGCGCCCGATCAAAGCACCGCTCCCATGCTGATATGCAGGCGGAAGTTGCCGGGCTCGTCCACGGGACGGGCCACGTCCACACGGATGGGGCCGATGGGCGAACGCCAGCGCACCCCGGTGCCCACGCCCCGGAATACCTCGTAGTCGTTGAAGGTATCGAAAGCGTTGCCCGCGTCCATGAAAGCCGCCAGGCTCCACCGGCCCACGACAGGGTGATTGTATTCGACACTGCCGGTAAGCAGGTGACGCCCGCCCACTACGTCGCCCTCGTCATTGGTGGGGCCCAGCTCCTCGTAGCCGTAGCCACGCACACTGTTGTCGCCGCCGGCGAAAAAGCGCACGGAAACGGGCAGATCCACCAGTTCGTTCGCCGCCGTGGCGCCCAGCTCCACTCGCCCCAGCAGGCGTCCCGAACCCGCCGGGACTACACCGCGTGCATGGCCGTGGAACTGCCCGAAGGACACGGTGGAGCCCAGCTCGGTGGAGGCCCCGCGCACCTCGCCGTCCAGGTGCCAGCCCAGCCGCGGATTCGTGGGATCATCCACACTGGTGCGCTGCAGGGCCACGCCCGGCATGATCAGATCCGCGCGGTCGCGTTGATCCGAGATGGTGTAGAACTCGCGCAGATACTCCAGCGAGCGGGTCAGGATCCAGCCCGAGGTGAGTTCGCTGACCCGGTTGGTGCCCACCTGATAGCGCTCGCTGAAACTGGTATCGGTTTCATCGCGCCTATAGTGGGTATAGAAGTTCATGTATTCCCGGTTGGGGTCACGCAGGGGGATACGGTAGTTGAAACCCGCACCGGTGTTGATCCGGGATGCTTCCACCTCCGCCTGATAGCTGTGGCCCCGACGGTTGACGCGCCGGTTTTCCAGTCCCAGGCGCATTCGGGGGCCGGTATCGGTAGCATAGCCCGCCCCGGCGAGAAATTCGTAGCGCGGACGCCGCTCCGCTTCGATGTCCACGGGGACACGGCTTTCGGAGGAATCAACCTGCTCCGGCCGCGGCTGTATGCGTACGCGGCTGAAATAGCCGCTGCGGCTGAGTGCCTGACGCAAATCCAGCAGTTTGCGGTTGTCGAAAGGATCGCCTTCGTCGAACGGGATAAAGCGCTGCATCAATTCGTCGCGTATGGCGTCTTGGCGCGCGTTCACGCGCCCGAAGTGGTAACGCGGGCCGCTGTCCAGGGTTAGCACCACGGTGGCGGTGTTGTCCCGCGTGTTGATTTCCAGGCGAGACCGCCTGAGCTCACTGTCAAAATAGCCGTGCCGGGTGGCCAGACGTGTCAGGCCCTGCTTGAGTTGTTCATAGTGATCATGGCGCGCAATGGCGCCTTCGCGCACCGGAGTGTTGTCCAGCAGCGCCTGGAAGGCCGGATCCCGCGCGGCTTCGCCCTGCAAATGGATATCGCGTTCGCGGATGCGCACGGGCGGACCTGGTTCAAGGTCCACCAGGAGTTTCCAGCAGCTATCGCCGCGTTGGATGCGCAACCCGAATTCGGCGTGATAGTGACCCAGCGCGCGCATGGCCTGGGTTGCGTTTTCCCGGGCGCCATTGATGATGACGGACTCGCGCCAGCGAGCGATTTCGCAGGGCTCGGAATTCAGCGACAGGTGGGAACGGATGTTGGTGCGGTGTTCTTCGCGGCCGCCCGAAATCTCGATGTCCGGGGAGGCAGCTCCCGCGGCCGTGCCGGCAAGCAGCAAAAGCACGACCACAACGGTACGGAGCATGAAATACCCTGAAAAATCGGCGCGAGCGCCACAGCATAACGCTTTTGTTGCGACTGCGAGACAGGGGCGCTTTCACCAGCGGCCCTTGTTGCACGATCACGCTTTCTATAGCGCGCTGACTTCAATTGCCACTGAACAGGGATAACCAGCGCATCAGATCCTCCCGATGAATCAGTCCGAGCACCCGGCCCTGTTCCACCACGGGCAACTGGTTGAACCCCTGCTGACTGATCAGCTCCAGTGCCCGGGCGGCCTCGTCGCGCGGGCCCACCGTCACCAGATCGGCGCACGGGATCATGGTCTCTTGTACCCGGGTCCGGGGCCAGCGTTCGCGGGGAACCCCGCGTATGTCGTGCAGCGTGATCAGACCTTGCAGCTGGTCGTCGTCCACGACCGGATAGGCGCGTTGTTCGCCATGGAAGAGGTAGTGATCCACCACGTCCTGCAGGGTCAGGGTGGGCTCGAGGGTGCGCGGCCGGGCTTGCATGATGCGCTCGACCGTTACGCCCTGAAGGAGATGGCGAAACTGCATCTGCCGGTAGCTCGCTACCGCGGCCGTGTTCAGAAACCAGCCGATGAGCATGAGCCAGACCCCGTTGATGACGCCGGTGCCGAAGATGGGCACCCGCGCGCCGACAACCATGGCCAGCCCCGTGCCGATCAGCAGCCAGGCGAACAGTTGCCCGCCCTGGGACGCATAGCGGGTGGCGCGCTGCAGATCCCCCGTGATTCCCCAGATCAACGAGCGCAGCACGCGACCGCCATCCAGCGGAAAGCCGGGCACCAGATTGAACAACCCCAGAATGATGTTGACCGGACCCAGCCAGAGCAAAAGCGTGGCCAGCGGCGTCATGCTCGCGAGAAATTCCCGCGGTTGTTCCGGGTCGAACTCGCCGGCCGGCAGCACGCCCATGCCCAGGCCGATAAAGATGACCCCCAGCACCAGACTGGTAATGGGGCCCACAATGGTCATCCAGAATTCCGAGCGCCAGTCCCGGGGTTCGGACTCGATCTGGGCCATGCCGCCGAAGATAAAGAGTGTAATGCGGTTGATCGTCATGCCGTGTGCACGGCCCACCAGCGCGTGGGAGAATTCATGCGTCAAGACACTGCCCAGAAAGAGCACCGCCGCCACAAAGGCGGTAATCAGGGAGGTCCCGGTTGACCATTCCGGGTGCCACTGCGGGAAAACCCCCAGCCCCAGACTGGATGTGATCAGCACGAAGATGATGATCAGGCTCCAGTCCAGATAGACATCAATGCCCGCCAGGCGGAAAAGGCGCATGCCGCGCTGCATGAAGGTTCTCCTTGCCGATTGCTGGTTTCCGGGGGGAATATGAAGGTCAGGCTGCGGATTTACAATCAGCCGGCTGTTGCAACCCCCTTGCACGGTGAGCACGCAAGGGATTGTTCAGCCACCGGCTGCCGGGGGTGTCTTCGCGCGGGAAAAGCTATATCCTCGGGATCGGGGCAGAAGATAAAAACATTATAATGCCATCACAAGAGTCCGCGCGACCCCGGAGATGGCCTGCTACAGTGAGCCCATGATGAAGCGGGCGCGAACCGACCCGGTCCATTATTACCGCAAGATTCTGCTGACCGGCTTTGCCGCCCTGGTCCTGCTCTCCTGCGTGGGCATGGCCCTGATGCTGGCGGCGCTGGAACTCCAGGCGAACGCCCAGGCCTATATCGCGGGCGAGAGTAACTGGTCCAAGGGCGTCAACGGCGCGATCTTTCATCTGGACCGTTATGTCGAGACGCGCGAAGCCCCCCATCTGGAACGCGCGGACACCGCCTTGTCCATTCCGCTCGGTGGATTGGCCGCGCGCCAGGCGCTGGAGCGCGCGCCGCCGGATCTGGAGACAGCGCGCGAGGGTTTTCTGCAATCGAACAACAAGCCCGAAGTCGTGCCCGGCCTGATTCTTACCTACCGCTATTTTCGCTGGGTACCCTTCATCGAGGACGCCGTGCGTGAATGGCGTAGCACGGATGAGCAGATTCTTCGCTTGCAGCAGATTCTGACGAGGCTGGAGCAACAGGGCGGTGCCATATCGGCGGACACGCGTTCGGATCTGCGCGCGGAAATCGCCCGCCTGAGCCTGAGCCTGCGCAGCAAGGCCAAGCGTTTTTCAGACGAGATCATGACGGGCGTCATGACGCTCAAGCGCATCCTGATGCCGCTGGCCGTGGTGGGCGCTTTGTTCATGGCGGTGGTGGCCTGGTGGATTCTCTATCGCATGTTCACCTGGCTGCGCGCGCGGGATCGGCGTTTTCTGGCCACCTTCGAACAGGCGGGCATGGGCATGCTGCAGCTGGATCTCGAGCACAAGATTCTGGATGCCAATCCCGCCTTGTGTTCCATTGTGGGCATGGCCCGGGAACAGCTGGTCGATAAACCCGTGAACGAGCTGGTGAACCCGGACGACCGGGCCGATCTGGAAAACTTCGACGGGCAGCTGCTGGACGGTGAAACGCGCAGCTATACCACCCGGCGCAATCTGATGCGCGGAGACGGTTCCCGCGTGCGTGCCAAACTGACCTCGGCACTCACGCGCACGGAACAGGGCGACCCGGAACAGTTCATCTGGCTGGTGGAGGATGTGACCCGGGCGCAGGAGCTGGCGGAACAGCTGTCCTACCAGGCCAGCCATGACGAATTGACCGGACTCTACAATCGCCGCGAGATGGAACGCCGCATCGAGGTGGCACTGGAAGATGCGCGCGTGGAGAAAAGTCATCATGTGCTGTGCTTTATCGACGTGGATCAGTTCAAGGTGGTCAACGACACCTGTGGTCATGTCGCCGGCGATCAATTGCTGCGGCGCATCGTGCGCGTTCTTCAGAACCAGCTGCGCGCCATTGACGTGGTGGGGCGTCTGGGCGGAGACGAGTTCGCCGTCATCCTGCACTACACCGAACTGGACGACGGACGGCAGGTGGCGGAAAAACTGCGCCGGGCTCTGGCCGAAGAAGTATTCCAGTGGGATGAGCGCAGTTTCCGGCTAAGTGCTTCCATTGGAATTTCCGAAATCACGGAACATGCGCCGGATGTGACCTGGGTGCTTCAGGCGGCCGATACGGCCTGTCACATCGCCAAGGACATGGGCCGGGACCGGGTGCATGTGTTCGAGGAAAGCGATCAGGCCGTGGCGCGGCATTTCATTGGCCTGCAATGGCTGGGCTCCATTCAGCGTGCGCTCGATGACGACCGCCTCTATCTTCATGTCCAGCGCATGGAGTCCCTGTCCGGAGAGCGCGCGGATCATTACGAAATTCTCGTGCGCCTGATGGATGAAAACGGTCTCTGGCATACCCCGGGAGCCTTTTTGCCGGCGGCCGAACGCTACGGGCTGGCCAGCATGGTGGATATGCGGGTGCTGGAGACCACTCTGATGACGCTGAATCGGCACCCGCACTGGCTGACGGACGGGGGGCGCTGTCATATCAATATCTCCGGCGCCTCGGTGAGCAATCACGACTTTCATCATTTCGTGCTGCAACTGCTGCAACGGTATGACGTGCCCGGCGAGCGGCTGTGTCTGGAAATCACCGAAACCGCCGCCATGGCCAATCTCAACGATGCCTGGCATTTCTTCGAGCAGGTGGGTGCGTACGGTGTGTCCATCGCGCTGGACGATTTTGGCAGCGGCATGTCGTCGTTCAACTATTTGCGCAATCTGCCGGCCGATATTCTCAAGATCGACGGCGCCTTTGTGCGCGAGATGGCGTTCGAATCCCGGGACTATGCCGTGGTCCGTGCGATCAATGAAGTGGCCAAGGCGCTGGGCAAGACCACGGTGGCGGAATTCGTGGAAAACCACGAAACCCGGCGGCTGCTGCATGAGCTGGGGGTGGATTTTGCCCAGGGCTTCGCCATCCACAAGCCTGAGCCGCTGGATGATCTGATCAAGCGGGGCGCGTTTGACCAGGTGGCGGATCCGCCCGCGAGGGGGTACTGAAGCGTTTCAGCGGGAGAGCTGATCCAGATGAGTCCGGATCATCCGGGCCAGCCCGTCGAAGGAGCCGAAATAGGACAACAGTTCGATGGTGTGATCCGGGAAGCGTTGCTGCTGCTCGGCCACCAGCTCCGGGATGTCGCGTGCCACATGCTTGCCCTGATTGAAGAACAGCGGGTACACCTGAATCTGTGCCGCACCGGTGTTGACCAGCTCTTCCACTGCCTGCGCGAGCGAGGGCTCGGCCAACTCCAGAAAACAGCCGCGCACGGCGTCATAGTCGTCCACCACGCCGGCCAGATCACAGACCAGCTGCAGGAACTCCCGGTTGGCGTTTTCGTTGCGGCTGCCGTGGGCAATAACCGCCAGGGCTTGATTGGAACGCATGGCGTCAGTGTTCCGGCTATGGCGTGAACAACGCGTGGTGACGATGCATTCTGGGCCTATTTCCTCTGCGCATCCAGGGCTTGACCGTTCACGCCCTGGCTCGCCGGTCCCAGCAGATAGAGGTAAGGCGCGACCAGATCCGCCGGCGCGGGCAGGCTCTGTGGATCCTCGCCCGGATAGGCGGCCGCGCGCATGCGGGTGCGCGTGGCGCCCGGATTGATGCTGTTCACCCGGATGCTGGAGGTCTTGTCCAGCTCCTGGGCGAAGATCTGCATCATGCCTTCGTTGGCGAACTTGGACACCGCATAGGCGCCCCAGAAGGCGCGCGCCTGCCGGCCCACGCCGGATGAGGTAAACAGCAGGGAGGCATCCTCCGACTGGCGCAACAGGGGCAGCAGGGCCTGGGTCAGTTGCAGCTGGGCGTTCACATTGACCTGCATCACCGAATTCCAGGTGCCTGTGGGATAATGGTCCAGGGGCGTGATCTCGCCCAGCATGGACGCGTTGTGCAGCAGTCCGTCCAGCCGGTCGAATTCGCCTTCGAAGAGCCCGGCCAGCTCGGCATAGTCCGCCGGTGTGGCCACCTCCAGGTTCACCGGGGCGAGCGCGGGTTCCGGTCCGCCGCGTTTCTTGATCTCGTCATAGACTGCTTCCAGCTTGTTCTGGGTGCGGCCCAGCAGAATCACGGTGGCGCCGTGGTCGGCCAGCGCCAGCGATACGGCCCGACCGATGCCGTCACCGGCGCCCGTGACCAGAATGATGCGGTCCAGCAGTCCCTGGGGCGGGCACTGGTATTGCAGGGCGGCGTCCTGAATGGCCTGCGCTTCGCTCACGTCTGCGACTCCTCCAGTTGTTCCAGTAGGGGTATAAGGGCCCTGGCTTCGTGAATCAAGTGATGCGCGGCCCAGCCCGACGGATCCTCGTCCGGGTCGATATAGCCGAAGGCACAGGCCACGGTGGTCATGCCCGCGCGCCGGCCCGCCTGGATATCGCGTACATGATCGCCCGCGTAGACGCAGGCGGACGGCGTCGCGATGCCCGCCTGCCGGCAGGCCACGAACAGGGCCTGGGGGTCGGGCTTGCGCTCGCGGACATGCTCGGGGCAGACGATGGCACTGACTCGGTCCAGCAGGCCCAGGCCGTCCAGCACGGGCCGGGTGAAGCGTTCGGGCTTGTTCGTCACCACGCCCCAGGGAATGCCGGCCTGGTCGAGGTGTTCCAGTACCCTGTCCATGCCGGGAAACAGGCGTGTTTCCACATCCAGATGATCCCGGTAACGCGCTAACAATCGCGCCAGCTCATCCTCGAAGCCGGGCGAGTCGGGTTCGAGATCGAACCCCAGCGTCACCAGGGCCCGGGCCCCGTGCGATACCTGCCGGCGTACCGCCTCTTCGGACAGTTCCGCGCGGCCGGATTCACGCATCAGGGCGTTCAGCACCACCCGGAAATCCGGCGCCGTATCCGCCAGGGTGCCGTCCAGGTCGAAGAAGACGCCGTCCAGGCTCAAGCCCCGGCTCCCGCTTGGGGTTTGCACGCGCGCAGCAGATAATTCACCGACACATCCCGGCCCAGCCGGTAGGCGCCGGTAATCGGGTTAAAGGTCATGCCCGTGGTGTCCGTTACGTCCAGTCCCGCCTCGCGGCACCAGGCGGCGAGTTCCGAGGGCCGGATCAGTTTGGCGTATTCGTGGGTGCCGCGCGGCAGCAAATGGAGCACATACTCGCCGCCCACAATGGCAAAGAGAAAGCTTTTGGGATTGCGGTTGATCGTGGAGAACACCAGCTGGCCCCCGGGTTTCGTCAGCCGGGCACAGGCGGCGACCACGGCGCCCGGGTCGGGTACATGCTCGAGCATTTCCAGACAGGTCACGAGATCATAGTGCTCCGGGCGTTCGGCGGCGAGCTCTTCCACGGGTACCTGCCGGTATTCCACTTCCATGCCTTGCTGTTCGGCATGCAGCCGGGCCACGGCCAGCGGTGCCGCGCCCAGATCAATGCCGGTCACCCCGGCGCCCCGGCGGGCCATGCCCTCGGAGACCAGACCGCCGCCGCACCCCACATCCAGCGCCACAAGGCCGGGCAGGGGCGCGGCCTCGTCAATGTAGTTCAACCGCAGCGGGTTGATGTCGTGCAGCGGGCGCATCTCGCCGTCCGGGTCCCACCAGCGCTCGGCCAGCTCGCTGAACTTGGCGATTTCCTGCTCATCCACATTGCGCGGCTCATTCATCGCCATCCTCCGCGATCCGGTGATTCCAGCGTGTCACGTCCTGCCGCAGCCGTTCCGCATTGATGGTGGTCAGCTCGCGCTGGTTCATCAGGCACTGCCCGGCCACCCAGGTATGACTGACCTGGGAGCGCGTGGCGGCATAGATGATCTGCGCCAGCGGATCATAGAGCGGCTGGGTCTCGGGTTCGCCCAGATCAATGGCGGCCATGTCCGCCTGCTTGCCCGGCACGAGCGAGCCGACCTGCTGGTCCAGACCCAGCGAGCGGGCACCGCCCAGCGTCGCCATCTCCAGCACCGCCGCCGCCGGCAGGGCGCTGGGGTCGTGCGCCACGGATTTGCCCAGCAGCGCGGCGGTGCGCATTTCACCGAGCATGTCCAGATCATTGTTGCTTGCGGCGCCATCGGTGCCCAGCGCCAGATGTAGGCCGGATTGACGCAGCTGTTCCACCCGACAGAAGCCGTTCGCCAGTTTCATGTTCGACTCCGGGCAATGCGTGACATGAAGGCCGGTCTCGCGGGCCAGCTCGATTTCGTCTTCACTCAGATCGGTCATGTGCACGGCCATGAAACGCGGCGACAGCAGCCCCAGCCGGTGCAGGCGTGCCAGCGGCCGCTCGCCGGTGGCCTCCACTGCTTGCTGTACCTCTTCGGCGGTTTCATGCACATGCATCATGATGGGCGCATCCAGCTCCTCGGCATAGGTGCGCACCTTTTCCAGGGGAGCGTCCGAAACGGTATAGGGTGCGTGCGGGCCGAAGCCGATGGTGATGCGTGGCTCGTGGCGCCAGGTGTCGGCGGCATTCATGGCGGCGCGCAGGTAATCCTCCGGGCCGTTCCCCATGGGCGTGGGGAAATCCAGGATGCCGGTAAAGATGGCGGCGCGAATGCCCGCTTCCCGGCTCACCCGAGCGATGGTATCGGGGAAGAAGTACATGTCCCCGAAACAGGTGGTGCCGCCGCGGATCATCTCCGCCGCCGCCAGCCGGGTGCCGTCGGCCACAAAGGGCGCGCTCATCCACTTGCCCTCCGCCGGCCAGATGTGCTCTTCCAGCCAGGTCATGAGCGGCAGGTCATCGGACAGCCCCCGGAAAAGACTCATGGCGGCATGGGTGTGGGCATTGACCAGCCCGGGAATCAGCGCATGCCGATCCAGCTTGACGGTTTCGTCGGCCCGCCAGCGCGCGCCCGCCTGCTCCGAAGGCAGCACGTCGGCGATCCGGCCATCGCGCACGATCACCGCGTGGTGATCCAGCACGCGTTCGGAACCTTCCACCGGAATCACCCAGCGGGCATGCACCGCCAGATCGGCGGCGGCCGGTGTCTGTGTCATGACAGCAACCTCGGGTCGGCCCAAATCTGCGAGCGCAGTATAGCGGACAAGGCCGGCTTTGGGGGCCTGTCATACCCCGCGCCCGCGGTTGTGTCCGGCGGCGGGCAAGTCAGTGCACGGACGGGGTTTTTCCACGGCCTGCCAGGGGTGGGAGTCCGGGGTCACTGATGTGGTACGATTACGCCTTTTCGGGCCGGATCGCACGGGATGCACGGAAACCAGGGGGCAGCAAGAACACCATGACGGACCTCGCCAGAGAAGTCACACCGGTCAACATCGAGGAAGAGCTCAAGCAGTCCTACCTCGATTACGCCATGAGCGTGATCGTGGGGCGCGCCTTGCCGGACGTGCGCGACGGGCTCAAGCCCGTGCACCGGCGCGTGCTCTATGCCATGCATGAGCTGGGCAACGACTGGAACAAGGCCTACAAGAAATCCGCCCGCGTGGTGGGCGACGTCATCGGTAAGTACCACCCCCACGGCGACTCGGCCGTTTACGACACCATTGTGCGCATGGCGCAGCCGTTCTCGCTGCGCTATACACTCGTGGACGGGCAGGGCAACTTCGGCTCCATCGACGGCGACTCCGCGGCGGCCATGCGGTACACCGAGGTGCGCATGGCCAAAATCGCGCACGAGTTGCTGGCCGACATGGACAAGGAAACCGTCGATTTCGTCGAGAACTATGACGGCACCGAACAGATCGCCGAGGTGCTGCCCACGCGCGTGCCCAATCTGCTGGTCAACGGCTCCTCGGGCATCGCCGTGGGCATGGCCACCAATATCCCGCCGCACAACCTGCGCGAGATCATTGACGGCACCCTGGCCCTGATTGATGACGAAGATCTCAGCGTCGACGATCTGATCGAGTACATCCACGGCCCGGATTTTCCCACCGGCGGCACCATCAATGGTCGTGCCGGTATTGTGCAGGCCTATCGCAACGGCCGGGGCCGGGTGCTGGTGCGCGCGCGTGCCGAGATCGAGACCAACGACAAGACGGGTAAGCAGGCCATCGTGCTCACCGAGCTGCCCTACATGGTCAACAAGGCCCGGCTGATCGAAAAGATTGCGGAGCTGGTCAAGGAAAAGCGCATCGACGGGGTTACCGAACTGCGCGACGAGTCGGACAAGGAAGGCCTGCGCGTGGTGATCGAACTGCGCAAGGGCGAGGTGGCCGAGGTGATCCTGAACAACCTCTACAACCTCACCCAGATGGAAAACGTCTTCGGCATCAACATGGTGGCCCTGGTCGAGGGGCAGCCGAAGACGCTCAATCTCAAGCAGGCGCTGGAAGCCTTTATCCGCCACCGGCGCGAGGTGGTAACCCGGCGCACCGTCTATGAACTGCGCAAGGCGCGCGAGAAGGGCCACACCCTGGAAGGGCTGGCGGTGGCGCTGGCGAATATCAATGACGTCATTGCGCTGATCCAGGCATCCCCCTCGGCGGCCGAAGCGCGCGAGAAACTGGTCGCGCGCGGCTGGGAACCCGGCGAAGTGACCGGCATGCTCGAGCGCGCCGGCGGCGAGGATGCCTGCCGGCCGGAAGGTCTGGCCGATCATTACGGGCTGCGCAATGGTCAGTACTGGCTCTCGCCCGAACAGGCTCAGGCCATTCTGGATCTCAAGCTCCAGCGTCTGACCGGCATGGAGCAGGACAAGCTGGTCACCGACTACCAGGATCTGCTGGACAAGATCCGTGAGCTGGGCGAGATCCTGGCCGACCCGGACAAGCTGCTGCGCGTGATCCGCGACGAGCTGCTCGCCATCCGGGATGAATACGGCGACGACCGGCGCACCGAGATCCAGTCGTCGCAGGCGGATCTCACCATGGAAGATCTCATCGCCGAGGAGACCGTGGTGGTGACCCTGTCCCGCGGTGGCTATGCCAAGTCCCAGCCCATCGATACCTACCGCGCCCAGAAGCGCGGCGGCCGGGGCAAGTCCGCGGGCCAGCTGAAGGACGAGGATCACATCGAGCATCTGGTGGTAGCGGGCACCCACGACACCCTGCTGTGCTTCACCAATGCCGGCAAGGTGTTCTGGCTGCGGGTCTTCGAATTGCCCCAGGCCGGGCGCACTTCGCGCGGCAAGCCCATTATCAATCTGTTGCCGCGGCTGCAGGACGACGAAAAGATTACCGCCATTCTGCCGCTGGCCAAGAATACCGAGGGCCAGTACATTTTCATGGCCACCTCCAATGGCACCGTCAAGAAGGTGGACATGGATGCCTTCAGCCGGCCACGCAGCGCCGGCCTCATTGCCATCGAGCTGGAAGGGGCCAATGAGCTGGTCAATGTGGCCGTGACCAACGGCGAACAGGATCTGATGCTGGTCGCGGACAGTGGCAAGGCCATCCGTTTCAGCGAGGACGAGGTCCGCCCCATGGGCCGCAATGCCCGGGGTGTGCGGGGCATGAAACTCCACTCCGGCGAACGGGTGATTTCCCTGCTGGTGCCGCAGCCGGACGCCCAGATACTCACCGCTAGTGAACACGGCTACGGCAAGCGCACGGATGTGGACGAATTCCCGCTGCGCGGCCGCGGTGGTCAGGGCGTGATCGCCATGGTTACCGACGAGCGCAACGGTGACCTGGTGGGGGCCACCCAGGTTAGCGGCCACGAGGACATCATGCTGATTTCCAACATGGGCACCCTGGTACGCACCCGGGTGGATGAAGTCAGCGTGCTCAGCCGCAATACCAAGGGGGTGCGCCTGATTCGCCTGGGCGAAGAGGAAAAGCTGGTGGGCATCGCGCCCATTCCCGAGCTGGATGAAACGGACGAGGAAGAAAGCGGGGAAGAAGGCGGCGAGCAATAGCCGCCGACCCCCCGGAGCCTCCTGCTTTGCCTGGGGGCGTTCCGGGGTCTCCGCCGCCATATCGATTTTTGTATCAAAGGAGCAATCCATAATATGACACGCGCCTACAATTTCTGTGCCGGACCGGCCGCCTTGCCGGAAGATGTGCTCAAGCGGGCCCGCGATGACATGCTCGATTACCAGGGCCGGGGCATGTCGGTGATGGAGATGAGCCACCGCGCGCCCGAGTTCGTCGACATCGCCGAACAGGCGGAAAAGGACCTGCGCGAGCTGCTGGGCATCAGCGACGACTATGCCGTGCTCTTTCTGCAAGGGGGCGCCAGCCTGCAATTCTCCATGGTGCCCATGAACCTGCTGGGCGGCGCGAACAAGGCCGACTACATCAACACCGGCCAGTGGTCCAAGAAGGCCATCAAGGAAGCGCAGAACTTCTGCGAGGTGAACGTGGCCGCATCCAGCGAGGACGATGGT
>CAJXLA010000035.1 GCA_913055795.1 uncultured Alcanivorax sp. | reverse complement strand
TGCTCTTCCGATCTAATGATACGGCGACCACCGAGATCTACACTATTGCCCTGGCCGAACATCTCGAGCTTGCCCGCTTCGATGTGCTGGGTTTCTCCGGCGGCGGTCCGCACGCTTTGGCCATCGCCGCCGGGCTGCCCGAGCGCACGGGCAAGCTCGTGCTGATCAGCAGCTGGGCGCCCTTTGAGCAGACCGGGATGGAAGGCATGGACGAGGGGCTGCAGGAACTGTGGAACCTGGGGCGCACGGATTTCGCCGCTTTCCGGGAAGCGCTCACGGGCGCGGTCGAAGAGTCCGGCGGCGCCTGGGCCATGATGACGGACACAGCACCCGAATACGATCGGGCCATTCTGGAGAGCAACCCCGTGCGCGAGCACTACCGGCGGAACCTGGACGAATCCACCCGCCAGGGCTGTGCCGGCATGACCGCCGATGCTCATGCCCTGGTGCAGCCCTGGCCCTTTTCCCTGATGTCCATCAAAGCCCCCGCATTGATCCGCCACGGCGAGCAGGACCGCAATGCTCCCGTAGTCATGGGCCGCTGGCTGGCCCATCAGTTGCAAGACGTGGATTACCACGAATGGCCCGGTACCATGCACTTCGCCGCTTTCCGGCGCTGGCCAGAGATTCTCGACCGCCTCCAGGGATGAAACCAGCGAAGGAAGAGCCACCATGCGCGCACCGGAGAACGCGAAAAACAGCCTCGAAGTCTTTTCCGCCCTGCTCGACTCGATCTACGAGTCGCCGCTCAACCCGGATCACTGGAGCCACTTCCTCAAAGGCCTGTGCGGCGCGCTGAACGCCAAATCAGGCATGTTTCGCGTGATCGATGAACAGGCCACGGCCATCCGCGCGAACATCCATTACAACCTGGACCCGGAACTGCAGGAAGCGCACCGCAAGTACTACGTCAGCAGGGACGTTTTTATCCAGGCATTGCGGAACAAGCCAGGCAGCTTCATCGCTCCCGGGGAGCTGATCCTGTCACCCCGCGAGCTCCACCGCACGGAATTCTTCGCCGACTACATGCAGCCCCAGGACAGCTACCACGTCTGCGGCGGCCTGGCCATGCGCAACGAGCAATTCACGATCAAGTTCGGCCTGCAGCGCGACCGCAGCACCGGGGCCTTTTCGGGGAGCGACGCCGCCTATATCCGACGCTTCGTGCCTCATATCCGGCGCGCCGCGCAACTCAGCCATCTGCTGGATCTGGCCGAGCGCCAGACCGCCTCCGCCGAGCAGGCACTGGAATCGATGGCCGTGGGCGCTGTGCTGCTGGACGAACACGAGCAGATCGTCCACGCCAACACCACGGGCGAAGAAACCATTCGGTTCGGCCTCGGCATCAAGCGATGCGCGGGCATGTTGCGGGCCAGCCAGGCGGAGGATGCGAAGTCCTTGCGTCGCATGCTCGACACTGTGCTCTTGCGGGCGAAGGTGAATGGGCCAGCGGTACCCGAAGCGCTGCTGCTCACCCCCGCGCCGGGTGAGCCGCAATTGCTGGTGGTCGCCTGCCCGGTTCCCCCGAGCAAACCCCACTTCCGCGGCCCCTGGCCCCAGGTGGCAAGCGCCATTTTCATCAGCAACCTTGAGGATGCCGGCCTGCTCAACCATGATGTCCTCATGACGCTCTACGGCCTGACCGCAGCCGAGGCACGACTGGCCTGCGCGCTCTCGCAAGGCCATGATCTGAGTAAACTGAGCGCGCAGTGGCGGGTTTCGCGCGAGACCCTGCGCACCCACCTCAAGCGCGTACTCAGCAAAACCGGCACCAGTCGCCAGACGGACCTGGTGCGTCTACTCAATGGCAAGCCCTGGAACCTGCTGCAGGAGAGCTCTTGAGCGGTTGTACCCGCGGCACCTGTAACGCAGGATGGCTTTCATGACCGATTCTTCCCCCATGCCCGGCGAGCGCAGCCGCACCATCCGCCAGCAATTGCTGGATCAACTCGATGGCGGCCCCTTCAGCGCCGGCGAGTTGTCACGGCTGACGCGGCAATCCGAGCGCGAGGTACTCGATCACCTGGAACATTTGTTGCACGCCGGCAAGGTAAAGGCCCTGCCCGCGTCCTGTGCCGGCTGCGGTTTTCGCTTTGAAAAACGCACCCGTTCGAAAAAACCGGGCAAGTGCCCGCAGTGCAAATCGACCCGGATCCGCCCACCCCGATTCACCCTGCCCTGATTCACGATTTTGAGCACGACCAATTCCACGGAGGAATGGATCAGAGGTTCCCCTACTTATAATCCCCCAGCTGAGTTTCCAGCCGCAGCGCAATGCCGTGCACCGAGCGGAAGTCATTGTCGCGATTCTGGGTCACATAGGGTTCCACTTCGGCATAGAACCAGGGGCGCCAGAAACTGTGACGCAGACGAATACTGAAACGCCGCGATTGCGCGCGTATAACCGGCTCCGAAGTGCCACCCACCCGCAGGCTCGCCTGCAGAGCGGCCCGGCGCTTGATGCGCCAGAACCAGGACAGGCTCTGATTCCAGCGCCATTTCACGTTTGTGGCGCGCAATTGCGTATTGCTTTCCGCGCTGGTGGTGAATCGGGCCAACGTATTCTCGGTCAGCGGGCGCTCGAGCTGCAGTTCCGAAGCCAGGCCCCGGCGGTCCTCGTTGTCGCGCCAGTAGAACTCCTGGTTGGCGCGGGCCTGCATGCTCCACGGCAAAGGTTGGCGGTAACGATAACGCAGACGCGCGAAGGGCACGTAAGGATTGCTGCCGCGCACGCCCAGATCCACCTGGCTGGTGGCTCGTCTGGTTTGATAGGCAGCCCAGCGCAAAGCGGTGCGGAAAACACCCGTGTCCGCTTCGCCATCGTCCCCGGCTTGCTCTTCCTCCAGAATGCGCTCGCGTTGTTCCAGCCGATCATCTTGCTGATCATCGCTGCGCAGCACCAGCGACAGTCGATTCTCCGTGTGCGGCAGCGCCACCCGGGCATCCACACGTACTTCCGTAAGCCGGTCCGTATTCTCCTGCCACTGGCCCGTACCGATGACGCGCACCAGGGTGCGCGCGGCATGGAAATCCGCATCCGTATCCGCGAAAAAGGAATCCACCCACTGGGCCGGCAGGCAAAGTCCCCGGGAAGTGACATGATGGGTCCAGTCCGGCGCCGGCAAGCGTCCGGTCTCCCCCGCTACGGGTTCACAGCCGGGCACCAGCGGATAGGCTTCCTCCGCGGGCCCGGCCTCAACGGCGCGACGCCGTTCGATGATTTCTTCCACCCGGGGCTGATCCCGGTCCTGCGCTTCCGTATCGGCGGGCTCTTTTTCACCTGGCACCCGAATGGGGTCCATGACCGCCTCGTTGGACCGAATGACATCACCCGGGGCCGGTTCCACCAGACGCTGGTCAATGCGGCGATCGGCTTGCGGATCGGCGGCGATGGCCGGCGCCCCGGCCAGCACGGCAATCACCATGATACCGGGCACAACCAGCCCGCATTCCGCACTGGACGCTGTACGCAGCATGATCCCCTTGTGAGCAGCCCGGATGGCGCCTACAGGATGGCAAACCTCGGACGGCGAGGCGAGTAGCGATGGCGTTAGCCGGCGGGTTCCACGGCCATTTCGCCCGGATCTTGTTCCAGCGTCTCGATGCGGTTGCGGCCGTTGTGCTTGGCGCGATAGAGGGCCTGATCGGCACGCTGGAGCATGGGCTCGGCGCCGCTGTCATGAAGGGGATCCAGCGTGGCCACGCCGAAACTGCCCGTTACCTGGAAAGGCCTGCCAGGATCGTCGGTCATCCGCAGTGCGCTCAAGCGGCCGCGATAACGCTCGGCCAGCGCCATGGCGCCGGATAACAGCGTTCCCGGCAACACCACCAGAAACTCCTCGCCGCCGTAACGACCCACCAGGTCGCCATCGCGCGCGGATTCGGTCAGATTGGCGGCAATCCTGCGCAACACGCCGTCACCCACGGGATGGCCGCGACCGTCATTGATGGCCTTGAAGTAATCCACATCCAGCAGGACCACGCTGAGCGGATTGCCCGTGCGCCGCGCCTCGACAATCGCGTTTTCCAGCCGCTCCATGATATTGCGCCGGTTGTTAAGGTGCGTCAGCGCATCGGTGACGCTCAGCGACTGAATATAACGCCCGCGCTGACGCCACATGCCCAGCACCTGATCCAGCAGGATCAGCGTAAAGGCAAGCATGGGCAGCACGAAGTAGTAAAAGCTGAATACCCAGAACGGACGCGCCTCGCGAAAATGCACGGCCGCGTCCGGCACCAGGGGCGCATAGGGCATCCAGCCCAGCGCCGCCGCATAGGAAACACCGATCAGCACCATCAGCGAGGTGCCGAAACCCTGCACGATCACCCATCGCCGGAAGAACATCAGGCCCAGCAGCGGCGATGCCAGCAGCACAATACCGGTGGGCATCGATAGCGATCCGATCAGATAGCCCATGCCCACCAGGGTCAGTCCGTAGAACTGATGGCTGATCACGACGAATGCCGAGGATTCCACACCACGACGAAACAGGAGATACCCGACCAGTGCAAGCATCAGCCCTGTCCCCAGCGCCGCCATGACCAGAACCATGGCTTCGCGGGCATAGGTCATGTTGAGCAGTTGATCGCGCTGGCTGTGCTGCAGTGTATAAAGGCCCCAGAGTATCAAGGCGAGATACTGAACACTGATGAGCCCGTTCATGAACATAGCCATGGCGGTCTCGGTGAGATCGCGCACGCCCGTGATGCGGCGGCGCAACCACTCCCGGGCTTCCGCGTATTGCCGGTCCAGGGGTTGCGGCAACGCCTCATCGCCCCGGCGAGCACAGTAGCCCTCCGCCGTCGGCGCAGCGTCAGCCCGGGTCCTGCGTTCCGGCTGCAGCGCAACCACCTGATTGCGGCCCTGCTCCTTGGCCTGATAGAGCGCATCATCCGCCGTGCTCACCAGCGCATCCGCGCCCGATTCCGAACCCGTGGCATCACAGGCCAGCCCCGCGCTGGCGGTCACCGCAAGGGGCTGGTCCCGATCGTCGCGCAACCCCAGAGCTTCGATCGCCCGACACAATGCTTCCATGTGACGCCGGGCGGCGGTCCGGTTCGCGCCGGGCAATACCACCAGGAACTCCTCACCGCCGAAGCGCCCTACCTGCGCCTCAGCGGGTAGCTGCGCCCGAATGGCTCCGGCGACGTCACGCAACACACGATCGCCTGCCAGATGCCCCTTGCGGTCATTAATAGCCTTGAAGTGATCCAGATCCAGCAGCCCCACAGCCAGGGGCATGTTGTGTTCATGGGCCCGCGTTCGCGCACGCCAGAGCACCTCGAGAATGCTGCGGCGGTTGTACAGACCCGTGAGCCCGTCCGTGGTGCCCAGACGCAGCACACGCGCTTCGCTGCGGCCCCATTGCCGCAACATGAGCATGGTGGCCAGCAAACAAAAAATGATATGGGGCGCCGCCAGAAACAGATGGGTATGGAGCCAGAACAGCCGTGTGGCCGCGTCCACAGGCGTCACCATGGCAGGCGCATAGGGCAACAGGTCCATGGACGACGCCACGGTCAGTCCCAGCAGCAACAACAGGGCGTTGATAAACGCGGGTACGATAACGCGCCGGTCCAGCACCATATAGCCGGTTACCGCCGCGCCCATGAGTACTACGCCAGCGGCCAGATTGAGCGTGCCGGTTATATACCCGGCCCAGACCAGGGTCACGCCGAAATAGTTCGCCGTCAGGTGCTGATACCACAACACCCGGGGATAACGCCCGCGCAGCCATAGCCCCAGACTCCAGAGCAGCAGGGCTGCCAGGCTCACCAGGGCAAAAAAAACCACCTGGTCGCGTACGAAATCCACCTGAATCAGGCGGGCGCGGTCCTCCCGGCCGAGAACATAAAGCATGCCCAGCAGATAAAGCGGATAGATAACAGCCACCTCGGCAGCGGCGGCGCAACCACGCTCGACCCGGTTCCAGCGCATTTGTGCCATGCGTTTGCCGAAAGCGAAGGGATTGCGCATGACACCCGTTTGTTCGCTTGTCATGATTATTGTTTTTCAGGGTACGGAGATTGCTCTTCGGGAAAGGCCCGGATGGGGCGCTTTGTGAACGCTATTAAACTAGCAGCACGCAAAACGGGTCACAATCAGACGGATTTCGGAGAACACTTGTACACTATTCGTAGGAAGCTGACGGGGCCGGCAGACGTCAGGCGTCCGACGACTCCAGCTGCTCGCGCACGAAATCCAGCCGGTCCTGCCCCCAGAACATCTCGCCGTCCACGAACATGGTGGGCAACCCGAAAAGTCCGCGCTCGACCGCCTCGTTGGTGGCCTCCTTGAGAGCCTGCTTGACGTCTTCTTGTCCGGCGAGGGCGAGCAACGCATCCGCGTCCAGTCCGGCACCGCCAAGCGTATCCCGCAGCGTGGTTTCGTCTTCCGGATTGATGCCGTATTGCCAGAGCATGCGAAAGAGAACATCCACGCAGGCGCCGAAATCATCCGGCCGGTGCATCTGAACGCCGGTTAGGATTCGCATCAGGGTCAATGTATTCGCGGGAAAGCCGGGTGGAAAGGTGAAGGGCACGCCATAGCGCCGCGCGAAGCGCGCCAGATCCCGGAACAGATACCGCCCCTTGGGCGGCAGTGCGGCAGGCGTATTGTTGCCCGTCGCCTTGAAGATCCCGCCCAGCAGCACCGGTTTGTTCACCAGCTCCGCACCGTAGCGCTCAGCCATGGCCGGCAGCTGCGTCCACGCCAGCCAGGACGCCGGGCTGCCAACATCGAAATAGAATTCCACCGACCTGGTCATTGCCGTTCCCCTGCAAGGCTCGCAAGCCTGTATCCAAAGATGGCTTTCAAACACAGGGCCGGCGAAAAGATGAACGACCCCCTCTAACGTCCCCTTGCCAGGGGGGTCCCTTCTTTCCTCCCCTGGCGAGGGTGTTGTAAAAGCCTCTGATTTTAGCACCCCGGGGCTCGCGCAGAAGCTGTAGGGTGCGCCGTGCGCACCCTGGAGGTCCGATGGTGCGCACGGCGCACCCTACGCTTTGCCTTTTGCGCCCCCCTCCTGGCAAGGGGAGGAAATAGCAGCCCCGTGCTGTTGGTTTGACCACAAAGGGTACAGCAAATACGCGGGTTCAACCTCTGTGCGCTCTGTGTCCTCTGTGGTGTGTTTCCGGGCTTCCGAGGTATCCACCGGCGGTTGATTTTCACCACAGAGATCACGGAGAACACAGAGAATGGGCAAAGGAACCCTATAGGCCGGATTCGGAAACCAGCTTCAGGGTGCACCGTGCGCACCGCAAAACACGGTGGTGCGCACAGCGCACCCTACGGCTGGGGTGCCTCATCCACCGGCAGAATGGAAAAACCCCGCTGTACCGCCAGGGTGTTTCGACGCAGATACGGCTTCAGAAGACGCCAGACCCGGCCGTATCGGTAAAAGGGTGTGCGCGGATACAGATGATGGATCAGATGGTAGTTCTGGAACTGCAGCAAAGGCGTCATCAGCCATTCCAGACCCAGGCGCATGGTGGTGGCGCGGTAGGGATCCTCCGCCGCCGTTACCGTGTGCGGCACATGCGGCAGCCAGAAAAAAGTGGCTCTCCTGCAGTTTCTATGGGTGGAGTATCGGCCTTAGCCGCGGTGTGATGCGGTTTCCGGGCGGCTGGTGCCGTGTGTTGCGGCGTTACGGTATTTGAGGGTGGTTGGGCCGCGGTGATGGGCGACTTGAGGAGGCGCATGGGGTTCGTGCATTTTCTGACGGTGAGAGCCAACAGAACAGCACGAGGAGATCCCCATGCGCCTGACCAAAGTATGCCAGAAGCTTACTGGTGTCGATGCCCTGGTCGCCACGGACCTGTCGGTGGACGACGGTGGTGTGACGTTTGCGGTGCGGCCGCGCTGGCGCAAGCCGCGCTGCGGCGGCTGTGGCCGCCGGGGCGGGCAGTATGACCGCGGCGGTGAGCGTCACTGGCGCCATCTGGCGCTCGGCTCGACGATTCTGCGTCTGCGCTACGCCCCGCGGCGGGTGAACTGCCGGTGCTGCGGTGTGGTCACCGAGCAGGTGCCCTGGGCGCGTCACGGCAGCCGTTTTACCCGGGATCTGGAGGAACTTGTGGCGTATCTGGCCCAGACCACGGACAAGACCACAATCACCCGTCTGGTCGGGATCAACTGGCGCACGGTGGGCACGATCATTGAGCGGGTGGTCAACGAGCGACTGGACGGCCAGCGCCTGAACGGGCTGCGCGTGATCGGTATCGACGAATTCAGCTACCTAAAGCGCCATCGCTACCTGACGGTGGTAGTCGATCATGATCAGCGGCGCGTGGTCTGGGCCGCGCGCGGGCGCGGCGCGGACAGCCTGACGGGGCTGTTCGATCAGCTCGGCGAACACGGCCGCGCGGGCATCGAATTGGCCACCATGGACATGGCCGGCGGCTACCTCAAGGCCGTCGGCGAGCACTTACCCGATGCGCGGATCGTATTCGACCGCTTCCACGTGCAGCGCCTCGCCAGTGACGCGCTCGACGAAGTGCGTCGCGACGAAACCCGGGCGCTGGCCGGCGGTGACGACGCGGGCTGGATCAAGCGCAGCCGTTACGCGTTGCTGAAGAACCCATGGAATCTCACCCCGCGACAGGATCAAAAACTCGCTGACATCCAGGCCAACAATGCCCGGCTGTACCGTGCGTACCTGCTCAAGGAATCACTCGCGCGTGCACTCGATTATCGTCAGCCCAAACGCGCGCGCGAGGCGTTCGAGGCCTGGCTGGCTTGGGCCTGTCGCAGCCAGCTGCCGGCGTTCGTCAAGCTCTCGCGCACGCTGCGCCGGCACAAAGACGGCATCCTGGCCTACATCAAACAGCGTTACACCAACGCCATCGTGGAAGGCTTCAACAATCGACTACGCATGATCGCGCGCCGAGCCTACGGCTTCCACAGCGCCGACGCATTACAAGCGATGCTCTTTCTCTGCTGCGGCGGCATAGAACTCAATCCGCCGCTGCCAAAATGACCCATGGAAAGTACAGGAGAGGCAAAAAAGTGAAGCCCAGCAGTACGCTGTTCACCCGCGTGGGCACCAGCCAGAGCATGACCACCTCCAGCCCATAGCCCAGCGCCACCAGGGTCCCCACCAGTCCGAGCGTGATCGCGCCTCCCATATAGGCATACGGCAGGTGCTTGCGCGCCACCGGCTGATCCGAACGGATGGCATTGATGAGATAGTAGATATCAATTACCGCCCAGCGCAGCGGCAGCGTCCAGTTGCGCCCGCCATGGAGCCAGTTGTCCGGATCACCCTCAGCCGTTGTGAATCGATGATGCTGGATATGGCCCCAGCGGAAGACCCCGGTATTCGACCCCGGCGACATGGCCTGCGAAGCCAGCCGGCCGCACCCGTCATTGAGCTTCTGATTCTGCGACACCGAACGATGAATGCTGTCGTGGATGACACTGAAGAGGGTGTACATGACCACCACATTCGCCAGCGCCGCCGCCCACAGCGGCACCGTACGGGTGAAGCCCGCCACATAGCTGCCCGCCAGCAGCAACAGCGACACCGCCAGCACCGCCACCGTGGGCCAGGCCACCCTGGGCGGCGTGGTCAGGCGCTTCAATGCCGCGCGGCTGGATTCATCCAGTTGCGCTTCCAAGGATGACATCGACGGCCTCAAACGGACGCTGTTCTGATAATAGAACTATGCAGTTCTATTGCCGGCCACGCAAGGCCACCCGGTTGTGCTACAGCAACGCCGGACGCACCGGTACACTGCGGGACAAATGCCGGACCCGGCGGGCGCCGATCCGGAGTATCCGCGGGACAACCAAACGGGGTGAGGATTGCTGAAAGCCGTTGCTGTGTTTGTCATCGCCCTGGCGCTGACCGGTCTCTGGTTCCTGCTGAAAAGCCTGGGCCTGCCCTCCGAGCTGGCCCCTGACGTTATTGCGCAATGGGTCAGCGCCCGGGGTATGGCCGCGCCCCTGCTGCTGATGGTGATCATGATGATCGCGGTGGTGGTCGGGCCCATCCCCACACTGCCGGTCAGTGCCGCCTCGGGGCTGGCCTTCGGCATGGCCGGCGGCACCCTGGTCGCTTCCCTGGGAGCGCTGGCCGGCGCCCTGATCGCGCTGGCGATCAGCCGGTGCATCGCGCGCGAGCCGGTTCGCCGCAAGCTGGGCGACAACCCGGTCTTCCGGGAAGACGCCTCCCAGCGCGCGCTCTTCTGGGGCGTGTTCGTGACCCGTCTGGTGCCCTTGTTTTCCTTCGCGCTGATCAGTTACGCCGCCGGGCTGACCGCCATCCAGCTCTGGCGCTATGCGCTCGCCACCTGGCTGGGCATGCTGCCCATGACCCTGGTCTTCGCCGGTCTGGGCCACAGCTTCCCCCTGCATCCCGCGGCGACCGCGGCGGCCGGGACGCTGTTACTCCTGATCATGGTGGTGACGCCCTACTGGCTGCATCGGTTCCACGGCGAGCGCATTCAGCGTTGGCTGGGCAAATGACGGGGTAATCCGTCAAGCGTCCGCAGCCTCCTCACGGGCAGCTGTTTCCGGACACGGGCGGAGCCGGATGCGGTTATCGGGTGACGCCGCGATTGGAATGCTCGAGGGCATCGATCAGTACCTGGAGCTCACGCGAGCTTTCCATGGCCTTGAGTTCGTCCAGCGCTTGCCGAAGCGTGAGCCCGGAACGGAAGACCACACGGTGCGCCTGCTGCAGCATCCGGATGGTGTCGGCGGGGAAACCGGCACGCTGCAGTCCACGCCGGTTGAGGCCGAACAGTCGGGCTCGGTTGCCGGTGACATTCATGTAGGGCGGCGCATCCTTAACCAGCAAAGTGCCCCCACCCACCATGGCGTATTCACCGATATGGACGAACTGGTGGACCACGGTGCCACCCGCGATATTCGCGCAGTCACCAATATGGACATGACCGCCGATATGGGCCGAGTTGGCCAGCACCACATGGTCGCCCACCTGGCAATCATGAGCGAAATGGGAATAAGCCATGAAAAAACCATGGCTGCCCACCCGGGTTACGCCCTCCTCCTTGGTCGACGCCCGGTGCATGGAGACGAATTCGCCGATAAAGTTGGCGTCGCCGATCTCCAGCCGGGTGGGCTCGCCTTGCCAGCCCATGTCCTGGGGTGGGCCGCCCAGACAGGCATGGGCCTGAATCCGGTTGTTGCAACCAATCCGGCTCGGTCCCTGGATAACCGCGTGGGGGCCGACAAAGGTTCCTTCACCAATCTCCACATCAGGGCCGATAAAGGCATGGGGTTCCACGCGCACACCCGCGCCCAGGCTGGCGTCAGCATCGACGCTGGCGGTGGGGGCCACTACCGGCCCGGGGCTGGAAGACGGATCTTGTGGCGACACTGTCGGGCTCCGGCTTGCCGCCGCCGACCGGCGGCGGTCGTGACTGGACCAACAGGATTCGCAGCCCGGAACGACAAGTCAAGTTCACCGGGACGGAGTTCATTGCCCAACAGCGACCACGGCCCATTTCATACAACCGGGCCGAAGTTCCTCACCCCGCTACCAGGACTCCGCCGCCGGGCGCAGATCCAGCTCAAAGGTGAAGGCGTCCGGGCTTTGCTGGTGCAGGAACCAGTAGGCCTCGGCAATGCTCGCCGGCGCGATCATGCCCTTCTTGCCCTTGCTCTCGTACACCTGCGGCAATTCCTCCCGGATAAAGTCGGAATCGATGATGCCGTCCACCACCAGATGGGCCACATGGATGCCCTTTGACCCCAGCTCGCGGGCCATGCTCTGGGCCAGGGCCCGCAACGCGTGCTTGGCCCCGGCGAAGGCGGCGAAGTTGGCGCCGCCGCGCACACTGGCCGTGGCGCCGGTGAAGAAGATGCTGCCCCGGCCCCGCTCGGCCATGACCCGGGCCACGGCCCGGCCGGCCAGAAAACCGCCGAAGGCGTCCGTCTCCCAGAGCCCGCGATAGCGTTCGGCGGTTTCCTCGAGAATGCTGGTCCAGAGATTCACCCCGGCGTTGAACACCGCCACCTCGATCGGGCCGATCTCCGCCTCGATATGCTCCACCAGCCCATCCACCTGATCCTCGTCGCGTACGTCGCAGCCATAACCACGCGCCGTGCCGCCCGACTCCTGGATGCGCTCCACCAGCGGGCCCAGCGCCTCACCGTTGCGCCGGACGAGGCAGACGGTATACCCGCCCTGTGCGAAACGCTCGGCAATCGCGGCGCCGGTGCTGTTGCCCGCGCCCAGGATCAAGGCTACGGGATTGCCCTCACTCATCGAACTTCTCCTCAATGGATACAGGGAAGGGATGCATAGCAAACCGCCGTATTACGGCCTCCTGTAGCACAGGACGGGGGGTCACTTGCCAGCGGTATATCGCTTCAATTCCCTGATCTTCACTTCCATGAGATGCCTCGGACCCTATCGCAACGCACGTAGGGTCGAGGCACTCCCCGTGTTCGTCTTACGGTTCGCGGCCATCGAGTGCATGCGGCAACAAACGCCTGCCATGAACCACCGCTACAACCAGAAGGAAATCGGACTGAATCCGGTAGATCAGGCGATAGCTATATACAGGAAGTTCGCGCAGCGAAGATTCTTCGAATTCCGGGACCTTACGCCCTTTCCTCGGAAATGGCTCAAGGCTCCGCGCCGCGGCAAGCATTTCGCGAACGACCTGCCGGGCATAATATTCCGAATCCCGGGCGATAAATTCGGCGATCAGCTCGAGATCTTCACGAGCCTCCGGCGACCAATGAACTACCTCGTCCACTGCCTGAAATACTCCTCGGCCTCTTCCTGAGTCATGCTGCCCTCGGCTTGCGCGCGCTCTTCGCCACGCCGCACCTTTTCGATCACGTAAAGGTGATACTGGATGTCCTCAAAGGAACAGTCGTCGGGGAGGGAATCAAGAAGGGTTCTTACCTCGTCCTTGGCTGTACTCATGCGAATCTCGCTGCAAGGGCTTATTAGTCGCAGAATACTGTCAAGACGGACAGCGATCAAGCGAATGCCTCGCCTGGAACAACACCACTCCGGCCCGGTTCAGGCCCGCAACCACCCGGCCACAATGCCGGCCACTACCGACCCTGGCTTCGCCCACCGGAAATGATTCGTCTGGTCACCGAGCGCTCCGGCCGGCATTGTCCTACCGGCCACCGGCACGCATCAGGACTTGTCCGTCACGGCCCGCATCGCCACGTCGGACGCACAGGAATTATTTACCCCAAGAACCAAGGATGTCCCTGTGTATTCGGCCATGGCCACATCCAGATCCCGTGGGCGAAAACAAATTGCCCCGCTCGGAGCCACTTCCTAGGATAAACAATCAGCAAGAACCTTCCGGGGGAGCTCATGCCGGTTCAAACTGTTCTGATCGCCAACCGCGGCGAAATTGCCGTCCGTATTGCCCAGGCCCTGGCCGCCCTGGGATGCCGGAGCATCGGCGTCCATGCGAGCGACGATGCCGCCAGCCTGCACACGCGCAAGGTGGACCAGGCCGTCGCCCTGCCCGGCTCCGGGCCGGCGGCCTATCTGGATATGGACGCGGTGCTGGAGATCGCTAAAAACAACGGCTGCGACAGTATCCATCCCGGCTACGGCTTCCTCTCGGAGAGCGCGGACTTCGCCCGGCGCTGCATGGATGCGGGGCTGACCTCGATCGGGCCCGCGCCCGAGACCCTGGAACTGTTCGGGGACAAGGCCGCGGCGCGGCGACTGGCCGTGGAATGCGGTGTGCCGGTGGTGCCCGGCACCGAGGGGGCAACCGGGCTTGAGGAAGCAAAGCGGTTTTTCGAGACCCTGCCCGCCGGGCGGGGGATGATGATCAAGGCTCTGGCCGGTGGCGGCGGGCGCGGGATGCGCTATGTCGGCTCGCCCGACGAAATCGAGGCGGCCTTCGAGCGCTGCCGGTCCGAGGCGGAGACCAGCTTCGGCAACCCGGACGTCTATGTGGAGGCGGCGGTCGAACGGCCGCGCCATGTCGAGGTGCAGATTCTCGGAGACGGGACCGAGGTGATCCATCTGGGCGAGCGCGACTGCACATTGCAGCGCCGGCATCAGAAGCTGGTGGAGTTCGCCCCCGCGCCCGGGTTATCCCCGAAGATGCGCGAAAGGCTATGCGATGCGGCCCTGCGCATGGGCCGGCATCTCGAGTATGTGGGGCTGGGCACCATCGAGTTCCTGGTGGACGGGGACGAATTCTTCTTCATGGAGGCCAATCCCCGCCTCCAGGTGGAGCACACCGTTACGGAGATGATCACGGGCCTGGATCTGGTCGAACTCCAGGTCAAGGTGGCCTCCGGCATCGGGCTGCCGGAGCTGGGGCTGAGTCAGTCCCCGCCTGCGCGCGGCCAGGCGCTACAGCTGCGCATCAACACCGAGGCCATGCAGCCGGACGGCGCGGCCCGGCCTACGGCCGGAACGCTTACAGCCTATGAGCCGCCGGGCGGCCCCGGGGTGCGGATGGACGGCTGCGGCTACGCCGGCTACCGCACCAACCCCAAATTCGATTCGCTGCTGGCCAAGTTGATCGTCCATGAACCCACCGACGATCACGCCACCCTGCTCCATCGTGCCTATCACGCCCTCTGCGCCTTCCGCATCGAAGGGGTGGAGACCAATATCTCCTTTCTGCAGAACCTGCTGTGTCATGAAGCGCTAGCGGACCATGCCGTGGACACGCGTTTTGTGGAACGCGAAATCGAGAACCTGCTAACCCCGCCCCCGGAAGGCCATCCACGACATTACTTCACCGGCGAGGTGCAGGAAACGAAGGCCCAGACAACCGAAACCGAGATTCCCGAGGGCTGCGTGGCCCTGCGCGCGCCCGTGGCCGGTACGCTGGCGAAGATCTTCCCCGCGCCCGGCGAGGTAGTCACCGCCGGGCAGACCCTGGCCATCGTGGAATCCATGAAGATGGAGTTCGAGGTGATCGCACCGGCTTCCGGCAGAGTGCATGATGCCGACACCGCCGAAGGCGATCTGGTCAACGAAGGCGATCCGGTTCTATTGCTGGCCACAGACACAACCACGGACGAAGAAGCCATCGCCGAAGCGGACCTGGATCTCGAGCACATCCCGGACAATCTCGCCGAGGTGCTGGAACGCCAGGCCGGGCTTACCGACGCATATCGGCCCGAGGCGGTGGACAAACGGCGCAAGCTGGGCATGCGCACCGCGCGGGAGAATCTGGATGCCCTGCTGGATGACAACAGTTTCAACGAATACGGCGGCCTGGCCCTGGCCGCGCAGCGCCAGCGGCGCAAGCATGCCGAGTTGGTCGAGAAAAGTCCGGCCGATGGACTGATCGGCGGCACCGGCACCATCAATGCCGACTATTTCGGGCCCGAGGCGGCGCGCTGTCTGGCCCTGGCCTATGACTACACCGTCTTCGCGGGCACCCAGGGGCTGATGAACCACAAGAAGACGGACCGGCTGCTGGAGCTGGCCGAACAATGGCGCCTGCCCACGGTGCTCTTCGCCGAGGGCGGCGGTGGCCGGCCCGGCGACACGGATTTCCCCGGCGTCGCCGGGCTGGATAACACCACCTTTCTGGGCATGGCAAAACTCAGCGGCCTGGTGCCGCTGGTGAGCATCGTCAACGGCCGCTGCTTCGCGGGCAATGCGGTGCTGGCCGGTTGCTGTGATGTGGTGATCGCCACGGAGAATTCGAGTCTGGGCATGGCCGGGCCGGCCATGATCGCCGGGGGCGGTCTGGGCCACTACGCACCCGACGAAGTGGGTCCGCCGTCCATGCAGGCGCCCAATGGCGTGCTGGATATCGTGGTGAAGGATGAAGCCGAAGCGGCCGCAACAGCTCGACAGTATCTGGGCTATTTCCAGGGCGATCTTGTTGATTGGGAACAACACGATCAGCGCCGGCTGCGGCAACTGATTCCGGAAAACCGGCTACGGGTCTACAACATCCGCCGGGTGATCGAAACCCTGGCGGATACCGGCTCGGTACTGGAACTGCGCAAGGAGTTCGCGCCGGGCATGATTACGGCGCTGGTCCGTATCGAGGGCAAGCCCTTCGGCCTGATCGCCAACAATCCGCAGCATCTGGGGGGCGCCATCGACAGCGAAGGCGCGGACAAGGCGGCGCGCTTCATGCAGCTCTGCGATGCGTTCGATCTGCCGCTGATTTCGCTGTGCGACACGCCCGGCTTCATGGTGGGCCCGGAAACGGAAAAGACCGCCAGCGTTCGCCACATGGCGCGGATGTTCAACACCGCCGCGAGCATGGATATCCCGGTGTTCACGGTAGTACTCCGGAAAGGCTATGGGCTGGGCGCCCAGGCCATGGCCGCGGGCTCCTTCCACGCGCCGCTATTCACGGTCGCCTGGCCGTCCGGCGAGTTTGGCGCCATGGGCCTGGAAGGCGCCATCCGGCTGGGCTATGCGAAGGAACTGGAAGCGGTCGAGGACCCGCGCAAGAAGGACAAACTGTTCAACCTGATGGTGCGCAAGGCCTACCAGCACGGCAAGGCGCTGAACATGGCCAGCTATCTCGAGATCGACAATGTGATTGATCCCGTGGAAACCCGGGCATGGATTCTTCGCGGGCTGGTCGCGACGCCCACGCCGCCACGACGGACGGTCAAGAAGCGGCCATTAATCGATACGTGGTAAGACCCAGGCACGAGGCTCGAGGAGCGAGGGAAGGCGTAGGGTGCGCTGTGCGCACCACTCGGACCTAACAGGCTGTTGAAAACTCCTTGCGCGCTCAGGCTTTTCAGGCTGGTGCGCAATCGAGGCGCGCTGTTGAAGGCGGGGCCCGGTCCCGTCGAAAAAGGGCAACGATGAGTGCGAGCCAGCCTGAAAGCCCCGCAGGGCGTGGTCTGAAGCGCCCATCTGCTGCACTTTGTCGCTCGGAAAGGGAATCCCCCTGTCCGTCGCAACCAAGCACACCAGCTGCACGCTTCAGGCCACGATGAGCACGCAAAGGGTTTTCAACAGCCTGCTAAAGGTGCGCACAGCGCACCCTACGGTGAAAGCACTCGTCACAGCGTAACCGTCTCTGTGATTTCTGTGCTCTCTGTGGTCCAAATCATCCGCTGTGAAGCGCCCACCCGATTTCTGAGTGAACCACAGAGGATGCGGACAGCGCCGGAGTAGCATATTTTTGTTATCTGTGCCTTCCGGGATCGCTGTGATTGAACGCGGAATCAGGAGGCCTGCTCCGGGTTGAAAATCACCACAGAAAGCACAGAGACCACAGAGTATGCGTTCCTTCCCGCTCCGCGGTTCCCTTCGAGCCCCAATATCTCCGCAGCGAGGGTCGCTGCACCGCTGCGAGGAGACGCGGTTCTTGCTCTCATTTCAAAGGTTGTATACTGAGCGTGGTGGATTACCACGAGGTGCCGGGAAATGGACGGGACGCCGCTCTGGATCAGTCATCGCGGTCTGGACGCGCCGCACGCGGAGAACAGCTTCAATGCCTTCCAGGCCGCGCGCGAGGCCGGGTTTCATGTGCTCGAAACAGACCTCCGCACCACGGCGGACGGGCACATCGTGCTGCACCATGATCCGCATATGCGGCGCACCGCCGGTCAGGATCTCACCGTGGAAACGCTCGAACGCAATCACTTCCTCGACCAGCCCCTGCTCGACGGTCAGCGCACACTGGCCTTCGACACCTTTGCCGAGCACTTTCATGACCTGCCCTGGATTCTCGATATCAAACCGGAAAGCGGCGCCGCCACGCTGGAAAACCTGATGGCCTGGTGCCGGCGCGAGGGCGCGCATGAATGGCTCATGCGCCACGCCCGTTTTCTGGTCTGGAACCGCACCCACATGACACTGCTGTGGCGGCTCTTCCCCGAAGCGGTAACCATGGCCACGAACCGGGAATGCCGACGTGCCGGGTTCGCGGTACTTGCGGGTACGCCTTCGGCGGCCGCTATCCAGCCAGGGCGCACCTATTCCCTGCCACCGAGTTTTCTGGGCATGGGTCTATTCCGGCAACGTATCATCGAGCAGTACCACAACCGCAGCGCCCGGGTCCTCGCCTTTCTTCCCGAACACCGTGCCGACGTGGAACGCGCGCTGGAACTGGGTGTGGATGAGCTGCTGGTCAGCGGGACCGCCCACCGCCCCGGCCACGACGAGCAGGCTGTTACGCGCTCAACCAGCTATCCCGCTTGAGGAGCTCCGTGACTGTACGTGCATCGGCCGGGCGTGCCAGCAGAAAGCCCTGCGCCATGCCGCACCGAAGCGTGCGCAGAAAATCCAGTTGCCACTGGGTTTCCACGCCTTCCGCCACCACATCCAGCCCCAGGCTCTGCGCCATGGAAATAATGGAACGGGTAATAGCGGCATTGGTATCCGTCGTGTAATTCACACTGTTGATAAAGGACCGATCGATCTTGAGGATCGAGATGGGCAACACGGACAGATAAGCCAGTGACGAATATCCGGTGCCGAAATCGTCCACCGAGATCGTGATCCCCATTTCGCTCAGTTCCTTGAGTCGCTGCACCTGGGTGTCGCCCTTTTCCATCAGCATGGTCTCGGTAATTTCCAGTTCCAGCCCGTCCGCCGGTTCACCCGTTTCTTCCAGGATGTCACGCACACGCCGGGCCAGTTGCGGGTCATCGAAATCCCGTGCGGACAGATTCACCGCCACACGCCCGGGTTCCAGTCCCTGCTGGCGCCAGGCCGCGCGCTGGAGCAGTGCGTGGCGCAACACCCAGGGGCTGAGCTGCGCGATCAGGCCCGTCTTTTCCGCCAGCGGAATGAATTCACCGGGCGAGATCATGCCCAGCTCCGGGTGTTCCCAACGGATAAGGGTTTCCAGCCCGCGCATCCGGCCGGTGCCCAGATCAATCTGTGGCTGGAAATGCAGCTCGAATTGCTCCTGCTGAATGGCCTCCTTGAGCGCCACTTCCAGTGTCAGGCGGCGACGCGCCTGCTCACCGAGTTGCTCGGCGTAGAAACGTGTGGTCAGGCCCTCTTCACGCGCATGCGTGAGCGCCACATCCGCATGACGCACCAGGGTTTCCGCATCCGTGCCATCAGCCGGAGCCATGGTAATGCCCATGTTCATTTTGCAGGGCACTTCGGTGCCGTCCACGTTTACCGGATCCACGAAAGCCCCGATGATCTCGTCCACCATGGCCGCCACATCTTCCTCAGCAAAGGTGGACGTAAGAATCACACCGAAACTGTCCGCCGCGACACGCCCGACCACGTTCTTCTCGCCCACCACATCGGCAAGTCGATTGCCAATGGCTTTCAGAACAGTATCGCCCATCGCATGGCCGTGTTTTTCATTGATCAGGGTAAAGCCGTCCACATCGATCTTGATTACACCCACCACATGGGTGCCCCTCATGGCGGCGACTACAGCGTTTTCGAGGTGTTCATGTATGCGATCGCGGTTGGGCAGGCCCGTCAGCGCATCATAGCGGGTCGCGCGATGCAGCTCTTCATGCATGCGTGTTTGTTCACTGAGGTCCGTAGCCGTCATCACATAGTTCACGATGTGACCGTCATTATTGAATACCGGACTTACCGTGCAATCCCATTGGAAAAGCGTTCCCTTGCTGTCCCGGTTGGAGATTACTTCACGGCCGGACTCACCCACTTCGCCCAGTGCGCGCATGCGTTTGAAGGCCGTGACCGCATCCGCGTCATGCTGCAGAAATTCCACGGGGCGCTGGCCGAGGACATCATCCAGCTTGTAACCGGTAATGTCCGTAAAAGCGGGATTGCAGAATTCAACCCGACCCTGAGTATCCAGAACCAGAATGGCGTCCGCGGCGTGATGGACGGCATCGGTGAGCTTGCGCATTTCCGACTGATTTCTCCGTCGCCGGGTAATATCCTGGACCAGTTCCACCACGCCCCAGATGCCTTCATGATTGTCGAATACGGGCGCCGCCGAACAACTCAGCCAGCGCCGGTCGCCATCCGAGCGGCGAATAACCTCGAAGACGTCACCCTCGATGGACTCCCCGGTGCGCAGGACACGGTGAACGGGCCAGTCATCGTCGGACACCTGATATTGTTCACGGTCACGATAGGCTACGCCGGGAAAAGCGTTCGGACCCTGCCCCAGGCGATCGTGGCCCCAGATGCTCGCGTCGCTCTCGTTGGTCATGATATAGGTGCCACGGTCATCACATACCGCTACGCCTTCCGGCAGGTTCTGGACTACCCGTTGAAGCAACTGTTCATTGCGTTGCATCAGCCGTTCCGTGTTGCGCCGATGGGTAATGTCTTCGTTGGTCAGGATGGCTCCACGAACACCACCGTCAGCATCCAACATGGGCACAGCGGAATTCAGCACCGTTTTGTGCGAACCATCAAAGGACTCAATGTCGATGACTTCGTTGTGCACGGACTCGCCGTACTGCAATGCGCGCCAGACAGCCCCCTCTTCGGGCTGAATCCGTGTGCCGGTGTCGGGCCACCAGGCCTTGTGCTCCTCGCCGGCCGTTTCCGCGCCCTCGTAACACAGCCCGCGCCAGATTTCCTCCCCGGCGCGGTTGGTGACGACAAAGTCACCATCGGCATCAACCGCCCAGACCCCGACCGGCAGCGCATCCAGTACCGAATGCAATAGCTGACGCTCGTGCAACAGGGATTGCTGCATATCCCGGGTATCGGTCATATCCGAGATCAGAGCCAGCACACCCTCATACCGGCGTGCCTGATCAAAAAGGGGTGTGGCCGTAATGCTCAGGTGACGGCGTATCCCCGCGAACGTGGCCGTGATCTCAAACTCGTCGGCCGTTCCTTCGCGTATACTTCTGAGCTTTTCCCGAATCAGGGTGTGTATCTCCTCCGGCAGAACGTCGAGCAGAGGGCTCCCGTTCACCGAATCATGAACACCGAGGATTTCGCGGGCTTTGCAATTGGCCAGGCTCACGCAATCCGCCCGGTCCATGTAGAGAATGCCCTGGCCCGCCATGTGCAGCAGGCGGTTATAGTGGCTTCGGCTTTCGTGCAGACCGTTGATCACGGGCGCGATAGCGCGACGAAAACCCAGACCGCCGAAACCGATCAGCAGGAGCGCTCCCAAGCCCGCCACACCGGCCGCGCGAAGATAGGGCGCGCGGATTTCCGCAAGATCCTTTTTCGCGACCAGGCCCCACTCCACACCGGGCAAGGGTTGCACCGCAGCCAGCACCACGCTGCCGTGCAAATCTTTGCCACGCACCACCCCGGATTGCCCGTTCAGGGCGAGCCGCACGGGCTCGGCAATACCATTGCTGTCGAGGGGAAAACGGTGTGTGTGCGGTTGGGGCTTTTGCTCGCGCTGGTGCGCGAGAATCACGATCTCGTTCCCCTGGCGGGCCCCGAGCACGAACTCGCCCGTTTGCCCCAGACCCGCGCTCCGGGAAAAGGCCTCGTTGATCTGCTGGAAAGTGGCCGCGCTGGGCCCCTGACCCGCCGGATTGGCAAAATCGGCGGTATCCGACAGGTTGTGTCGATCGAAACGCGCGACCGATTCAATCAGCGCCGCCCTGTTCGCCACCGCATCCCGCAGTTGCCGGGCTTGTCGGTCGTAGCTGGCGTCGTACAGGAAATAGAGTCCGAGCGCGAGCACCGACAACGTGATCACGCTGAGGGCTCCTCCCCAGAGAATCAGCCGCTTGATCTCCCCTTTTCCGACTTCTTTGTTCGAGTCGGCCGCAATCCGTTTTGCCATAATCCGCGCGCCCTGCGGTCCCGTGTTGAACATTTGCCGAACCGATACGCCTGAGACAGTAAAAAACCGGTCTGGAAATCAGTCATTTCCTTGGTGTGACACGTTTCACACATTAAAGGCTTCACACAATACTCACGTCAAAAGCATTCGATAGGCGTCATCGCTTGGCGGCCGCCTGAAAACGACGAACGGCACGGAGACATCGCCACTGATTGCGCCGCGATATCACTTCCCCACAGGCACCCATGGATCAGTAGCGCCAGGCAGCGGGTTGTGTTCCCATTGGCGGCATCCGTGTTTACCCGATTTCAAGAGGTACAGCATGACCGCACGCGAAGCGCTCAGCGGCGAAACGGTCACCGACACCAACCCGGCCACGGGCGAAGCCTTCGCCACAGTGGGCCAGACGGACCGGAGCCGGATGCCCGACATCATGGCCCGGGCCCGCGAAGCCCAGGCACGGTGGGCGGAGAAATCCTTCACCGAGCGCGCGGCCCATATTCACCAGATGCGCCGTTATATTGCCGAGCATGCCGAAGAACTGGCCACGGTGGTGAGTCAGAGCAACGGCAAGACGCGCGTCGATGCCCTGGCCACCGAAGTGCTGCCCTGTGCCCTGGCCTGTGACTGGTACGCGAAGAATGCGGAGAAGGTACTCAAGCCCCGGCGGCGGCCCGGCGGCAATATCCTCTTCTTCAACAAGAAGACACGGATGCAGCGCTTGCCGCTGGGTGTGGTGGGCATTATCAGTCCCTGGAACTATCCGTTGTCCATTCCCTTCGGCGAGGTGGTCATGGGGCTGATGGCCGGCAACGCCATCGTGCTCAAGGTGGCCGCCGCCACGCCGGCGGTGGGCGAGGCCATTGAACGCATCGCCGCCGCGGGCGATCTGCCCGACGGACTCTTTCAGCATGTCGTGGGTTCGGGCAGCAAGGTAGCCAGCGCCTTCTTCGACAACCGCGCCGACAAGCTCTTTTTCACCGGCTCGGTGAACGCGGGCAAAACCCTCATGGCCCAGGCCGCGGAGACGCTGACGCCCGTGTCGCTGGAACTGGGCGGCAATGATCCCATGATCGTGCTTGAGGACGCGGATCTGGAACGCGCCACCAATGGGGCAGCCTGGGGCGGTTACCAGAAT
>CAJXLA010000034.1 GCA_913055795.1 uncultured Alcanivorax sp. | reverse complement strand
AAAAAAGACCCCCCCCTTCACCGTCCGGCCACCCAATCTGCGATTGGCTGGTCGGATCCCCTCAGTTGGCGGGCTCCACGCAGGACGCGGCGAGACAAATCATCCACGATTTGGCTCGCCTAGCTTCGCCGTCCTTGGCGAAGCTGTCCTGCGCTCCACCCGCCGCCCTCGGCGGCTCAGTGGGGCCCTAGAATTACGGGCTCGCCTTCGGCTTCGCCCGGATCAATTCCGAACCAGGCCAAAAATTCCCGCAACCCCGGGAAAAACCAAAAGCGCCCCTAAGGACATTTTTCCGGACCGAGATGCCGGACGAAAACTTTGGCAGGCCAAACAAAGACAAGGGCGCCTCAGCGCCCTTGCCCTTTTTTTCGACTTTTGTCTTGCCGCTTTCGACTATTTTTCGACGATGGCAGTAATCCCCTGCCCACCCGCCGCGCAGATCGAGATCAGGCAGCGACCCGAACCCTTCTCGTTGAGCAGCTTGCCCGCGGTGGCCAGGATGCGCCCACCGGTAGCGGCGAAGGGATGCCCCGCCGCCAGGGAACCACCCTTGACGTTGAGCTTGCTGCGGTCGATGGAACCCAGCGGCTTGTCCAGGCCCAGACGCTGCTTGCAGAAGGTCTCGTCTTCCCAGGCCTTGAGCGTGCTCAATACCTGGGCGGCAAAGGCTTCATGGATCTCGTAGTAGTCGAAGTCCTGCAGCGTCAGGCCACGCTTTTCCAGCAGCCGGGGCACGGCATAGGCCGGCGCCATGAGCAGGCCTTCCTGCTTGGTGACAAAATCCACGGCGGCCACCTCGGCGAGATCCAGATACGCCAGCACGGGCAGGCCGCGCTCCTTCGCCCAGTCTTCCGAAGCCAGCAGCACGGACGAGGCACCATCGGTCAGCGGCGTGGAGTTGGCCGCGGTCATGGTGCCGTCCGGACCGCCGAAGGCGGGCTTGAGCTTGGCGAGTTTGTCCAGCGAGGAATCCGGCCGCAGATTGTTGTCCTTCTCCAGGCCCTTGAAGGGGGTGATCAGGTCGTCCAGGAAACCCTCTTCATAGGCCTGGGCCAGGTTGTGGTGGCTGTTCATGGCCAGCTCGTCCTGATCCTCGCGGGTAATGCCCCATTCCTTCGCGGTGAGTGCCTGGTGCTCGCCCATGGACAGGCCCGTGCGCGGCTCGCCGTTCCTGGGGATGTCCGGCACAACCAGCTTCGCCAGATCCGGCAGGTGCTTGAAGATCATCTTGGCGGTTTCGCCACCCGTCTTGGCGCTGTTGAGCTTCATCAGCACCTTGCGCGCATCCGGATGCACGCCCAGGGGCGCATCCGAGGTGGTATCCACTCCGCCGGCGATGGCACTGTCGATCTGGCCCAGCGCGATCTTGTTGGCCACCAGCGCGGCGGCTTCCATGCCCGTGGCACAGGCCTGCTGCACATCATAGGCCGGGGTTTCCGGTGCCAGGCGCGAGCCCAGCACGGCCTCGCGCACCAGATTGAAGTCCTTGGCGTGCTTCATGACGGCGCCGCCGGCCACCTCGCCCAGGCGTTGCCCTTCGAGGCCGTAGCGTTCCACCAGGCCGTCGATGGCCGCGGTGAGCATGTCCTGGTTGTGCACGCCCATATAGGCGGTATTGCTCCGGGCAAAGGGAATGCGGTTGCCTCCCACAATGGCAACCCGGTTGACGTTCTTGCCTGCCAGCATCTTGATCTCCTCCAGTGTGGCGCGTAGCGGGGTATACAATGATGGCCCCGCAGTCTAGCCATGCAAGGGTATCACTCATTGGCTGCACAGCCTTGCGCCGGCCGTCCGGAGTCAATACGCCCGGGGCCTTGTAATGCTTCAATACCGGCACCATATGGGCAGTGTCCGGCCGGAAGCGGGGGTGCCGGACCTGTCGCAACCAAACGCGCAAACCAGGGGTGAGGGACATGAGCGACCTGTACCAGACCATTGCCAATTCCACCGTGGGCAACAAGATGCTCAAGGCCATCAATCTGCCCATTCCGACGCTGCTGGAACGGTATCAGCCCGAAAAGGCCTCCTATGTCAGCGGCCGGGTCCTGGTGGGCGCCGCACCCGGTGGCACCGCCACGGGCGCCATTCTGCACAACCTCAAGGAGGCACCCGAGGCGAAGGCGAGCACCCTGGCGGGCCTGGATGCGGCTCCGGAGGTGGAAAAGGCCGCTGGCGAAGCCGGCGTGACACTGGACAACTACAAGGCCGAGCGCGAGGACGAGACGAAGTTCAAGGCGCTGGTCTTTGATGCCACGGGCGTGAACAATATCGAGGAGCTGCGCGCGCTCTGGGATTTCTTCCATCCGGTGATCCGCAAGCTGGACAAGTGCGCGCGGGTGCTCGTGATTGGTCGCACCCCGGAAAAGTGCGACCCCGAAAAGCACACCGCGCAGCGTGGGCTGGAAGGCTTTACGCGCAGTGTGGGCAAGGAGCTCAAGAAAGGCGCCACCAGCCAGCTTGTCTATGTGGATGAAGGCGCCGAAACCCAGCTGGCTTCGCCGCTGCGTTTCTTCCTGTCGGCCAAGTCCGCTTATGTTTCCGCCCAGGTCGTGCGCGTGGAAGCCTCGGATTTCGATCCCGCCGGCTTCGACTGGAAACAGCCGCTCCAGGGCCAGAAGGCGCTGGTCACCGGCGCCAGCCGGGGCATCGGTGCCGCCATTGCCCAGGTGCTCGCGCGTGACGGCGCCGAAGTGGTGGTGCTGGACGTACCCGCCATGGCGGACGAACTCAAGCAGGTGGCTTCGCGCATCGGCGGCAAGACCCTGGAGCTGGACATTACCGCCGAGGACGGCCCGCAGCAGATCTCGAAGCTGGCGGGCGAACTGGGGGGGCTGGATATCGTGGTCCACAACGCGGGCGTGACCCGGGACAAGACCCTGGGCAACATGCCTGACAAGTTCTGGGACATGACGCTGGGCATCAATGTGCGCGCCCCCGAGCGCATCAACACCAAACTCCTCGAAGACGGCAATCTGAATACCGGCGCCAGCATTGTCGGCATCAGTTCCATTGCCGGCATCGCCGGCAACATGGGCCAGACCAACTACGGCACGTCCAAGGCTGCCGTGATCGGCATGATCGAAAGCCGCGAGAAAGAGCTCTCGGAGCGCGGCATGACCATCAATGCCGTCGCCCCCGGCTTCATCGAGACGCAGATGACCGCCGCCATGCCCTTCGCCATCCGCGAGGCGGGCCGGCGCATGAACTCGCTCAATCAGGGCGGCCAGCCCGTGGACGTGGCCGAAACCATCGCCTTCTTCGCCAGCCCGGCGTCGAAGGGGATCACCGGCAATATCGTTCGGGTATGCGGGCAGAGCCTCATTGGCGCGTAAGCGCCAATGAGGCAGTAGCAAGGAGCAAGTCCCAGGTAGCAAGAAAAACAGAAGGGGCGCCTTCGCGCCCCTTCCTCATTCCTCTTTCGACTTTCGGCTTTCTACTTTCGACTCAGCCTTTCACAAAGGCTGACGATCGAATCCTCCACCATGGCATCACCGGAAAGGCGTTTTTCATCGCCGTTCCGGTATTTGCCCGTGCGCACCAGGCAGCCGTGCAAGCCGGCATCCAGCGCGCCCTGCACATCCGCCTGTACATCATCGCCCACCATCAATGCCTCGTCCGGCGGACAATCCGCGTCCGCGAGCACCTGTTCAAAGAACAGCCTTGAAGGCTTGCCGGCGATCTGCGCCTCGATATCGGCGGCGTATTCCAGTGCGCGCACGAAGGGGCCCACGTCCAGGTGGAGGCGGTCGCTGTCGCGGAAATAGCGGTTATTGCCAATGGCCAGCAGGGGCGCACCCTCGATCAACAACGAGAAGGCTTCATCCAGGTTGCGGTAATTAAGCTCATCCTCGGCATCGGCCAGCAATACGGCATTGGGTGCGTCCGACGCCAATTCATCGAACTCAGCCCGGATGTCGGGGTGCACCAGCAGGTGCGGGCGGTAACTCCCCTCGCGCAACCAGCGGCGCGCGGCATGGGGCGCGGTGAACAGCTCCGCCTCATCCACCCGGAAACCCAACCAACGAAGCTTGTCCAGTACCGCGCGGGCGGGCTGACGCGAGGTGTTGGTAACAAAACGCAGCGTTACGCCCGCCCGCCGCAGCCGTTCCACCGCTTCCACGGCACCGGGAATCGAATCCCGGCCCTCGTAGAGCACCCCCGAGAGATCCAGCAAAACCGTCCTGTACATCCCGCCACCCGTACACCGCAGTCCGGTGAATGTCGTGCAATCCCCGTGCCGGGCTTGGTATCCGTGAGCGAGCTGGCTTATCCTTGGCGCTCGCCAGACAACCTTGCCGGTGGAGACCCCATGAGCCAAGAAGACCCCGCGCACAAGCGCCCCTACAGTAGTGAACTCGTCGACGGCGTACGCAAGGCGCCCGGCCGCGCCATGCTTCGGGCCACCGGCTTCACCGACGAGGACTTCAAGAAACCCCAGATCGGCATCGCCTCCACCTGGAGCATGGTCACGCCCTGCAACATGCACATCAACGAGCTGGCGGACCATGCCTGCAAGGGTGCCGACGAAGGCGGTGGCAAGGGCGTGATCTTCAACACCATCACCATCTCCGACGGCATCGCCAACGGCTATGAGGGCATGAAGTATTCGCTGGTTTCGCGCGAGGTGATCGCCGACTCCATCGAAACGGTCACCGGCTGCGAGGCCTTCGACGGCCTGGTGGCCATCGGCGGCTGTGACAAGAACATGCCCGGCTGTCTGATCGCCATGTCGCGGCTGGACCGGCCGGCGGTGTTCGTCTATGGCGGCACCATCCGGCCCGGCAAGGGCCACACCGACATTATCTCGGTGTTCGAAACCGTGGGCGCCTATTCCCAGGGCAACAAGGAACTGATCGACGTCCAGCAGGTGGAAGAGGAAGCCATCCCGGGCCCCGGCGCCTGTGGCGGCATGTACACCGCCAACACCATGGCCTCGGCCATCGAGGCACTGGGCATGAGCCTGCCCGGCAGCTCGGCGCAGGACGCCATCTCCGCGTCCAAGCGCGGCGATTGCGAGGCCGCCGGCGAAGCCGTGATCCGGCTGATCGATCAGGATATCAAACCCTCGGATATCATGACCCGCGCGGCCTTCGAAAACGCCATTACGGTGGTGATTGCCCTGGGCGGCTCCACCAATGCGGTGCTTCATTTGCTGGCCATGGCCAATGCCATGGAGGTGGAACTGTCCATCGACGAATTCACCCGGATCGGGAAGAAGGTGCCCGTGGTGGCGGATCTGCGCCCCAGCGGCAGCTACATGATGTCCGAGCTGGTGGAAATTGGCGGCATCCGCCCGCTGATGAAAATGCTGCTCGACGCCGGCCTTTTGCACGGCCACTGCCTGACCGTCACGGGCCGGACCCTGGCCGAGGATCTGGAAGGCGTCGAGCCCTATCCCGCCGACCAGAAGATCATTTATCCGCTGGACCAGCCGCTGAAAAAGGACAGCCATCTGCGCATCCTGCGCGGCAACCTGGCGCCGGACGGCTCCGTGGCCAAGATTACCGGCAAGGAAGGCCTGTCCTTTACCGGAACCGCCCGCGTCTTCGATTCCGAGGAACAGGCCCAGGACCGGATTCTCGACGGCACCGTCCAGGCCGGCGACGTGGTCATTATCCGTTACGAGGGTCCGCGCGGCGGCCCCGGCATGCGCGAAATGCTCTCGCCCACCTCGGCCATCATGGGCCGCGGCCTGGGCGAGGACGTGGCGTTGATCACAGACGGCCGCTTTTCCGGCGGCAGCCATGGTTTCGTAGTGGGCCATGTCACACCCGAGGCCATGGACGGCGGCCCGCTCGCCATTGTTCGCGACGGCGACGAGATCACCATCAATGCGGAGAAGGACGAGATCAATCTGCATCTCGAGCAGGCCGAGATCGACGCCCGCCTGCAGGCATGGCAACGCCCGCCACTGCCACGCAAGCGCGGTGTGCTGTCGAAATACGCACGGCTGGTGGGGTCGGCTTCGGAAGGTGCGGTCACGGATGCACCACAAGAGTAGAAAGTCGCAAGGACCAAGTAGCAAGAAAAACAGCAGGGGCGCCTTCGGCGCCCCTTCCTTATTCCTCTTTCGACTTTCGGCTTTCTACTTTCGACTATCGTCTTCGGCTTCTTCCTCCTGCTTCAGGCGCCGGTATTCAATGGGCGTCATGTCCACCCAGCGCTTGAAGGCGCGGTAGAAGGTCGAGGGTTCGCTGAAGCCGGTGAGATAGACGATTTCGTCGATGGATTCCTCCGTGCCCGCCAGAAGACGCTTGGCCAGCCGGCAACGGTAGTCGGCCACGAGCTGATTGAAATTGGTATCGGCTTCCGCCAGCCGGGTGCGCAGCTGCCGGGGCTTGATGCCCAGGCGTTCGGCCACTTCCTCCAGATTGGCGTGGCCGGATTCCAGCAGCTCGCCGATCAGCCGGTTCACCTTCGAGACCAGATCCTTCTTCTCCAGCTTCGCCACCTGTTCGCTGGCCACCTGTTCATGCAGGCGCAACAGGTCGGGTTCATGGTGCGGCGAAGGCAGATCGAGCAGCTTGCGGTCAAAGCGCAGCCCCGAGCTCGCCTGCTGGAAGTGAACAGGGCACTGGTAAACACGTTCGTATTCCGCCTGGTCGGCGTGCCGGCGGTGCTGAAACTCCACCGCACGGGGTTCGAACGCGTCGTCGGTGACATAACGGAAAAACTTGATGATCCCCACCATGACGCATTCGTTCAGGTGGTACAGCTGCGGCGACCAGGCGGTCTGCCGCAACACGGCATCCTCGCCCTCCACGGTCAACTCGGCCTCAAAGGCGTCCGAGATCAGGCGCTGATAATTGAGTGCGCGCTGCAGCCCATCGCCAAAGGTGGGACTGGACAGAAAAAGATATTCCAGAATCTGGCCCTTGAAGGTGGGCACATGGTCACCCAGGTGCAGACCGATGTGCGGATCACCCGAGACCTTTTCCAGTGCCTGCCAGAACCATTCCTGGGCGTCGTGCGGGGTGCGCAGGTCCTGCTTGTTGAGCACGGACTTGTCCATGCCCACTTCCGCCAGCACGGCGTCGGCGTCCACGCCGGCGCTCTGCATGGCGTTATAGGCCATGCGCAGCAGCACACCGGCATCGGTAAGCTCGGTCATTGGGCCTCTGTCTTCCCGAACCAATCAAAAAACCGGCCCCGGAGACCGGCATGCAAGCTGCGCGCGCACCATGCGCGCGGAGCTTGCCAAGATTAACACGGCGTGAAGGGCCGGGACAGCAAGGTCGGGTTCAGGCGGCGGCCGGCAGCTCCGCGCCGCGCTGATCGCTCTCCGCGGACGCCGGCTCGGCGGCTTCCATGCCGGTGGATCCCTTCTTGCCCCCCGGCAGGGCCAGCCGTGCCACGCGCTTCATCACGGTGCCGAACTGCCGGCTCAACCGGCCGGTGTTGTAGTGAATGCCGTAGCGCTGACAGATTTCCTGAATCCGGGGCTTCACCTCGGCATAGCGGTTGGACGGCATGTCCGGGAACAGATGATGCTCGATCTGATGGCTGAGATTGCCACTCATGATGTGCATCAGCTTGCCGCCCTCGAGGTTGCTGCTGCCGAGAATCTGGCGCAGGTACCAGTGACCGCGGCTCTCGTTTTCCAGAACATCCTCCGTGAACATCTCCGCGTCCTCGGTAAAGTGGCCGCAGAAGATGATCATATAGGCCCAGAGATTGCGAACGAAGTTGGCGTTGATATTGCCCGCCAGGATCAAAGGCGCCATGGGCCCGCCCAGCAGAGGGAAGACCACATAGTCCTTGGCGACCTGCTTGCGCGCCTTGCGCAGGATCCGTAGAGACTGACTGCCAGCTTCGCGCAGGCTCTTGCTCTTGCCAATGCGCTCGAACTCCAGATCATGGAGGGCCACGCCCCACTGGAACAGACCGGCCAGTGCCCAGTTGTACAACGGCTGGGCCAGATAGACGGGTTTCCAGGGCTGATCCGGCGCCATGCGCAGGATGCCGTAGCCCACATCCCGGTCCCGGCCAACAATATTGGTAAAAGTGTGGTGCACAAAGTTGTGCGAATGCTTCCACTCCTCGGCCGGCGAGGCCGTATCCCACTCATAGTTCGCCGAATGCAGTTTGGGGTCCCGCATCCAGTCCCACTGGCCGTGCATGACGTTGTGGCCGATCTCCATGTTCTCGAGAATCTTGGACAATGACAGCAGGCTCGTGCCCGCCAGCCAGGCCGGCGGCAGAATGCCGGCCATCAACAGCGCACGCCCGCCGGCTTCACAGCTTCGCTGCACACGTACAATGCGGCGGATATAGTCCGCGTCTTCCTGGCCCAGATCATTCATGACCTCTTCGCGTATGGCGTCAATCTCGTGGCCCAGCTGTTCAATCTGTTCGTCTGTCAGTTCGACCGGCATACTCATGGCTATCACCTCCTCGCGGTTCAATCGCATCGCGGCTAGAAAAAGCGTCCGCGATGCCTATAATTCGAGCTCCACTTCGCCTTCGGGCGCGTGCACGCAGATGCGTACGGGCTGCCCCTGGGCTTCAAAGACTTCGCCGTTGTGCAGGTTGCGCAGCCGGCCCGATTCCAGCCGGCAGGTGCAGGTATGGCAGATGCCCATGCGGCAACCGTGCTTCGGTTGCAGGCCCCTGGACTCGGCCAGCTCCAGCACACTCTCGGCACCACTGCCCACGGCCTCGCCGCCGGACGCGGCAAACCGGACCCGGCCGCCCTCGCCCGGCGCACCGCGTTCCGGAGCCTGAAAGCGCTCCAGATGAAGCCGATCCTCGAGGCCCTGCTGGGCGTAAAAGTCCTCCACCACCTGCATCAGACCCCCCGGGCCGCACAGGTAGGCGCTGCGTTGGGCGAAATCCGGCACCGTCTGCGCCAGGCGCTCGGGGGTGAGTAGCTCACCCGCATCGGCGTGAAGCTGATCCAGCTTCAGGGCCGGCCAGTCGGCGGCCAGTTGCTCCAGTTCGCGCCGGAAGATGGTGGCGTCGGCGTTCTGATTGCAGTAGAGCAAACGGGCATCGCCCTGCCAGCCCTGCCGATACAGATCGGTGAGCATGGACCGGATGGGCGTGATGCCGCTGCCGCCGGCAATCATCAGCAGCTTGTCCGGAACCGAGGCCGGCATATGGAATTCGCCTGCCGGCTCACTGAGCCAGACCAGGGTGCCGGGTTCGAGACGGCGGACCACATGATCGCTGACGCCGCCGGGGCCGTTGCGCTTGATGGTGAGCGTCAGAGGCTCGTGCGGCGCGGCGGAAACGGTAAAGGTGCGCTGTTGCCGCACGCCGTCGATCTCGATGCCGATCTGCACATGCTGGCCCGCGCGGTGACCGGGCCAGTTGCGGTTGGGCTCCAGGCGCAGGGTGACCGCTTCATCGGTCTCACGAACCACATCGGCGACGCGGGCCCGGATTTCGTGCCGGGACCAGAGCGGATTCACCAGCTCCAGGTAATCGTCCGGGTCCATGGGGGTGGTCAACACCCGCACCAGGCTTTCCGGCAGATTTTTCGTGAGTGTTTCGAGCATGGTCATGCTCCTCTCTGTGAACGTGTGTACACGTTATGACTGCAGGCCACACCATGTCAACGCTTGTACACTTAAAATATTATTACCATTTATTATCAAACACTTATAACACTTTAATTTTGTGAATGTTGCGGATCGGTCGGGGGCGCTGGACAATGTTGTCCAACGAATTCGAGGGACTGCGCATGGCCACATCGACGCGGCAAAAGCGCTCCGGCGGTCGCCCCGGCCGCGGCCAGACCCGGCGCAGCCTGCTGGACGCGGCGCTGGAGCTGGTGGAAGAAAAGGGCAACTTCTCGTCGCTGAGCCTGCGCGAGGTCACCAAGCGCGCGGGAGTCGTGCCCACGGCCTTTTATCGCCATTTTCAGGACATGGATGCCATGGGTCTGACCCTGGTGGACGAGTCCTTCAGCCGGCTGCGGCAGATGATGCGCGAAATCCGCCATCAGGGCATGCCCACCGAGCAGATCATCCGCTCGTCCGTGGAAACCTATTTCGGCTATGTGACGGAACATGCGCTGCATTTCCAGTTCGTCTCGCGCGAGCTCTTCGGCGGCGCACAACCCATCCGCAATGCCATCCGCCAGGAAATCCGGCTGTTCACCAGCGAGCTGGCCACGGATCTGTCGCGCTTTCCCATGCTCAATCACATCGGCTCGGAAGACCTGCAGATGATTGCCGGGCTCATGGTCAATAACATGATCGCGGGCACGCAGCAGATGCTGGAAGTCCCGGCCGACGCGCCCGAAGAGCAACGCCAGGCACTGGCGACCACCGAAAAACAGATGCGGCTGATTGTGCTGGGCATGGTGCAATGGCGCAGCCATCAGTAACGTAGTGAAAGCCGGTTCGGGGCTGGGCGCCGCGCACGGGCGTCGATTCAGCCAATATCCATGTCCGCACTGATCCGTATACTGCCCGCCAGATAAAACAGGGGAGGAAACGATCATGAGCTCGACGGATATTCAGGAACTGCGCAATCCGCCCAGCATGCTGACCAACATGGCGCGCGCGGCGCTGAGCGCGAACCGCAAGCCCGGCAGCAATCCGGAGCTGCCCGACATCGGGCTGCGTCTGAGCGATGTGGTCCAGGACGCGGATCATCTGCGCCGCTATCGGCGCGTGTGCGGCTTCCGGGAAAACGACTACCTGCCGGTGACCTATCCGCACATGCACGCCTTCCCGCTGCATATGGCGCTGATTCTGGATGCGCGCTTCCCCTTCCCCGCCATGGGCCTGGTGCACACGGGCAACAAGATTACCCAGTACCGGCGCATCGGCAACCGTGAGCAACTGGACGTGGAATGCCGCACCGGCACCCTGGAAAAACAGGACAAGGGCTGGCAGTTCTCCATCCATACCAGTGTGAACACCGGCGGCGAACTGGTCTGGGAGAGCGAATCCTTCATGATGTTCCGCACCGGTGGGGGCGACAAGAAGAAAAAGCAGCAGCCCGAACAGGAACCGGCGCAGGATACGGTGCAGTGGTCCGTGCCCGGCGACATCGGCCGGCGCTACGGGGCCGTCTCCGGTGACCGCAACCCCATTCATCTGTATCCGCTCACGGCCAAGCTCTTCGGCTTCAAGCGCCAGATCGCGCACGGCATGTGGTCCAAATCCCGCTGCCTCGCGGCGCTGGAAGACGAGCTACCGGAGCAACCCTTCACCGCGGATGTCTACTTCAAGCTGCCGCTGTTCATTCCCGCGAAGGTGCGCTTCGAGCATCACGGCGAAGGCGACCGCCACGACTTCCGCCTGCTCGCCGATGACGGCATCAAACCCCACCTTGAGGGAACCATCCGCCCTGCCGACGCCTGAACCGCCGGGCCCGTTTTTCGGGCCCGGAGTTCCCGGATTGCAGCGTGCACGCAGCGTCCAACTTCGGGAACCACGGCGACCCCCCCTTCAAAAGAGCGCGATATAACCACAGAGAGCTCAGCGCGTTTTTTGCCATCTCTGTGGTCTCTGTGATCTCTGTGGTTTTTATAATTCTTCCACGAACGCCTCTTCCCGAGGAGAAAGCGGACCGGTAGCTGATAGAATCCCCGGCCATGGACGAGATCAGCGATTATGCACGCCTCCTGCTGAACGGCACGCCCCTGCTGGACGTGCGCGCGCCCGTGGAGTTTGCCAAAGGCAGCTTCCCGGCGGCCGAGAACCACGCGCTGCTCAACGATGATGAACGCCACCAGGTGGGCATCCGCTACAAGGAAGCCGGCCAGCAGGCCGCCATCGACCTGGGCCATGAGCTGGTCCACGGAGCCACGCGCGATGAGCGCATTGCCGCCTGGCAGGCCTTCGCCGAACGGCATCCCGAAGGTGCACTCTTTTGTTTTCGCGGCGGACTGCGCTCGCGCATTGTGCAGGACTGGCTGCGCGAGGCCGGCGTCGACTACCCCCGGGTCGCCGGCGGCTACAAGGCCCTGCGCCGGTTTCTGCTGGACGCTTTCGAGGACGCCGTGCCGCGCACCGACTTCGAGCTATTGGCCGGCCGCACGGGCACCGGCAAGACACGGCTGATCGATGAACGCGCCCATGCCATCGACCTGGAAGGCCTCGCCCATCACCGCGGCTCCGCCTTCGGTCGCCGGCCTGGCGGTCAGCCCGTGCAAATCGATTTCGAGAACCGGCTGATCATTGCGCTGCTGCGTCAGCGCGCCGCGCACCGGCACCCGGTGCTGCTGGAAGACGAAAGCCATCTGATCGGGCGCTGTCATCTGCCGCCCACGCTCCAGGAGAAGATGAAGGCCTCGCCCCGGATCGAGGTGGACGAGCCCATCGACAGCCGCATCCAGGTGACCCTGGAAGACTTTGTGCTCAACCCCCTGGACGAATACCAGACCTGGTACGGCGAAGCCGAGGCGCAGCAGAAACTGGGCGAGGACCTGCTGGCCGCGCTGGAGCGCATCCGCAAGCGTCTGGGCGGGGCGCGCCATCAGGCCCTGCGCGCGGAGCTGGAAAACGCGCTGCGCGAGCAACGCGATCGCAACAACCCGGATGCCCACCAGGCATGGATCCGGGCGTTGCTGACGGACTACTACGACCCGATGTACGATTACATGCTCAGCAAGCGTGGCGGCGCGGTGCTCTTCCGGGGTCGTCGCGACGAAGTTCGCGCCTGGCTGCGCGAACGCGACGCCCAACGCGCCGGGCCGCACGCAAACATGACCGGCGCAACCGAATCCCACGGCTGACTGCAAGGAAGGAAGCATGCGTGCACGACAATGCGCCCTGCTGGTCCTGGTGCTGCTCACGGGCACCGCAGCCGGTGCCGAGCCCTTTACCTTTACGGCCATCCCGGACCAGAACGAGTCCCGCCTGATGAGCCTTTTCGGCAAGGTGGCCGATTATCTGCAGAAACGCCTGGACACCCCGGTGCGCTATGTCCCGGTCAAATCCTATGCCGCCGCGGTCACCGCCTTCCGCAACAACGAGGTACAGATGGCCTGGTTCGGCGGTCTGTCCGGCGTGCAGGCCCGTCGCATGGTGCCCGACAGCCGCGCACTGGCGCAGGGGGCCGAGGATCGCCACTTCCGTACCTATTTCATCGCCCACGAGAAGGCGGATGTGGAACCAGCGGACGAATTCCCCGAAGCCATAGCAGGCGAGACCTTTACCTTTGGGTCCAAGGGCTCCACCTCGGGCCGGCTTATGCCGGAGTTCTATATCCGCCAGGAACTGGGTGCCCCGCCCGAGGAAGTCTTTGAACGGGTCGGCTTCAGCGGCGATCACAGCCGCACCATTGCCCTGATCGACAGCGGCGCCTATGCCGTGGGCGCGGTCAACTTCAAGGTCTGGCAAACGGCCGTGGAAGAGGGGCGCGTGAATACCGACCGGGTGCAGGTGATCTGGAAGACTCCCCCCTATCCCGACTATCACTGGGTCATGCGTGGTGACGCGGACGAGCGCTTCGGCTCCGGGTTTACCGCCCGGGTGCGCGACATCCTGCTGAAGCTGGAGGACAAGGAGATTCTTCAGGCCTTCCCGCGCTCGGAATTTGTGCCGGCGTCCAATGCCGACTACCAGCCCATCCGGCGAACGGCCCATCAGATCGGCCTGCTGGCCGAATGAGCGCCTTCCGGTTTCGTGGCGAAACCCTCTGGCGCGGCCCCACGGCCGTTCTGTCGGATCTCCATCTCGAGCTGAACCCGGGCGAAAAGGTGGCGCTGCTGGGGCCCTCGGGCGCGGGCAAGACCTCCCTGCTGGAAGCGTTGCGCGCCCGGGCGCTGCGCGACACCGCCTGGTGTCCGCAGAACCCGGCCCTGGTGCCCGCACTCAGCGTCTTCCACAACATCTACATGGGCGCGCTGGAGCGCTACGGCACCCTCTATAACCTGCTGAATCTGATCCGCCCGACCACGTATCAGCAACGGCAGGTGGGTGAGCTGGCGAGCGAACTGGGTCTGGTGGACAAGCTCCGGGTTAGCGTGGACCGGCTCTCCGGCGGCCAGGTCCAGCGCACCGCCCTGGGCCGGGCGCTGTATAGCGAACGCCCGGTCTTGCTCGCGGATGAGCCCGTATCCAGCCTGGACGAGGAACAGGCCCGCGCGCTGCTCCAGCTTACTCTGTCGCGTCACGACACGGCCGTGGTGGCCCTGCACCAGCAGGAGCAGGCATTGACTTGTTTCGACCGCGTCATTGGCCTCGCCCGGGGCTGCGTCCAGCTGGACGCGCCCGCCGGGCAGCTTCGCCGCCACGATCTCACCGATCTCTATCAATGAGCGCTGTGGTGACCACCGCCGGACACTGGCGCCGGGCAACCCTGCTGCTCGCGCTCGCCGGTCTGGTGGCCTTTGCCCTGGCGGATCTGTCGATCAGCCGGGGCACGCCCGGCGCGGAACTGCAACGGCTGGCCCAGGGCCTGATCACGCCGGATTTCACCGCCACGGACGCGCTGGGCGAGGCACTGGCCACCACCCTGGCCTTCGCCTTTCAGGGCGTGGCCCTGGGCGCGGCCGGCGGCTTCACGCTGGCGCTGCTCTGGCACCGGCCCGGCGTGCGCTTCTTCGCCGCCTCGATCCGCGCCGTGCACGAACTCTTCTGGGGCCTGATCTTTCTCCAGATCACGGGCCTGTCGCCGCTGACCGGCGTGCTCGCCATTGGTCTGCCCTATGCGGGCATCTTCGCCAAGGTGTTCGGCGAGTTCCTGGAAGAAGCCGACCCGAAGCCCGCCGACGCCCTGCCGGGCGGCACGAACCCGGTGACCACCTTTTTCACCGCGCGCCTGCCGCTGGTCTGGGACCAGTTCCGCGCCTATGGCGCCTACCGGCTGGAATGCGCCCTGCGCGCGGCGGCCATACTGGGCTTCATCGGCCTGCCCACCCTGGGCTTTCACATGGAAACCGCATTCCGCGAAGGCGGCTACAGCCAGGGCGCCGCCCTGCTCTATATCTTCTTTGCCCTGATCGGCACCCAGCGGCTGTGGCTCCACCGCCGGCTGGTGCCGGTCTATCTTCTGGCCGCCGTGCTCTGGGCGCCGCCCCTGTCCTCGGGCCCGGACGGCGCCCTGAAGCGCTTTCTCACCACGGATATCGTGCCGGCGCCGCTGCGCGACGGCGGCGGCTGGGCAGAATCGGGCACCTGGCTGGCGGAACTGGGCACGCAACAGGCGCTACCCGGTGTCGCCAACACCCTGGTGGTGGCCCTGGCGGCGCTGCTGCTCACGGGCGTGCTGGCGCTGGCGCTCTTCCCCCTGGCCTCGCCCCATTTCGGTCACCGCCCGGGCCGCGCCCTGGCCCATCTGGCCCTGGTCATGGTGCGCACCACCCCGGAGTTCCTGCTGGCCTTTGTGCTGCTGATCGTGCTGGGCCCATCCATGCTCCCGGGCATTCTGGCGCTGGCGCTGCATACCGGCGTGATCGTGGCCTATCTCACCGGACGCTTCAGCGAGAGCATCCGCCCCCAGCGCGGCTACAGTCAGGCCCTGACACGCTACGGCTACGAGATTCTGCCGCGCGTCTATCCCAACTTCCTGGCCTTTCTGCTCTACCGCTTCGAGATCATCATCCGCGAGACGGCGGTGCTGGGTCTGCTGGGCATTCCCACCCTGGGCTTTTATATTGATTCCGGATTCGCCGAATTCCGTTTCGACCGGGCCCTGGTGCTGATTATCATCACGGTCATGATGAACCTGGCCGTGGACGCCTTCTCGCGTATACTGCGCCGGCGACTGCGACTTCAGACTCCGGCCACCGCTTACTGACGGACGACTCATGAAACTCTTTCAGGTGGACGCCTTTACCGATCAGCTCTTTCACGGCAATCCGGCGGCCGTGGTGCCGCTGGACACCTGGCCGGACGACGAGCTGCTGCGCCAGATCGCCACGGAGAACAACCTCTCGGAAACCGCCTTTCTGGTGCCGTCGAAGGAAGCGGACTACCACCTGCGCTGGTTCACACCCACCCATGAAGTGAAGCTCTGCGGCCACGCCACCCTGGCCAGCGCCTGGGTGCTCTTTCACCGGCTGGACTTTCCCTACAACCGCATTCACTTCACCACCGCCAGTGGCCCGCTGGAAGTCATGCGCGAGAACGACACCATCAGCATGGCCCTGCCCTGCTGGCCCCCGGTGGCGGTGGCGCCGTACCCGGGGCTGCTGGAAGCCCTGGGACTCGACGGCGCCCGGGCCGTGCTGGAAGCGCGGGATACCCTGGTGGTGCTGGACGATGAAGCCGGTGTCCGGGCGGTGGAGCCGGACATGCGAGCGCTCAAGGCCCTGGATCTGTTCGGCGTCACCCTGACGGCACCGGGCGACGAAGCCGACGCAGCCTATCGCTTTTTCGCCCCGTCCCAGGGCGTGGACGAAGACCCGGTCACCGGCTCCGCCTGCAGTTCCCTGGTGCCGTACTGGCGCGAGCGTCTGGGCCGTGAGGCACTGGAGCTGCACCAGGTCTCACCCCGCGGCGGCCGGCTGTTCTGCCGCTACGGGCCCGAACGCATTGTCGTGCGGGGCGAGGCGGTGTGCTATCTGGAAGGCGAGCTCAAGCTGTGATGACACAGCCGGCAAGCCATGATCTGGTGCTGGTGGGCGGCGGCCACAGCCATGCCCTGGCCGTGCGCATGCTGGCCATGGAACCGGTCGCCGATACGCGGATCACCCTGGTCTCGCCCGAGAGCCTCACGCCCTATTCCGGCATGCTGCCGGGCTGGGTCGCGGGCCACTATAGTCTCGAGGACAGCCATATCGATCTGGCCCGGCTCTGCCACTGGGCGGGGGTGCGCTTCGTGCGCGACCGGATAAACTTCATCGATCCGGACCGGCGCCTCCTGACCCTGGCCGAGGGCCCGGCGTTGGACTATGACCTGGCCAGCCTGGATCTGGGCGCCACGCCCGCGCTGGACGCCGTACCCGGCGCGCGCGAGCACGCCGTGCCGGTCAAGCCGGTGAGCAGCTTCCGCCACCGCTGGAATGCGCTGCTGGACGAGCTGCGCCCGGGCGAGCAGCCGAGCATCGCGGTAGTGGGCGCCGGCGCCGGCGGCACCGAGATGGTGCTGGCCGTGGCCCATGCCCTGGGCCGTCGCGGTATCGGCGGCGAGCTGCATCTGGTCGATGCCGGGCACATACTGCCCGGCTACCCGGAGCGCGCCCGTACCTTCATGCGCCAGCGGCTGGCCGCCTATGGCGTCACCGTCCATGAACAGGCGCCGGTGCAGGCCGTCGAGGCCAACCGACTGCAGCTGGCCGACGACCGCATCACCTTTGATTTCCTGCTCTGGTGTACCGGCGCCACGGGCCCGGCCTGGCTGCGCGACAGCAACCTGGCCGGCACCGACAACGGCCTGGTGAAGGTGGACGAAACACTTCGTTCGGTGAGCCATGACAGCGTCTTTGCCGCCGGTGACTGCGCCTGGCTCGAAGGCCATAACGTGCCCCGCTCCGGGGTCCATGCCGTGCGCCAGGGCCCGGTGCTGGCCGGCAATCTGCGTGCGGCCTCCGAGGGCCGGGGGCTCGGACCCTACCGGCCGCAGAAGCAAACCCTGTCCCTGCTGTCCGTCGGCGCGCCCGAGGCCACCGGCAACCGGGGTTTCCACTGGTTTCAGGGCGCCGGGCTCTGGCGGCTCAAGAACCGCATCGACCGCAAATTCATGGACCGCTTCAGCGAGCTGCCCGAGCGCAAAATGCCCGCGCCTGAACCGGACGACGAACCCCGTTGCGCCGGTTGCGGCAGCAAGATCGGCGCCGAGGCCCTGCGCGACGCCTTGGGGCAGCTCGAGCCGGTACCCAACCGCGACGTGCGCATGGGCCTGGACGCCGGCGAGGACGCCGCCGTGATCGACTGGCCGGCGGATCAGTTGCTGATCCAGACCCAGGATTACTTCCCGGCCTTTATCGACGAACCCTGGCTCTTTGGCCGCATAGCCGCCCTCCATGCGCTGAGCGATGCCTGGGCCATGAATGCCCGGCCCCATTCGGCCGTGGCCACCGTCACCGTGCCGGTCCACCACCCGCGCCTGCAGGGCCAGGATCTGGCCCGACTCATGCAGGGCGCGGTGACCGAACTCAACCGCGCCGGCTGCACGCTGACCGGCGGCCACAGTCTCGAGGGTCCGCAGATGGGCGCCGGCTTCACCATCAATGCCGCCGCCCGCGAGGCCGACCTGCTGCACAAATCCGGCGCACGCCCGGGCGATCGGTTAGTGCTTACCAAGGGGCTCGGCACCGGCATGATCCTGGCCGGCCTGATGCGCCACCGCAGCAAGGGCCCCTGGCTGGACGCCGCCCTCGAGGCCATGCTCACCGCCAACGCCAATGCCATTGAGCTGCTGGTGGAACATGGCGCCACCGCCTGCACGGATATCACCGGCTTCGGCCTGATCGGCCATCTTCGCGAACTCTGTATCGCGAGCGGCGTGAACGCCGAAGTCCAGACCGGCGACGTCCCCGTGCTCGACGGCGCCATGGCCCTGGCCGCCGAAGGCGTTGCCAGCACCCTGGCGCCGGCGAACCGCGCCGAACTGACCCATTGCCGCTACGAACACCACCTGGAAAACCATCCCCTGCTGACCGTGCTGACGGATCCACAAACCAATGGCGGCCTGCTCGCCACCCTACCGACCGAAAATGTGGAACCCTGGCTGGAAAGCTGCCGTCTCAAGGGAAGCAATGGTCATGTGATCGGCCGGATCAGCGAAGCCGGCGATGCGGTCATTACCCTTCATTCCTGATCGGTGTTTAAACCGATCGCGGACCAGGAGCGCTCCCATGCATGCGCGTTCGATCATCGCCACCTTGGCATCCGTTTTCCTGCTGGCCAGCCAGTGCCTGCTGGTCCCGACCGTGCACGCCAAGATGGTGGGCACGGAAACCGAGCTGGCCCGCGCCGAGCGCGCGCAGAAAGAAGAGCAAATCGTGGCAGCGCTCTCGCGCGAGAAGGCCCGGGAGACTCTGGCCAACTATGGCGTGAAGCCGGAACAGATCGAGCAACGCCTGAGCCGCCTCACCGACGCCGAAATCCAGCGTCTGGCCCGGAAAACCGAAAACCTGCCCGCCGGTCAGGACGTCATCGGATTTACCCTGGGCGTCATCCTGATCCTGGTGCTACTGGATCTGCTGGGTGCCACCGACGTCTTCCCGGCGATTGAACCCGCCAATTGATGACGCACCTCCGGAGGCTGGCGGCGGCCCTGCTCGCCGCCGGCCTGACGGCCTGTCAGACCCTGCCATCCCCCGTACCGGATGAAGCGCCGGCGTCCAGACAGCTGGACGTGCCCTTTTATGCCCAGGAAAAGTACCAGTGCGGCCCGGCCGCGCTGGCCATGGCGCTGGGCGCGGCCGGGCATGAAGTAGCGCCGGCCACCCTGATCGACGAAGTCTGGCTGCCCGAACGCAAGGGCAGCCTCGCGATCGAACTGCGCGCCGCCGCCCGCGCCCGCGAGCGGCTGGTCTATCCCGTGGACACCCCGAATCAACTCTTCGCGCAACTCGACGCCGGCCAACCCGTGCTGGTGATGCAGAACCTCGCTTTTTCCTTCTGGCCCCAGTGGCACTTCGCCGTGGTCATCGGCTATGCGGAAAACGGCGAGCGCGTAATCCTGCACACCGGCACCGACCGTGGTGACGGCACCCACTGGAACCGCTTCGTACGCACCTGGGCCCGCGCGGATTACCAGGGCATGGTGGTCCTGCCCCCGGGCGAGCTGCCCGCCAAGGCCGAACCGCAAAAACTGGTCCGCGCACTGAACGATCTCGAACAATCCCCGAGCCCCGAAGCCGCCCTGCCGTACTGGCAAGCCACCGTCGAACGATGGCCGGACAAATATCTGGTGCAATTCGGCTGGGGTAATCTCCAGTGGAACCGGGGCGAAAAAGAAGACGCCATTCGCGCCTTTCAGAAGGCCGTCGAGATCCGCCCGGAGGCTGCCTCCGCCTGGAACAACCTGGCCGAGGCCTGGCGGCAGATGGATTGCGCCGAACGAGCCCACAAAGCCATTGAACAAGCCCTCCAGGTGGAACCGACACGCCAAGCCATTCAGGATACAAGAGACCAGATCAAGGCCATGCCTGAACACCAGTGTCCCATTACCGGCTCCGGGCAATAACCCCCGCACGGCCGAGGTAGCCCCCGGATTCTTTCCGTGTCAAAATTCCATCAAGTTCCTTAAACACAGCGTTTTCGTATGGACCGTAAAGAGATCGAAAATCAGGCCCTGCACCTGTCCCGAGAGGACCGAGCCGATTTGATTCAGCGTCTCGTGCTGAGTCTCGATGCGCCGTCGTCCGAGGAACTGCAATCCGAATGGCTATACGAAGCCCGGCGCAGAGCGCGGGAGCTGGATGAGGGTAGTGTTGAACCCGTCTCCGGCGATGAAGTGGCAAAGAAGGCCCGTAAACTGATTCGATGACCCCTGACTTTCATCCGGCAGCGGAAGCCGAATTCCTCGAATGCGTAGGCTATTACGAGTCCCGTGTTCCGGGACTGGGTACCAGCCTGGTCGACGAATACGAAGCCCTTGCGAAACTTATCCTCCAATCCCCCAAAGCCTGGCCCGTAGAAATCAAACCGGATATCCGGCGTGCGCCTTTTTACCGCTTCCCCTTGGCCATTATTTACCGTGGGCGCGAAGACAAGGTGCAGATTCTGGCCATCGCTCACGATCGACGCCGCCCCCAGTACTGGCTCGGTCGGCTTTAACCCGTCCTCGCTCCGTCATGACCAACCCCTTCGTTAGTCACATCACCCCAGCACAAAGTTGGACATTGCGGGCATCCTGCATAACCATGCAGCCATGAACATCACCTTCATCCTCGTCGAACCTGCCCGCCCGGCCAATATCGGCCTGGCGTGCCGTGCCATCAAAACCATGGGACTGAACCGGCTGCGTCTGGTGAAGCCCTGCGCCCTCGAAGACGAGGCCCGCTGGGCGGCTCATGAAAGCACCGATATCCTCGACCAGGCCGGGACCTTTGAAAATCTCGCGTCCGCTCTGAACGACGTGGATTTCAGCGTCGCTACTACGGCCCGGCAACGGATGGAACATGATGACTACCCGAACCCGGAAGCACTGGCAACAGCCATCGATGGCAAGCACGCCTCCATTCAGCACGCGGCTATGGTTTTCGGCCGCGAGAGTGACGGCCTGACCGGCGAGGAACTGGCCCTGTGTCACGCGGCGAGCACGGTGCCGCTGGCCACCGACCAGCCGTCCCTGAACCTGGCACAGGCCGTGCTGGTGTATGGGCGGGCGCTATTCGAGCATTCTCGAGGCTCATCCCCGGCGGAAGCCGTTAATCCCGGCGCCTATACCCATGCTCGGGAGGAAATCCAGGCGCTCCTGCGCAATCTGGAGCTCGATGGCCATCGGCGTCTGGAACGCTGGGCGCTGGAGGGGCTGGCGCGGTTTGATGATCGGGATCTGGGGTTTTTACTAACCCTGCTACGTCATATCAAAACTCGATTTGAACCCGAGTAATCAGCATCCCGATTTTTCCAATTTTTACCAAAAGGCGCCTTGCACTCTGGGGAAGCGTACACTGCCCACGGAAAGCAGGTTAAGCCCGCAACGTATCAGCGTTTTTAGGAAAAATCTCAAGCAGACGTGCGGAAGGGTTCATCTGTCCGGGTGTCCACATTTACCCATGTCTTTCCGGTGGACACCGTCCACATAAAAAGCGCGGAGCATCGAGATTTGCTTCTCGTTGTACGCAACGTCCAGCTTTCCCAGCAGTCCCTGGAATTCGTCCTCGGTGAACCGGATTTCGAGCATTAGGCGTACGCCTGATCGTTTTTATGGAGTCAGGCGCATTCTATCTTGTGCAGGTTCAACCTTGAACCGGCGCAAGGTGCCACAGGCCTCGGGAGGTTCAAGATTGAACCTCTTTGCATAGGGGCGCGAGTTGTGCACGCCGTCACAGCAGATAGGCTGGGCGGTTTTGCGACGAACCGGGGTACAGGGAGCGTTTGGCATGCCCGTACAGGAGCCCTACGTTCCGCCGCTGGAAATCGACGGAGAGGTGATCGAGTTCACCCATCTGGAGCCGTTCCAGATGATGGTGCCGAGCAAAAAGGCGAGGAAAAACCTTCAGGTCCACGTCCGGTATACCAACCATTGCTTCTCGCGAGGCCTGCACGATGGGGAAAACAACATTAGCGAAGATGTCTTCCCGGATCAGCACGGCAATCCCCGAAAATTCTGTCCGGATCGGTTCGCGCTTTCGCTGGAGCTACGCCGGTACCTGGTCGATCTGAACGACCCACGGGCGCAGGTTAAGCAAACGGCTGAGGAGCGGAATTGGGTCTATATTGTCCGTCTTGAGAGCCCTAAGGGGCCATATTATGTGTTCTTTGAAATCAAAAGAACGCCGAAGACCAGTCCTGATGACCTGCACATGATCGTGGAGAGCGCCTACCAGCTAACGCCAGGTTACGGCGAACCCAAAATAAGGGAGGGTAAGATGGGCTTCCAACTGCTCTGCGGGAAGACCTATCTAAGACAACCTGCGTTCACAGTGAAAGGGAAGTCTTGAAAAAGAAAAGGCGCCCCGGGAGGGCGCCTTCCTTATACTACGCTCCGGGTACCACTTAACCCCTTTCGGAGTATCGGCCCGCCTTGCGCGAGCACCGCTTTCGCGGCTGGGGGGCGCTCGATCTCACCCGGTCAGTCGCCCCGATATCCATATGCTACGACCCGGGCGCCGCCCTGGCAATACCGGCCCAGCCGTATGGCCGGTCAGGATGGGCCCCGTTGGGCCTTTACGCCCGGATGACGGGGGTTCTGCGCCGGTTGCCGGCCGGTAACCGGTCCCGCCCGGGCGGACCCTCGGCCGGGTCACCCAGGTTCCCAGGATGGGGGCAGGCTCGAGCCCGGTGCGGTCCCGGCTATTCAAACGCCACTGCCAAGGGCCCGGAAAGTCCGGGGTTTCCCGTCCAGCAGCTTTTCAGTTGCGCAAGGCCCAGCAGTGCGTAAGCAAGAGCGTTGCCTGAACCATGACCTCCGCTTCCGGGAACCTTTCGCGTTCCACAAAAACAAAGCCCAGCCATCCGAGCCATCGCTGAAAACCGCGCACACAGCAAATACTTTCGAACTGTGCTTCGCGCGTCCTGTACGGGTGTTCTTCCAGCTCATCCAGCAGCCAGGGCCAGGCCCGGAGGATTCGTTCCGTGTAAAAGCTTGTCGCCCGTTCTTCATGGCCGTATTGCAGCACCAACCACAAGAGAAAGCGGAAGCTGTCAACCTCATTTGGACAGTTCTTTAACGGGATAGTGTATTTTTGCTGGCTCCGGCGGCGCTTTTC
>CAJXLA010000033.1 GCA_913055795.1 uncultured Alcanivorax sp. | reverse complement strand
GACAAGCAGGATAGCGACCTCAACGACGCCCTGCAGACGCTGGAAAACGCCATCCGCAAGATCGACAAGGAAACCCGCACCCGCTTCAAGGAGTACTTCGAGCGGATCAACAAGGGCTTCCAGGAACTCTTCCCCAAGGTCTTTGGCGGCGGCCACGCCTATCTGGAGCTCACGGGCGAGGACCTGCTGGATACGGGCGTGACCATCATGGCGCGCCCGCCGGGCAAGCGGAACTCCACCATTCACCTGCTCTCGGGCGGCGAAAAGGCGCTCACGGCTTTGTCGCTGGTATTCGCGATTTTCCAGCTGAATCCGGCGCCGTTCTGCATGCTGGACGAGGTGGATGCGCCCCTGGACGACGCCAATGTGACCCGCTTCTGTAATCTGGTGAAGGAGCTGTCCAGTCGGGTGCAATTTATCTATATCACACACAACAAGATCACCATCGAGATGGCGCACAGCCTGATGGGGGTTACCATGCAGGAACCGGGCGTATCCCGGCTGGTGGCGGTGGACGTGGATGAGGCCACGGAAATGGCCGCGATCTAGATCACGTCGGGATACAGGCGCGTGGAACCTCGGCGGAACGGGCCTGTCCGTTGAAACGGAGACCCGCATGCACCGGGTCCGCGACAGGGAATCACGAGGCACGGGGGTTATGGGACTGAACCTGGAAACACTGATCGGGATTCTGATCATTCTGATCCTGCTGATCGTCGCCGACGGCGTACGGCGCATGGTGCGCGAGCACCGCAGCCGGTTGCGCATCAAGGTGGATCCGCGTTTCAGCGACGCGCCCGAGGCGGACGACGACACCAACCCGGAGCTGCCCGGCGGCAGTGCCCGGGTGGTGCGGCCGGGGTCCGGCGCATCGCACGGCGAGGACGATGACGAGCAGGCGCCGCCGCTGGTCATGGAGGCCGAGGAGCAGGCCTCGGCGGCCTCGTCGCCCGACGCGGAGCAGCAGGCGCTGTTTCCGGAGACCCGGGAGCCGGAACCGGAGCCTGAATCCCCGGCCGACACCGGCGAGATTCTGGAAGTCATCGTGGTCCATGTCATGGCGCCGAAACCCCACAAGTTCGACGGACAGGCGCTGTTGCGCCAGTTGCTGGAACAGGGGATGCGCTTCGGCGAAATGAGCATCTTCCACCGTCATGAATCGCAAAACGGACGCGAAGAACTGCAGTTCAGCATGGCCAATGCCCTGGAGCCGGGCATCTTCGATATCGACACCATGGAAGAAGAGCAATTCAGCGCGCTGTCTTTCTTTTTGAAACTGCCCGGCCCCAGCCGGCCCCGGGAAGCGCTGGATCGCATGCTGGCCTCGGGGCGCAAGATCGCCCAGTCGCTGGACGGTGAGCTGCGCGACGAGCAACACAGCGTGCTCACGCCCCAGACCGTGGAACACCTGCACGAGCGGGTTCGGGAGTTCGAGCGCCGCCAGCGCGTACGTCATGACCAGTGACCCTGATCAGCGCATCCGCGAACTCACCGAACAGCTCAACCACTGGAGCTACCGGTACTATATTCTCGACGATCCGGCTGTGCCGGACGCCGAATACGACCGTGCCTTCCGTGAGCTGCAGGAACTGGAGGCACAGTACCCGGACAAGGCGCGTTCCGACTCGCCCACCCGGCGCGTGGGTGAGGCGCCGCTGACTGAATTCGACACCGTTCGTCATGAAGTGCCCATGCTTTCGCTGGGCAATGCCCGGGAAGATGACGAGGTGATCGCCTTTGATCGGCGCGTGCGGGAAGCGCTGGGCGTCGAAAAGGTTGATTATGTCGCCGAGCCCAAGTTCGACGGCAGCGCGGTAAGCCTGTTGTATCAGAATGGCGATCTGGTGCGTGCGGCCACCCGCGGGGATGGCGGCACGGGTGAGGACATCACGGCCAATGCGCGTACCATCCGCAATATCCCCCTGGTGCTGAACGACGACGACCCGCCCGCGGTGCTGGAAGTCCGCGGCGAGGTGGTCATGCCCCATCGCGGCTTCGAGGGGCTCAATGAACGCCGCCGCCAGCGCGGCGAGGCGCCCTTTGCCAATCCGCGCAATGCCGCCGCCGGCAGCCTGCGCCAGCTGGATTCACGTATTACCGCCGAGCGGCCCTTGCAGTTCATGGGCTACAGCCTGGCCCGGCTCGAGGGACAGAGCTGGCCGGAGACCCATGACGCGACCCTGGATCTGTTGACCGGCTGGGATTTCATCATTAGTCCCGAGCGCTCGCACTGTATCGGGGTAGAGGAACTGCTGGCCGTCTACCGGGATATCCTCGCGCGCCGCGATCAACTGGACTACGACATCGATGGTGTGGTCTACAAGGTGGACCGGCTGGACTGGCAACGGGAGCTGGGCTTTCGCTCGCGCGAGCCCCGCTGGGCGCTGGCGCACAAGTTTCCGGCACGCGAGGAACTGACCGTGCTGCGGGACGTGGAATTCCAGGTGGGCCGTACCGGCGCGATCACGCCGGTGGCGCGGCTGGATCCGGTGGACGTGGCCGGCGTCACGGTGAGCAATGCCACCCTGCACAACATGGACGAGATCGAGCGCCTGGATGTGCGTATCGGCGATACCGTCACCCTGTATCGCGCCGGCGATGTCATTCCCAAGGTGGTGGGCGTGGTGGCCGAGCGCCGGCCGGAGAACGCGCGGCGTATCCAGATGCCGTCGAACTGTCCCGCCTGTGGCAGCGAGATCTATCGCCCGGAAGGCGAGGTGATCGCGCGCTGCACCGGCGGGCTGGTTTGCCCGGCCCAGCAGAAGGAAGCCATCAAGCACTTTGCTTCCCGACGGGCCATGGACATTGACGGCCTGGGCGAGAAGATCGTGGACGCGCTGGTGGACCACGACCTGGTGCGTAATGTGGCCGATCTGTACCACCTGAAGGTAGATAATCTGGTGCAGCTGGAGCGCCTGGCGGACAAGTCGGCGAACAATCTGGTGCAGGCGCTGGAACAGAGCAAGAATACGACCCTGGCGCGTTTTCTCTATGCGCTGGGCATCCGCGAAGTGGGCGAGTCCACCGCGCGGGCGCTGGAGGCGCATTTCGGCCGCCTGGAGGCGGTCATGAACGCCGACGAAGACAGTCTGCAACAGGTTCCGGATGTGGGGCCGGTGGTAGCGGGCCAGATCCGGCACTTCTTCGACCAGGCCCATAATGTCGAAGTGGTGCAGGCCTTGCGCGATGCCGGCATTACCTGGCGGGAGTTCGAACCGGAAGCGACTCAGCAGGAGCTGCCGCTGGCCGGTCAGAGCTGGGTGCTTACGGGCACCCTGGAGCAGTTGACCCGGGACCGGGCCAAACAGGCCCTGGAAGAACTGGGCGCCCGGGTGACCGGCAGTGTCTCCAGCAAGACCGCCTGTGTGGTGGCGGGCGAAGCCGCCGGATCCAAGCTGGACAAGGCCCGGGATCTGGGCGTAGAAGTAATGGATGAGCAGGGATTGCTGGAATTGTTTGAATCCCATGGTTTGAAGCCGGAGTGATGGTGACCCGAATTTCGCTGTTGGCGCTTGTGCTCATCGTGACCGGCTGTGCCACCCAGCCCGCGCGCATCAACAATGCCTGTGCCGTCTTCGAGGAAAAGGGCGGCTGGTTCAACAACTGGCACCGCCAGTCACGGCGGGTGGAACAGGAATTCGGCGTCCCCGTACCCATTCTCATGGCCACCATCCGCACCGAATCCGGCTACCGTGCCCGTGTGAGACCGCCGCGCACCAAACTGCTGGGCTTTATCCCCTGGACCCGGCCTTCGGATGCCTATGGGTATGCCCAGGCGTTGTCCTCCACCTGGGAAGAGTATCAACAGGCCACGGGACGTCCCGGCGCGGATCGCAATGACTTTGGTGATTCCGTGCATTTCGTGGGCTGGTATCACCATCGCTCCCATGAGCGTATCGGCATTCCCCTGGATGACGCCTATAGTCTCTATCTGGCCTATTATCTCGGCCCCACCGGCTACCAGCGTCAGGCCTGGAAAAACAAGCCCGGTGTCCGCAAGGCGGCGCAGCGCATGGCGCGGCGTGCGAACAAATACCAGCGTCAGATTCGTGACTGCGACCTATGAAACCGGTCACAGGCTGAACGAAATCGCCGTTCAGGGTTTGCGCCCGCCGGCGGAATCCATTGCAATGGGGCCAAGCCCCGAGCCCGAGAGGTGGATGTGGACACCGAATCCATTGTGTATGGCTGTATCAAGCATCTCCCGTTCGGCACCCTGGCCGAGCGCAAGCGCAGTTGCGAGCACAATCGCCGCACTCTGAACGAGTTGCCCCAGGCGGATGCCTGGCCTTTTCTGTGCCGGGAAATGTTCGCGGTGCCCGGCTCTGATCTCATGGGCGGCACCTACCAGACCCAGGTAATCCATTTCGGCATGTCCTACCGGGCCGTGGAATACGAATGGGAACACTGGGTGGGCAAGTTCGAAGCCCTGCTCAAGGGTATGTACTGGGTTAACGCCGTCGTCCATCTGGAGACCGAACTCGCCGGCGTGCATACCTTTGTCTGGGAGTGCGCGGATCTGTGTCATGAACCCAGTGATCAGCCGCTTCGGGTTCGCTGCGAGTGGGCCCGTGAAGGCGCGGTGTCGTAGGAACCCCGGGGTCAGGCCCCAAAGGGGTTAACCATTGTCCTTTTTCGTTCGGGTCAAGGCGCGCCGACGGCGCCGTACTGCCTGTACGGGTAGGAGGCGCAACGCCGAGCCGAGCGAAAAAGAACATGGCCCGAAGGGTCACGCCCATGGGGCGTGAACCAAACCCTTGGGGGCGTGACCCCGGGGTTCTATCGGGGGAGCGGAATCCTGGATAACCGAAACCCGGAGGCGGGATGATTGTGCCCTGGACCGAGCTGGAAGAAGCAACGCTTCGGAATCTGATCGAGGACTATGTCACCCGCGAGGGTACGGAGTACGGTGCCGACCAGGAAACGCCGCTGGATACCCGGGTGGCCCAGGTGCACCGGCACCTTGAGCGCGGCGACGCTGTGGTCTGGTTCGACGAGCACAGTGAAACCGTCAACATTCTTCGTCGCGAGGAATTGCCCGCCGATGCGCGCTGATCAGCCCGGCGCGCGCATGAAGGCCACGGCCTGCTGGAGATCTTTTTTCGCCTCCGGCATGAGCGGATAAAAGATGGGCCAGACATGGGGCATGTCCTTGCGTGTCACCAGGCGGGCGGTCACACCCGCCTCCCGGGCCTTGTTCAGGGCCGCATAGCAGTCGTCCCGAAGACATTCGTTTTCGCTGGTGGTAAAAAGCAACGGTGGCAGACCCTGATATTCGCCGTGCAAGGGCGAAGCCCCGGGCGTACGCGGATCAATGCCATTGAGATAGATGGCGGCGGCCTGACGGATCATGCTGGCTGTGAGCATGACATCGCTGCGGTTATTGCCGTCGATACTGGGCAGCCGGCAGGTGGCATCCGAGGAGGGCGAAAAGGTCACCGCGCAGCGGGGCAGGGGCAGGTTTTCGTCCCGGGCGCGCAACAGGGTGGCCAGGGTCAGGTTGCCGCCGGCGGAATCCCCGGCGAGTATCATATGCTCCGGATCCACGCCCTGATCCAGCAGGGCGCGGTAGGCGTTCATGCAATCATCCAGCGCCGCCGGATAGGGGTGCTCCGGCGCCAGCCGGTAATCCAGCAGATAAACCTCGCCGGGCAGCTTGCGTGCCAGATAACCGGCCATGGCATGGTAGGTTGTGGTGTCGCCGGCCATGAAGGCGCCCCCGTGGACGTAGAGGACGGTGTACCGGGCGTTATCAGCGTGAATCCGGGTGGCCCACAAGTCCTGGTTTAGCTCCACGGACTCGCGATGCGCGCCCACGGGCAACCGCGTGAGCAGCGGCGGCGCGGCCATCACGCGTCGCAGATGACGCACCGTGAAGTCAGGGTCAGGACATTCGCGCTTGATGCGCGCGCGCAGCGCCAGTCGGGTCAAACGGGTCCGGATACCGGGCATGGACAGCGCTCCTCAGATCTGCGGGATGGCCAGGATCAGCAAGTGAATGGCCAGAGTCAGCATGATCAGCCAGGACACCAGGACACCGCCCTGGCGCAGCGGATTGACGGTGCGGCGCTGGCTGAGCCCGGCCACATGGGCCAGCCGGGCCAGGAAAAAGACAGCCCCGTAGAGCAGCAGGGCCGTAGCGGCCGCGGACAACGATTCCAGTGCCCCCAGACCGATGAGGAAAAAGGGGATATGCTCGGCGGCATTGCCGTGAACGCGAATGGCCTGACGCAGGGGTTTGCTTTCGCCGTCGCCCAGGGAAACGCCTTCACGCATGCGCATACGCACCACTTGAATGGACAGCCCCACCATCAGGACGAGAAAGAGGGCGGTATAGAGTGCGGTTACGGGCAGGGTCATGAAACGGCTCCTGTGGTATTCAAGGCTCCAGTAAAGCGTTTTGGCAGCAGGGCTTCAAGCAGTTCCCGGTCTACGGGCGCGGGCTCCCGGTCGATGTGCGCGGCGAGTACCTCGGCGCACAGGGGGGTGCCCGTTATGCCGCGGGCGCCATGGGCAATATTGAGATAGAGTCCGGCCAGAGCCTGGCCATCGGCCTGGACGGCCGGTCCGGCCAGCGGCAGAAAATCCGGACTCTGGCAGCGAAAGCCCACGCGTTGGTCCACCACTTCGATGGACTCTCCGCCCAGCGCTTGCCAGTCCTCCGGGCGGTAGCGGCGCAGGGTCTCCAGGTTGGCGTGGTCATCGGCATCCCGGGCGGCCGGGTCGGGATCACGGGGGTCGAAGGTAGCCCCCACGCAATGGATGCCGTCCAGCGCGGGCGTGAGATAACCGCGATGGCAGCAGGCCCGGCGCCAGCGGATGGATTCCGCGGTGGCGCGCACATGGGTGACCTGGCCCCGGATCCGGTGTAACGGCGGAAATGCCAGTTCGGCCAGGGTCCGGGCATCGCCGGCATTGGCCAGTATCACCGCATCAGCCCGGAATCGGCCCTGATCGGTATCCAGTTGCCAGCCTCCCCCGTCCGGCGTCAGGGCGTGTACGCGCGCCTGTTCCACGGCAATGCCGGGATGGTCCAGCAGGAAGGCGCACCATGCGGCCGGTGCGATATAGCCGCCACCGGGCAGTTCCAGGGGCGGTTCGCCGTCCACTTCGGAGAATGCGGCCAGTTCCGGTGGCCAGAGGCCGCTGTCCCGGGCCTTTTGCATCTTGCGGCTACTGCGCGCGTCGGCGGGCTGCTGAACGACGCCCGCCAGAGCGCCTTCGCCGGCAGTCCGGGGAAAGCCGTAGCGGCGCAGCCAGTGCAGGGCCTGGAGGAAGCTGGCCTGGTAGAAACGGTTCTGGGCGGTGGGATGGGCACTCGGGGTGGTATAGAGCACGCCCGCCCGGTTGCCCGACGCGCCTGCCGCCACGCCCTCCGCGTCCAGCATGCGTACGCTGTGACCACGCTCGGCCAGAGCCCGGGCCGTGGTGGCGCCCGCCAGCCCCGCGCCCACGATGGTGATGTTGTCGCGCGGGCAGTGCGTACGGGTCCGGCCTGCCTGCGGCATGGTTCCGTTGAGCCGATGGCGCTTGCCCTCGAAACCGGGGACTTTCTCCATGCGGAAACCCGCAGCTTCCAGACCCCGGCGTACAAAACCGGCCGCGGTATAGGTGGCCAGGGTTGTGCCGGGCCCGCTCAGCCGTGCCAGTTCGGCGAAGAGATCCGTGTGCCAGAGGCCGGGATTGCGCGCCGGCGCGAAGCCGTCCAGAAACCAGGCATGGACTTCGGCGTCCATCTCCCTCAGCCGGGCGGTGGCTTCGCCCAGGAGCAGGGTCAGCACAATGCGGCCGTCGGCCAGGGTCAACCGGTGGAAGCCGGGTGTGGGCGGGGGATAGTGCCTGTGCAGCTCTCCGGCCAGGCCCCTCGGGTCGGGGGCATGACGCAGCACCTGCTCCAGGTCAGTGGCCTCAAGCGGATGAAGTTCCGTGCTCAAATAGTGCAAGCGTGCGCCCGACGGCGCGTGTTCCAGAAAGCACTCAGCGGCGCAGAGAAAGTTCAGACCGGTACCGAAGCCGGTCTCGCCCAGCACGAAGTCCGCCTCCGTCGACACACGCGCGAAGCGGGCTGGCAGTCCATTGCCGGCCAGGAAAACGGCCCGGGATTCGGCCGCCCCCCGACCGCGGGCGAAATAGTGGTCCCCGTAGTCCAGCGCCCGGGGCGTATCGCCATCCCAGTGCAGCCGGGCCGGGGTCAGGGGAGGAAACGCCGCTTCCGACATGGGCGGGCTTACTCAGCCGGCTCCGCCGGAGACACTTTGCCCTGCTCGAGAAAGGCTTGTGTGGCGGTGCGAATGCGTTCCAGCCGGTCTTCGCTGCCTCCATTTTCTTGCGAATAGTCCGCCGTTACCCGCACGAAGACCGGCGCCCGCATGGCAACCTGCAGCACCAGGGTACGAGTCCAGTTATCGGCCGTTTCGCGGAAGACGCCTTCAGCTACCGGGTTCTTCGCGCCCGCCAGGGAGAGAATCTGCTCTTCCATGATTTCGACGCTGGAATCGTTGCGCCGGGTCAGGCGCTCAGCCATATCCTGTTTGACGGTGCCGTAATGGCCGGCCACAGCACGCTCGCCGGACATGTCCGACCAGCCCGGCGGCAACGGATAAAGCGCTACATCGATCTTGTCGTCCGCGTTGGCCCGGTTTTCATAGCGGAACATCCGCATGCTCCGGTCCGGAAAATCCATTTCGCCCTGAAAGCGGAACAGGCCCACCTCCCGCGGTGGTTCATAGTCCGCGAGCGCAACGTCGGGCCCCTCCGGGGTGCGCCCGATCCAGCCGGTGTATTCCGGCTCCGGGCCGGACTGACAGGCGGATACCAGAAGCACAATGGCGCCCCAGAGGGCATGAGCGGATCGCATGGCCCTGTGTCTCTTTCTTTGCGGAAATGCCCACAGTGTAGCGCTCAAGCCGGCCGGGGTCAGCTCCGCGATGGAAGCGACCCACCAGTCATCCTTATTTCTGATAAATGTGTCGTTCTCGCCTCGCATTAACAGCATTTTTTCTTATAATTTCGCCGCGCTGATCAAGAGGGAGGCAAACACGATGCGCCGGGTTTTCTTTGTTGTGTTATTGCTGCCGTTGGCAGCGGCAGCCGAGCTGGTGGACAAGAACACCGACCGGCAATTGTGTCAGGCGGCCCAGCTGGATAGTGGCCTGCCGGCGACGGTGAACACGCTGTTGCAAGAAGAGCGCATGGAGTTCGCCGATGCGCCCCGGCTGCTGGAAATGGACTGCAACGGCCGGACCTTGCTGCGGACCCTGGTGGACGAGCGGCAGGCGGAAAATCTGGAATACGCGGTGATTGATCTGGGCGTGTCGCCGGATACCCGTATTGACACGCAAGTCGGTACCATGACGCTGTCCGCCTGGCTCAAGCACCAGGGGCAGGAGCACGACAACCCGCGAGTGCGCGAGTTCGCGCGGACCTATCGGGATCGTTTCCGGGATGCGTCCTTCAACCCCAATTTGCTGGTTTCTGCCCAGTAGGGTAGATGGGCGTGGTGGGCTCGTCGGACGGGTGCATGAGCTTCCAGGGCGCGCCCGCCAGCAGCCGAACCAGCTCACTCTGACGTCTCATGCCGGTCTTGGCGAAAACAGCCTTGAGCCGGGTACGCCGGGTTGCGCGTGAAACCTGCCAGGTTGCGCTCAATTCGCCCCACTTGGCCGTGTGCCCGCGTACGCGGGCAAAACAGCCTGCTGGCATAGAAAACGAATTGGATATAGCAATGCCTTTGCGGCAGGTCATACCCGGCATGCCGGACGCGGAGCGCCCGGCGGCTGGCTTCAGTCGGCGTAGGTGTTCAGCAGATAGTCGGTAATCCGTTCCGAGTCATAGAGCTCGGTGCCGGTATTGGGGTCGATCAGATAGGGAATGGCCACATCGCCGGTGCGTTGCAGCAGGGCCCGGCGATTGCGCTGGGAGGGTTCATAATCCGGGAAAAGCCGCTGACGCATGGGGGGCAGCACCCAGTCCCGGGCCTGATCCCGGCCGCTCTGGCGCAGCACATAGGGGATTTCCAGCTCGGTCATGAGCTCGCGCACGATCCGCGCGAAGGGGCTGCCTTCAAAGCTGTAGAGTTCCAGGGGCTGCTCGGCCGGGTGATTCTCCAGCGCCCGGGTGCCCTGGCCCAGCCGCAGGGCGGAGGTGCCCGCGGAGCTGAGCGTATACAGCGACTTCACCAGCCACGCCGGCGGCGCTGGGTCGCTGCCGTAGGTGGCATAGAGGTGGTCGATGATGTCGCCGGACTCGTAGAGGGCGGTGTCCGTATTCGGATCCATCAGAAAGGGAAACTGCTGCTTGCCGCCCAGTTTTTCCACCAGCGGGCGGTAGCGGTCCCCGGCCTTGGGACAGGGATAGATCATGGCGTCCAGATCCAGATCCGTCAGCGCCTCGCGCACCACCCGGCAGAAGGGGCAGCCCTCCATGTCGTAGAGTTCCAGCAACTCGGCCGGCTGGCGGCCCGCCGAGCCGATGCGGATACCGCGGCCCTGCTGATTGAGCGTGGCCAGCAGTGATCCGGCGACGTCGATGGAATGTCTCATAACCTGGCTCCCGGGGAATGTGCGCCAACCCTAGTGCGGGGCAGGGGACGGGTCAATGTTGCCGGCAGGCTGTCCGTTCCGCTCAATGGTTTTGAGCTCTCTCGTCATTGTGAAGCCAGAAGCCGCTCAGGCATTCTGCCTCGCGGTTGAAAAGGCGCTACATGCGTCTTTTCGGCCCGGTTCGCGGTCCCCGGCGCGTCCCGGCCTGAGGCCGGCACCGTTCAACAGCCCGATCACCGCGCATTCGAACCTTGAGGACGGCCGGTATTGGCGTGGCCGTCTTCCAGTACTCATGGCGAGAGGAAAGTCTCTTATGACCGAAGCCTTTATTTACGACGCGATTCGCACGCCCCGCGGCAAGGGCAAGAACGAGGGTTCGCTGTATGAAGTGAAGCCCATCACCCTGGGGGTGCGACTGGTGCACGAGTTGCAGCGCCGTTTCCCGGATATGGATCCCAACCGCATCGATGACCTGATCATGGGCTGTGTCACGCCCATTGGTGATCAAGGGGCCTGCATCGCCAAGACCACCGCCATGCTGGCGGGCTTGCCGGATACCGTGGCCGGTTACCAGCTCAACCGTTTCTGCGCCTCGGGCCTGGAAGGGGTGAACACCGCGGCTCAGAAAGTGGCCTCCGGCTGGGATGACCTGATCTTCTGTGGCGGACTGGAACACATGAGCCGCATTCCCATGGGCTCGGACGGCGGTCCGCTGGCCATGGATCCGGAAACCAACTACAAGACCGGTTTCGTCCCCCAGGGTATCGGCGCCGACCTGATCGCGACCATGGAAGGCTTTACCCGCGACGATGTGGACCGTTTTGCGGCGCAGTCCCAGAACCGGGCGGAACAGGCCTGGAAAGAGGGCAAGTTCGACCGTTCGGTGGTTCCGGTGCGGGACATGAACGGCGAGGTGATCCTGGCGCAGGACGAGCACGTGCGGCCGGGCACCACGGCGGAATCGCTCAGCGGTCTGCAACCGGCCTTTGCCATGATGGGCGAGATGGGCGGTTTTGATGAGGTGGCGCTGCAGAAGTACCACTGGATCGAGTCCATCAATCACGTACACACCGCCGGCAACTCCTCCGGTATTGTTGACGGCGCCGCCATGGTGGCCATCGGCAACGAGCAGGTAGGCAAGGACATGAACATGCAGCCGCGCGGGCGTATTCTCGCCACCGCGGTGAGCGGCGCCGATCCCACCATTATGCTCACCGCCCCGGCGCCGGCGTCGAAAAAGGCGCTGGCCAAGGCGGGCATGACCATTGATCAGATTGATCTGGTGGAAATCAACGAAGCCTTTGCCTCCGTGGTCCTGCGCTTCATGCGCGACATGGACCTGCCCGAGGAGAAGGTGAATGTGAACGGCGGCGCCATTGCCATGGGCCACCCGCTGGGGGCTACCGGGGCCATGATTCTGGGCACGGTGCTGGATGAACTCGAGCGCCGTGATCAGAAGTACGGCCTGTGCACCCTCTGTGTAGGCGGTGGTCAGGGTATTGCCACCGTGGTTGAACGCGTCTAAGCGGACCGGATTCGGAGTAGAGATTATGAGCGAACAGACAGCGATTCAGTGGGACAAGGATGCGAACAATATCGTCACCCTGACCCTGGACGACCCCAACCAGTCCGCGAACACCATGAACGAGCTTTATGCCCGTTCCATGGCCGACACGGTCGCGCGGCTGGAAAAGGAAATCGACGACATCGCGGGCGTGATTATCACCTCCGCCAAGAGCACCTTCTTTGCCGGCGGCGATCTCAATGATCTGTTGAAGGCCACGCCGGAGGATGCACCGCGCATTCGTGAGGGCGTGGAAGAGATCAAGCGTCAGCTGCGCGTGCTGGAAACCCTGGGCAAGCCCGTGGTGGCGGCCATGAACGGCACGGCCCTGGGCGGCGGTCTGGAAATCGCGCTGGCCTGTCATCATCGCATTGCCATCAATGATCCCAAGGCGCAGTTCGGTCTGCCCGAAGTGAGCCTGGGCCTGCTGCCCGGCGGTGGCGGTGTCACGCGCGTGACCCGCATGCTGGGCATTCAGGACGGGCTCATGAATGTGCTCATGCAGGGCCCGCGCATGAAAGCCGACAAGGCCCAAAAGACCGGCTTGATCGATGAGTTGGTGGACTCGAATGAGGACATGCTCGCGAAGGCGCGTGAATGGATCCAGGCCAATCCCAAGGCCCAGCAGCCCTGGGACGAGAAGGGCTACAAGATGCCCGGTGGCGATCCCAAGAATCCCAAGATGGCCCAGAATCTGCCGGCATTCCCGGCGAACCTGCGCAAGCAGATCAAGGGCGCGAACTATCCCGCGCCGCTGAACATCATGTGTGCCGCCGTGGAAGGCGCCGGGGTGGATTTCGAGGCCGCCAGCAAGATCGAGGGTCGCTACTTCACCGACCTGGTGACCGGCCAGGTGGCGAAGAACATGATCACCGCCTTCTTCTTCAACCTTCAGGCGATCAATGCCGGCGAGAGTCGCCCCGAGGGCTATGAGCAGTACAAGACGAAGAAGATCGGTGTTCTGGGCGCGGGCATGATGGGCGCGGGTATCGCCTATGTCTCCGCGCGTGCCGGCATGGACGTGGTGCTCAAGGACATCTCCGCGGACAACGCCGAGAAGGGCAAGGGCTACTCGGACGAGCTGCTCGCCAAGGAAGTCAAGCGCGGCAAGATGAACGAAGAGAAAAAGCAGGGCATCCTGGATCAGATCAAACCCACGGACAAGGCCGAGGATCTGGACGGCTGCGACTTCGTCATCGAGGCCGTATTCGAGGATACCGGCCTCAAGCACAAGGTCTTCCAGGAGATCGAGGACGTGGTTCAGTCCGATGCGGTGCTGGGTTCGAACACCTCTTCGCTGCCCATTACCGGGCTGGCGGACGGGGTCAAGAAGCCGGAGAACTTCATCGGGATCCACTTCTTCTCGCCCGTGGACAAGATGCCGCTGGTGGAAATCATCTGTGGCGAGAAGACGGATCCGGAGATCCTGGCCAAGACCTACGATTATGTGCACCAGATCAAGAAGACGCCCATCGTGGTCAACGATGCGCGCGGCTTCTTTACCACGCGCGTGATCGGCAACTTCATCAACGAAGGTCTGGCCATGCTGGGCGAGGGCGTGCCGGCGTCATCCGTCGAGCAGGCTTCGGCCCAGGCCGGTTATCCGGTGGGTCCGCTCGCCATCATGGACGAGCTGACGCTGACGCTGCCGCGCAAGTTGCGCGAGGAAACCAAGGCGGCGTGGGAGGCCGAGGGCAAGACCTGGCAGCCGCATCCGTCCGAGGCGGTGGTCGACAAGATGATCGACGAGCTGGGACGCGAGGGTAAGGCGGCCGGCGCCGGCTTCTACGAGTACCCGGAAAGCGGTAACAAGTATCTCTGGTCCGGCCTCAAGGATGCCTTCGGTGGCAACAAGCAGCTGCCGTTCCGGGACATGCAGGAACGGATGATGATTGCCGAGGCCCTGGATACCGTGCGCTGTTTCGACGAGGGCGTAATCGAGTCCGTGGCGGACGCCAATATCGGTTCCATCTTCGGCATCGGTTTCCCGGCCTGGACCGGCGGCGTGGTGCAGTACATGAACCAGTACGAAGGTGGGCTCAAGGGCTTCGTCGAACGGGCACGGGAACTGGCCCGGGATTATGGCGAACGCTTCGAGCCGCCGCAGTCCCTGGTGGATCGCGCGGAGAAGAGTGAAACCTTCGAATAGTGAGGTGTTCATTCCTCGTGCAACCAATAGCCCCGCTTCGGCGGGGCTATTTTTTTGCGCGCAGAGTCCCCGTGCTCTATCTTGGGAACCTCCGCCACAATAACGGTATTCACCATGACGCTGGATCCGGAGCACTGGCGCTGGTCGCAGGACCGGCATGATCTCACCGAGCTTTCGGCACAGGCATCCGATCCGGGCGTGAAGGCCGCGGATGTCATCAAGGGGCTGCGGGATAAGCACCGCTGCTTTCACGCGCGCAGAGAGCATGCCCTTTTGCTGGTGGTTCAGGGGGTGGATGCCAGTGGCAAGAACAGCCTGTTGCGGCATCTGGCCCGGGGCCTGGATCCAGCGGGATTTCGTGTATGGCCGTTCGGTCCGCCCGCCGGGGCTGAAGTGGAACACGACTTTCTCTGGCGCGCCTGGCCGCTGTTGCCGGCTCCGGGGGAAGTGGTGGCGTTCAATCGGAGTTACTATGAGGCGGTGCTGGCCGAGCGGCTCTGGCCGGTGCGTTCACCCCGGGTGGAGCCGGACTGGGCCGAACGTCACAGGGCGATCAATGCCTTCGAACGTCATCTGGTGCATTCCGGCACGACCATCATCAAATGCTGGCTGCATCTATCCGAAGAGGAACACCGGGCGCGCCTGGTGGAGCGGCTGAAAGATCCCCGCAAGCAGTGGAAATTCGATGCGTCGGATTTGCGCAATTTCCGGCAACGCCGGGATTACCTGACCCTGGCTGACGAGACCCTGCGGGCAACCCATACGGACCGGGCGCCCTGGTACCTGATTCCGGCGGACGACCGGGGTCGGGCACGCACCCTGGTGGCGGCGCTACTGGACCGGACCCTGGATGCGCTGGCGCCGTCGTGGCCGGAACATGATGAGGCCCTGCTGGCGGAATTCCGGCGTGAATTGGGCCCTGCCGGGGGTGGTCAGGCCTGAATGGCGCTGCTAGGATTGATCAAAAAACAATCAATCAGGGAGGTGTCATGGCCCATCGGGAAGGCGAGAAAGATCAGACCCGGTTCCGTTCCGATCGTTTCTTCTGTGAGGAAGGGCAGTGGTTTTTTACCACGCGGGAGAATACCATTCAGGGTCCCTTTGAATCCCGCGAGGAGGCAGAGAAGGAACTGGAGATGTATCTCCATGATCTGCGTCAGCGGGAAAAATTCGGAATGTCCCGTCCCAGTGCCGACCCGGGGTAGGCCCTGACGGCCCCTGTTAGCGAGGTCCAAGCCTAGTTATGAAGATCACCGAAGCTGAATTGCGGGATCGCACCATTCCGTGCCTGACCGTGCGCTCGGTCACCATGTCCGTGTGCACCGTGGAAGTGGAGCTGGATGATGCCACTTATGTGCTCTGTGACAGTCAGGGCAGGGTGATGCGATTCAATGGTGTGGAGCATGCACGCAATGCACTCACCCATCTCAAGGTGGAGCAGGCGGTGTTGCTCCATGATTCGCCCTACGACGAGATGGTGGGGACACCGGAAGAACCGGGTGAGCCCATTCGGGTGTCGCTGGGCTGGTCCTGACGCGCTTGTCCGCTGGATGTTGTCGCCGGGGCAAGGGATTCCAACGCCTCGTCGCGACAACGCGCGCCTGCTGTATGCTTCCGACCACGCTGACTGCCCGGGGGTTCGGCAGCCTGTCAGCCCTTGCCGATCAGCGAGAGGAATTCCTTGCGCGTGGTAGCGGAGCGGCGCATGTTGCCCAGCATAACCGATGACGTCATGGCGGAGTTCTGTTTTTCCACGCCGCGCATCATCATGCACAGATGCCGGGCCTCGATGATTACACCCACCCCGCGCGCATCCGTAACGGACTGGATCGCGTAGGCAATATCCTGGGTCAGGTTTTCCTGGATCTGCAACCGGCGCGCATACATATCCACGATGCGCGCGAATTTGGACAGCCCCAGCACCTTGCCATTGGGGATGTAGGCAAGATGGCACTTGCCGATAAACGGCAGCATGTGGTGTTCGCACAGCGAATACAGCTCAATGTCCTGAATGACCACCATTTCATCCGTGGTGGATTCGAACACGGCGCCGTTCACGATATCATCCAGAGTCTGATTATAGCCGTGCGTGAGAAACGCCATGGCGTCGGCAGCGCGTTGCGGGGTGTCCCGCAATCCCTCGCGCTCCGGGTCCTCGCCGACGGACTGGATGATCTGGCGGTAAAGAGCGGGAACGTCTTGCATGAGATTGTCCGGTTCCTGTTGTGCCGTCACATGTTCCTGCAGCGTACTGTCTTCCCCGTGAAGGGCCGGTCAAGTAACGCGGGCCTCCCCCGGCTTGCACGGATCACGCATGTGAGCGTACGCGCTGTATCAGGACAGGCTGGGCTGGGGGAGCAGGCGGCGTAGTGTGTCCTTGAGGTGGCCGGGACGCAATGGTTTGGGAAGAAATTCGTCCGCGCCCGCGTCCCGGGCCTGTTGCCGGTAGGCTTCGCCGGTGTTGCCGGAGATGAACAGGATGGGAAAGCCGGCACCGGCCTGTTCACGTACGTCCTGCGCGACCTGAAAGCCGTCCAGCCCGGGCAGTTCCACATCCACGACCATGGCCTTGACGTTGCGCTGTTCGAAGAGTTTGAGCGCAGCCTCGCCGTCGGCGGCCAGAATATAGGAACAACCCAGCTCCTCCACCACCCGGCAGATGAGCATGCTTACCGGCTTGTTGTCTTCGACCACGAGAATATTCATGAATACCGGCCTCCATGATCGAGTTTAGGTGGCCGATCGCGGTTTGGCAATGGCCGCATGCCCCGGCTCAGCCTGTCATCCGGACTGCCTGTGTTGCATCAGCAGACTCAGCGACTGCTGTGCATCCACCGGGTGGTCGGCATCGTGAAAATCGACAATACGGGCCCAGTCCTCGTGCACCGCTTCCGGGGTCAGGGGGGATGCGCGCGTGAAGGCATGGCCCCGGCTGCGTTCCCAGCGCAATGCACCCACCCAGCCGGCGGCGGTTTCATAGAGGCCGCCGCTATCGTGCTGGCTTTCATGGCAGAGTTTCAGAACCACCGGGCTGACCTCGTCCGGCCGTAGCTGTTCACGCAATTCGGCGGGCATCACTTCGGCGGTCAGGCGGCTGTCGGCCACCGGTGCCAGGGTATTGGCGACAATATTGTAGCGCCGGCCCTCCAGCGCCAGGGTCTGACAGAAACCATGCAGTCCCAGCTTGGCCATGGCGTAGTTCGCCTGGCCGAAATTTCCGTACAGGCCGGCGGCGGAACTGGTGAAGACCAGGCGTCCGTATTGCTGTTCGCGCAGATGCGGCCAGGCGGCCCGGGAGACCTTGAAGGCGCCTTTCAAATGCACCTCATAGACCTGATCCCAGTCGTCCTCGCTCATCTTGTGAAAGGCGCGGTCCCGCAGAATGCCCGCGTTGTGGACGAGCACGTCGATGCGACCGAAATTGTCCAGCGCGCACTGGACCAGCTGTTCTCCCCGGGTGACCGAGTCGTGGCTGGCCACGGCCTCGCCGCCGGTGGCCACGATGTCCTCCACCACCTGATCGGCGGGGGCCGTGTTCATGCCTTCCCCGTCAGTCGTGGTGCCGGCGTCATTGACCACGACCCGGGCGCCGCGGGCGGCGAACTGAAGCGCGTGACTACGCCCCAGGCCCTGGCCGGCGCCGGTGACGAGCACGACGCGATCGTCGAAACGCATGGTCATCAAAAACTCCGAGCCCTGGGGGCGGGACCGTACTGTCCCGAATTGCTGAACCCCTTATAATAAACACCATTATTGAATCAGCCCCGGGCGTTCTCAATGACGCCAGGTGTCAATTCGCTTGACAGGAATGATCAGGCACGGCTCCATAGCGGCGCTGGACGTCTCCGGCGCCGGCTTGTCCCGAAGGCACACGCCGGGGCGGAGAGCAAGCGGGACCCGGTCGAGGGACCACGGGAATGGAACAGGCCATCATGATGAATCGCAAGACCATTGCCGTCAGCCATGTCATCCGGGTTCTGCAGGGCGCGGCCCGCTCGGGCGCGGATATTCCGGCGTTGCTCGAATCCTGCGGGATTCCGCGTCATCTGCTCGATCAGCCCGAGGCCCGCATCGAACGCGATACCTTTATTCAGCTCATGCTCGGGATCATGCACCAGACCGAGGACGAGTTTCTGGGCTTCGGCCAGGGGCGCAAGTCACGCCCGGGCACATTCAGCATGATGGCGCATGCCGTGATCAACTGCTCCAATCTGGAGCGCGCCATACGGCGGGGCCTGAAATTCTACGAGCTTTTTGATCTGGACGTGGTCAGTTATCTCGAGCGCGCCGATGGCGAAGCGGCGATCCGGATCGAGGCCAGTGAACGGCTCGATTTTCGCGAAGTCATTGTGGAATCCCTGATTTTCCTGGCCCTGCGATTCATGGGCTGGCTCGTGGGCAAGGAAATTCAACCTGAACGCATTGAGCTGGATTTCCCCAGTGGTGATGACGACCACGAATATGCCGCCATGTTCACCTGTCCCGTGGCCTTCGATCGTGAAGACAACCGCGTGGTGTTCAGTGAGGACTATCTGGACCTGCCGCTGGTACAGAATCAGCTGTCCCTGTCGCGTTTTTTACAGGATTCACTGGCGCAGCTGATCGACGGCAATATTCACAATGTGGGCCTGCCCGCCCAGATTCGCGCCATTATTTCCCGGGAATACGGCACCAACTTTCCCGATTTCTCCGAGATCTGTGATCAGTTGAACATGACGCCCCAGACGCTACGGCGACGTCTCAAGGAAGCCAATACCAGTTATCAGGAAATCAAGGACAGTATCCGCAAGGATGCCTCGGTGCATTATTTGTCCAAGCCGGAGCTGTCCATTGACGAGATCGCGCTTTTGATGGGGTTCAGCGAGGCCAGTTCTTTCCATCGTGCCTTCAAGAAATGGACGGGCAAGACACCGTCCGCCTACCGCCGCGAGCATTTCGGGCAGGGGTAGCGCCTATGGGCCGCGATATTGCAGCCCGAGCGACAGCGAATCCAGAGGTTCGGATTCAATCCAGTAGACCGACAGATCCGTGGTCAGACGCAGCTGGTCCGTCAGCGGAAAGGCAAAACCCGCGCCCGCATAGGGGGCCAGGGTGGAAGAGCTTTCCGATACGGGGGTGAGATCATTGGTGATACTGGCGTTAGTATTCGTATTGATGAGCTCCAGGGTCGTGTCCCGGCGATTGCGGTAGCTGTACAGATAGCCGCCGGCGCGTAGATGGAAGAGTTCGCTGTCATGGAGGCGAAATCCAAATTCCACCCCCCCCACATCGCGCTCGCGGTCCGTGGTTTCCGTCACGGTGTTAGGCGTGATGCCGATATTCTCCGTTTCTTGACCCGTTGCCGGACGTTGGGACTGGTCCCGCAGGGCGCTGTCGCCCAACCGGTTATAGGCACCCTCCACGCCCAGCTTCCAGCGACCGAAGGTCACCTGGTTCAGCCACAGACCGGCACGCAGCCGGGCGCCATCCACGGCTTTCTCTGCGTTCAGTTTGGAGAAATCCGTGCGCGAGGTCTCGATGGCGCCGAAGAAGGTTACATCGGGTGGGGGCAGCTCCTGCTGGGCCCGGAGCGCGCCGGACAGCGCCACCAACAGCAGAATCAGGACAGGGGCACGTATCATCTTGTTTTTGCCGTTATCTGACGCACAATACGCGGCATTGTAACCAGCCGCGGATCATGATGGACAGTAACTTATTGTTATGCCGGCCCGGGTTCGAGTCGGACTGTGCGGCGGAAATGGACAGGTTGTCCCGCGATGCCGGCCTCTGGGGGTATGCGCGGGCGGTGGAGGGGCAGGGGTATCTGCTCTGGCATACACCCCAACAACCCGCCGAGCGCATCGCGGACGCTCGTCCGGTTTTTGCCCGTACCGGCTGGCCTGTACTGGACGCGTTCGGCCCTCTCCCGGACAACCGGATCGAGGCCCTGCTGGCATTGCTGGACGATGTGGAACCAGTGGACGAGCTGCGCCTGGAACATCCGGATACCAATGAGGGCCGCGGGCTGCACCGTTTTCTCAAGCGTTTCCGGCGGCCGCTGGAAGCGGCCCTGACCCGGCAGGGCCTGCTGAAACCGAGCGGGCGGGAGCGTTGCCTGCACCTGTTTTTTACCGACTCCCGGCACGGCTATGCGGGCGTGTCGGAAGGAGGGCGTGCGGGCCCCTGGGAAAACGGAGTTCCGCGCCTGAAACTGTCCGCTCAGGCGCCCAGCCGGTCGGCGTTGAAAATCGAGGAAGCGTGTCAGCGTCTGATGAACCCGGACGAACGCGCGCACTGGCTGCGTTCGGGCCGGGAAGCGATCGATCTGGGCGCCGCCCCCGGTGGCTGGAGCTGGTTTCTGGCCTCGCGCGGACTGCGCGTAACAGCTGTGGATCACGGCAAACTTGCCGACGGACTCGAGAACGAATACCCGGTAACGCGTGTGGCCGCCGATGCCTTTACCTGGCGGCCGCCGTCGCCGGTGGACTGGCTGGTCTGTGACGTGGTGGACAAGCCCGCGCGCACCCGCGCGCTCATGGAGCAGTGGTTGGGCCGGGGCTGGGCACGGCTCGCGTTGTTCAATCTCAAGCTGCCCATGAAACAGCGCCATGTCCAGGTGGAGCAATTGCGGGCGCAACTGCGTGAAGGGCTCGAAAAGTCGGGGCTGCGCGTCCGGATCCGCGCTGCACACCTTTATCACGACCGGGACGAAGTGACGCTGCTGGTGCTGCCGCGGGGGTAATGGGGGGTCAGGGGACCAGCATGGTCACGCGTTCGGGCGCGGCGAGGAAGGGTCGAATGGCGTCGAGCGCGCGCCGGCGCTCGTCGGAACGTGCCCAGCGCTGCCAGGCGGCCGCGCTTTGCCAGCTGGACAGGATAAAGTGACGGTGCGGGTTGTGAGCGTCGCGCAGGGACTCGCCCGAGAGATACCCCGGGGCCCGGACAATGGCCTGCATCATGCCGGTAATGGCTTCCTGGTAGGGTTGTTCCAGGCCTTCGGCGATTTCACGTTCGATCAATACCCGGATCATCTGCGCCTCCTGAGTGCTCCGGGCGCAAGTTTACCCGGCCGGACTTGCCGCTGTCATCGCGCTTTGGGACAATTCGTGCGTGCAAACGAGCCGCCTGCCATGACCACATCAACTTCCGAAGAACCCGTGCTCGATGCCCGGGGGCTGCGTTGTCCGGAGCCCGTGATGCTGCTCCACAACCGGGTCGGGGATCTGGCTCCCGGGGCGGTGTTGCAGGTCTGGGCCACGGACCCGTCCACCGAACGCGATATCACCCGGTTCTGTCAGTTTCTGGGGCACGAGTTGCTGGCTGCGGATACGGAGGGCGAGGTTCTCTGCTTTCGGGTGCGCAAGCGCCCGCAAGGCTAAAACTGCCGGGTCGCCGGGTTTCTGCCTGCTAGCGTGGCTCACCGAGCAGCGCAATCGCCGCTAGCGCCTCCGGGTCGCGTTCCTTGAGCCGGTTGGCCATGCCGTGCTGGAAGAAATAGCGGAAATGCGGATCGTCCGTGGCCGCCATCAGACTGGCATCACCGGGCAGAACCGGGGTACGCGTTACCCGGTTTTCGTCCACGATCATGGCGTTGATCCAGCCCTGTGCATTCAGACGCCAGCTCACCACTTCCTGCAACCGGATGCTGCGGAAACCGTCAGCGGAGAACAGCACATGGGTGCCAATGGTGTCCGGGATTTCCTGGGGCAAGGGCAGGTGGGTGGCGCTGTTGAAATAGTGTGCCGCCGCCCGGAGTTCGTGCACCTTGTGTTCGGGCGCTTCGGTGAAGAGGGCATCCTCTCCGGCGAAACGAAAACCTTCCCAGCGTCCGTTGAGCGGATCGGCCAGATCGGAGGCCGTGGTCAGGCGATCGAGCCAGGGAACCAGCGCCACCACGGAATCGTCGGTGCGCAGTGCCCAGGCCAGAATCTTGAGCGCAAAAAGCTTGTCGGGATGCCGGTCATTGGCATAGAGCATTTCCATGCCGTCGAATTCGGGTGACAGACGCCGCAGCGGTGCGCGTTTTTGTCGCCGGTGCCGGTCCAGAGACACCACCCGGGGACGGTGCTCGACCGGATTACGGATCGGGGCCATTTTGCCCTCCCGGAGAAATCCTGCCTCCCTGGTTGACAAGATACGCCCGGGGCAGGGGGAGCGGCAAACCTTACCGGGACATGATCTTCAGTCGCGGAGCACACCAGGCTGCCGGTTTGCGTTAAAGTGTAGCGATCTTCAGTGATCGGGTAGTTATTATTCACCTTCCGGCTTCACGGAAGGCGTGGTACGAGTTCCTTTATGACGGATTTTTCCGCACAAGAGCTGGAAACGCTGTTCTGGCACCGTCTGGGCCGGCAATGGCACACCCGGCTGGCAGGCGGCGCTGAAGAACCCCTTTATCTGCCCGCCGAGGGACAGTGCCCGGCGCTGATTCGCTACGCCCACGATTATTTCCGCAGTGCGCTGCACGAGATTGCGCACTGGTGCATAGCAGGTCCGCGGCGCCGTCTTCAACAGGACTATGGGTACTGGTATGCCCCGGACGGACGCGACGCGGAGCAGCAGGCGCTGTTTTTGCGGGTAGAGGAAAAGCCCCAGGCGTTGGAGTGGCTTTTTTGCGCCGCCTGCGGGCATGATTTCTGCGTCTCCCTGGACAATCTCGACGGCGGGGATGTGATGAACCCGGCGGATTTCGAAGCCCGGGTGCGCGGGCGTGCCCGGTACTGGCTGGAGCAGGGGGGCATGCCCGAACGCGGGCTTCAGTGGATGGCGATCCTGGCGGAGCATTACCAGGCTTCGCCGGGACCGGATATGCAGGGCCTGAACCAGGTGTTCAGACCCTGGCCACGCTGACGAGCTCAGCCCGGGAAGAAGTTCAGCGTCCAGTCGCCTTCCCAGGGCTCCACATCCTTCTTGCCGAAGTCCATCATCTGGACGATCACGAGCAGTTTCTGCTCCAGTTCCGGGGCGTTGAGTTCGCTGGACTTGACCGACACGTCCGTAACCTTGCCGGAAGGCGCGATCTCAAGATCCAGCACCACCGTCCCCTGGAGGGCGGGATTTTTCCGGCGTGCGCGGACATAGGCACTCTGCATGCGCCCACCATAGCGATCAAACACCCGCCGGATCTGTTCCCGTGTACGCTGGCTCTTGCCTTCGCGCGTTTCCCGGGTCTCGGAAGCGGCCTGGCCTTGCTCGGCGACCGTGCTTTCTACCTCGGTCGTTTCACCGCCTTCCAGAGTGCCGCCACCACCGCCGCCGCTGGACACGGAGCCGGTCTGAACACCGCCGGAGCCCTGCCCGGCACGACTGGTAATCAGGTCGCGTTCCACCTGGGCCGATTCCGAGCCGCCCCGGCGGAGGTTGCCGGAATCTTGTTGCTGCTCCGGTGCCATGTCCCTCAAGCCGGACAGCTGCTTGTCGAAAACCTCGAGTTCCTTTTGAGCCGTTTCGCGGGCCTGCTCGACTTTTTCTTCCTGGGTCTCCGGCTCTTCTTCGGGTTCCTCGGGCTCGTCCTTTTCTTCTTCTTCCTTTTCTTCCTCCTCATCCTCTTGTTCTTCCGGCTCTTCCGGTTCCTCCAGTGTAGTGACGTCTAGTTCCTCCCATATCTTCTTCATTTTCTTCGGTCCGA
>CAJXLA010000032.1 GCA_913055795.1 uncultured Alcanivorax sp. | reverse complement strand
GTCCGACATGGTCGACGACGAAGAGCTGCTCGAGCTGGTCGAGATGGAAGTGCGCGAGCTGCTCAGCGAGTACGACTTCCCGGGCGACGATGCGCCGGTGGTGAAGGGCTCGGCGCTGAAAGCGCTCGAGGGCGACACCAGCGAGATCGGCATTCCGTCGGTGCAAAAGCTCGTCGAGAGCATGGACGAGGCGATTCCGGAGCCCGAGCGTCCGGTGGACCAGGCGTTTCTCATGCCCATCGAGGACGTGTTCTCGATTTCCGGTCGCGGCACTGTGGTGACCGGCCGGGTTGAGCGCGGCGTGCTGAAGGTGGGCGAAGAGATCGAAATCGTGGGGATCCGCGAGACGCAGAAGACCACCTGCACGGGCGTGGAGATGTTCCGCAAGCTGCTCGACGAAGGGCGCGCGGGCGAGAACATTGGCGTGCTGCTGCGCGGCACCAAGCGAGACGAAGTGGAGCGGGGCCAGGTGCTGGCGAAGCCGGGCTCGATCACCCCGCACACCAAGTTCGAGGGTGAGGTCTATATCCTGAGCAAGGACGAAGGCGGCCGGCATACGCCGTTCTTCAACGGCTATCGCCCGCAGTTCTACTTCCGCACGACCGACGTCACGGGCAATGTCACGCTGCCCGAGGGCACGGAGATGGTCATGCCGGGCGATAACGTCCAGATGAGCGTTGAGCTCATCCACGCGATTGCCATGGAAGAGGGCCTGCGTTTCGCCGTGCGCGAAGGCGGCCGTACCGTCGGCGCCGGCGTGGTGAGCAATATCATCGAGTAGGCGACGAATTCCGGGAAAATCGGGTCAGAGCATTGCTCTGGCCCTTTTTTTTCGATAGAATTCGCGCCCTCTCGTCGTCAGTGACGGTTGGAACACGGCATCAACCGGGGCATTGATCCCGGATTCGAAGCTGAACCCGCCGCCTTTTCAGGAAAAGGGGCTGAGCGGGTTTTTGCCATCTGAGCATGGTCTGAACACTGGAGTTTGTTAGCTATGGCTAACCAGAGAATCCGCATCCGGCTCAAGGCGTTTGATTATCGCCTCATTGACCAGTCCGCCCAGGAGATCGTGGGCACGGCGAAGCGCACGGGTGCGCAGGTGAAGGGCCCCATTCCCCTTCCGACGCGGAAAGAACGATACACGGTGTTGATTTCGCCCCACGTGAACAAGAAGGCGCGGGATCAATACGAAATCTGCACGCACAAGCGGCTGGTGGATATTGTCGAGCCTACCGACAAGACGGTGGACGCGCTCATGAAACTGGATCTTGCCGCCGGCGTGGATGTGCAGATCAGCCTGGGTTAACGACCGGCGGCCGTGGCCGCCGCGGGTTGGAAGAGGTACGAGATGACGATTGGTTTGATCGGTCGAAAATGCGGAATGACGCGGGTGTATTCCGAAGATGGCTCCAGCACCCCGGTCACCGTGGTAGAGGTGTCGTCCAATCGGGTGAGCCAGATTCGCACACCCGAACGTGACGGGTACGAAGCCGTCCAGGTTACGGCCGGCAGCCGTCGCCCCCATCGGGTGACGAAGCCCATGGCCGGACATTTTGCCAAGGCCGGCGTGGAAGCAGGCCATGTCGTCCGCGAATACCGCGACGAAGCGGGCGAGCTGGAACCGGGTGCCACGCTGGCAGTGGACCGCTTCGAGGCGGGCCAGATGGTGGATGTCACGGGCACCTCGAAGGGCAAGGGCTATGCCGGCACCATCAAACGCTGGAATTTCAGTGGTCAGCGCAACACCCACGGCAACAATCTGGCCCACCGGGTGCCCGGCTCCATCGGGCAGAACCAGTCCCCGGGCAAGGTGTTCAAGGGCAAGAAGATGGCCGGCCACATGGGCGACGAGCAGGTTACCGTGCAGAACCTGGAAGTGGTCCGCGTGGATACCGACAAGAACCTGTTATTGATCAAGGGTGCTGTACCCGGTGCCACGGGTGCCGATGTTGTAGTGCGCCCGGCAGTCAAGGCCAAGGCCTGAAAGAGGAATAGAGGATGAATCTCAATACTGCCTCTGGAGGAACCGTTAACGTGTCCGAGGTCGCCTTCGGCAAGGACTTTAACGAGCCGCTCGTTCACCAGGTGGTGACGGCGTTTCTCGCCGGCGGCCGGCAAGGCTCCAAGGCCCAGAAAGGTCGCTCCGACGTTGCTGGTGGCGGCCGCAAGCCCTGGCGCCAGAAGGGTACGGGGCGCGCGCGTGCGGGCACGATCCGGAGCCCGCTGTGGCGCGGTGGCGGCAAGACCTTCGCGGCGGTGCCGCGCGATTTTTCGCAGAAGGTCAACCGCAAGATGTACCGGGGAGCGCTGCGTTGCATTCTCTCCGAGCTGGTTCGCCAGGACCGTTTGGTCGTGGTGGACGAGTTCTCGGTGAGCGAGCCCCGCACCAAGGCGCTCACGAGCAAGCTGGGTGAGCTGCAACTGCAGAGTGCGCTGATCGTCACCGATCAGGTGGATGAAAATCTCTATCTGTCGGCGCGCAATCTGCCCAAAGTCGACGTGCGCGACGCTCAGGGTGTGGATCCCGTCAGTCTGGTGGGTTTCGAGAAGGTACTGATTACAGTGCCGGCGCTGAAAAAGCTTGAGGAGGTGCTGGGATGAACAAGGAACGCATTTTCCAGGTTCTGGTGGCGCCGCATATTTCGGAAAAAACCACCAATGTGGGCGACGCACACAATCAGTACGTGTTTCACGTGGCCCGGGACGCGAACAAGCTGGAGGTCCGCAAGGCGGTCGAGCAGTTGTTCGAGGTCAAGGTGCAGTCCGTGCAGACCCTCAACGTCAAGGGCAAGACCAAGAATTTTGGTCGCCAGCAGGGTAAGCGCAGCGGCTGGAAGAAGGCCTATGTATCGCTGGCCGCGGGTCAGGAAATCGATTTCCTGGCGGTCGAGTAACGAGGGGTAAGTCATCATGGCGATTGAAAAGTGCAAGCCAACCTCTCCGGGACGGCGCTTCACGATCAAGGTCGTGCATCCGGAGCTGCACAAGGGTGAGCCCTATGCGCCCCTGGTGGTGCAGAAAGCGAAGACCGGCGGACGCAATAACGATGGCCGCATTTCCACGCGCCACAAGGGCGGTGGGCACAAGCAGCGCTATCGGCTGATTGATTTCCGTCGGGACAAGGACGGCGTGCAGGCCGAGGTGGAGCGAATCGAGTACGATCCCAACCGCTCGGCGCATATCGCGCTGCTCAAGTACATGGATGGCGAACGGCGCTATATAATCGCGCCTCGCGGTCTCAAGCCGGGAGCCCGGGTGCAGTCGGGCCAGCTGGTGCCGATCAAGACCGGCAATGCCCTGCCGCTTCGGAACGTACCGCTGGGTTCTACGGTGCACAATGTGGAAATGCGTCCGGGCAAGGGTGGTCAGCTCGCCCGTTCGGCGGGCGCTGCGGTTCAGGTTCTGGCGAAGGAAGGCGAATACGTCACCCTGCGGCTTCGTTCCGGCGAGATGCGCAAGGTGCACGCCGACTGTCGCGCCACCCTGGGCGAGGTATCCAACAGCGAGCATAGTTTGCGTGTGCTCGGCAAGGCCGGCGCGACCCGCTGGCGCGGTGTTCGTCCGACGGTTCGCGGCGTCGCCATGAACCCCATTGATCATCCGCATGGCGGTGGCGAGGGTCGCACCTCCGGGGGTCGGCATCCGGTAACTCCCTGGGGTATGCCGACCAAGGGCTACAAGACCCGTACCAACAAACGTACTCAGAAGATGATCCTCCGGGGTCGTCGGAAGAAGTAAGACAGAGAGGTTGAGGCTGTGCCACGTTCACTGAAAAAAGGTCCGTTTATCGATCACCACCTTCTTAAAAAGGTGGAAGAAGCATCGGAGGCGGGTAGCCGTAAACCCATCAAGACCTGGTCCCGTCGATCCATGATCGTGCCGGAAATGGTGGGGTTGACGATCGCGGTGCATAACGGCCGCCAGCATGTGCCGGTGTTGGTCACCGAGCACATGGTGGGCCACAAGCTGGGCGAGTTCGCGCTGACCCGTACGTTTCGCGGGCATATCGTGGACAAGAAGGCGAAGCGATAAGGTGCATAACCATGGCGACTGAAGTCTCGGCCCGTTTGCGCGGGGCACGAATTTCGGCTCAGAAGGCACGTCTCGTGGTGGATCAGATCCGCGGGCTGCAAGTAGAGCAGGCGCTGAACATTCTGACGTTCAGCTCCAAGAAGGCGGCGGGGATTGTCCGCAAGGTGCTGGAATCCGCCATCGCCAATGCGGAAAACAACGAAGGCGCTGATGTGGACGAATTGAAGGTGTCCAGCGTCTATGTCGACGAAGGCATGACGCTCAAGCGGATCCAGCCCCGTGCCAAGGGCAAGGCGGACCGGATCAACAAGCGCACCTGTCACATCACCGTCACATTGGCGGAAGGGGAGTAACGAGATGGGTCATAAAGTCCATCCGATTGGTTTTCGTCTGGGTGTTATTCGCGAGCATAACTCCCTGTGGTATGCCTCGCCCAAGAATTACGCCAATTATCTGGTGACGGACCTGGAAGTCCGGGACTATCTGTTCAAGCGCCTGAAAAACGCTTCAGTGGCCCGTATCCGGATCGAGCGTCCCTCGGAAAACGTGCGGATCACGATCGCCACGGCGCGACCGGGCATCGTGATCGGCAAGAAGGGCGAGGATGTCGAACGCCTGCGTCGGGATGTGGCCGCCCGAATGGGCGTGCCCGTCCACATCAATATCGAGGAAGTGCGCAAGCCGGACCTGGACGCACAACTGGCAGCGGACAACATTGCCGGTCAGCTCGAGCGGCGTGTCATGTTCCGTCGCGCGATGAAACGCGCGGTGCAAAACGCCATGAAATCCGGCGCCGAGGGTGTCCGGGTTCAGGTGTCCGGCCGGCTGGGCGGATCCGAGATTGCGCGCACCGAATGGTATCGCGAGGGCCGTGTGCCCCTGCATACGCTGCGCGCGGATATTGATTATGCCGGCGTTCGCGCGGAAACCGGCTACGGCACCATCGGTGTCAAGGTATGGATCTTCCGCGGCGAGATTCTCGGCGGCATGGAACAGGTCATCGAAGAGAACCGTCAGGCGCAGAACGCCAGCGCCAGCAAGCGCGGCCGTGGTTAAAGGGTAGCAAACAATGTTACAGCCAAAGAAAACCAAGTTTCGCAAGGTCCAGAAAGGCCGGAACCGGGGCCAGGCACAGCGTGGAAACAAGGTGTCCTTCGGCACCATTGGCCTGCAGGCCACCGGCCGCGGTCGGGTAACGGCGCGCCAGATTGAGGCGGGCCGACGTGCCATGACGCGTCACATCAAACGTGGCGGCAAGGTCTGGATCCGGATTTTCCCGGACAAGCCGGTGACGCAAAAGCCGCTGGAAGTCCGGATGGGCAAGGGCAAGGGCAGTGTTGAGTACTGGGTCGCCCAGGTTCAGCCCGGCAAGATGCTCTACGAAATGGAAGGTGTTTCCGAAGAGCTGGCGACCGAGGCCTTCCGGCTGGCTGCGGCGAAGTTGCCGATCAGCACTCGTGTTGTTAACCGGACGGTGATGTGAGCATGAAAGCGAGCGAGCTGAGACAGAAAAGTATCGAGAATCTGGAGCAATCCATACTGGATCTGCGCGAGGAGCAGTTTAAGCTGCGCATGAAGAAAGCCTCCGCGCAATTGTCCACTACCCATGACCTTGGAAGGGTTCGCCGCGATATTGCTCGGGCGAAGACGATTCTGAGAGAGAAGCAGGGCAACGAGTAATGGCTGAGGCGAATCAGAAAGTAAAGCGCACGGTGACCGGTCGGGTCGTTTCCAGCAAGGCGAACAAGACGATCAGCGTGCTGGTCGAACGCCAGGTCAAGCATCCGCTGTACGGGAAGTTTATCCGTCGTTCTACGCGTATGCTCGCGCACGACGAACACAATGAGTGCAACGATGGGGATCTCGTCCGGATTGAAGAATGCCGGCCCTTGTCCCGTCGCAAGAGCTGGACGCTCAACAGCGTGGTCAAGCAGGCTCAGCAGGCCTGACAAATACGGTGGCTGCCGAAAACGGCAGGACTGGGAGAGAGTGAACGATGATTCAGACGGAAACCATGCTCGATGTGGCCGACAACAGCGGTGCTCGTCGGGTGCAGTGCATCAAGGTGCTGGGTGGTTCGCACCGTCGCTATGCCGGCATCGGTGACATCATCAAGGTCACCGTGAAAGAGGCGATTCCTCGCGGCCGCGTCAAGAAAGGCGATGTCATCAATGCCGTGGTGGTGCGTAGCCGCAAGGGCGTGCGCCGCAAGGACGGATCCGTGATCCGTTTCGATCAGAACGCGGCGGTGTTGCTGAACCAGCAGACGGCACCGGTAGGGACACGGATTTTCGGGCCCGTGACCCGGGAGCTGCGCACGTCGCAGTTCATGAAAATTATTTCCCTGGCACCTGAAGTGATCTAGAGGCGGGTAAAGGCATGCGCAAAATCAAGCGTAACGACGAAGTGGTGGTGATCGCCGGCAAGGACAAGGGCAAGCGCGGCACGGTTCGTCGTGTGCTCGATAACGGCCGTGTGATCGTTACCGGTGTCAACATGGTGAAAAAGCACCAGCGTTCCAACCCGCAGCAGGGCGTTCAGGGCGGTGTGGTTGACCAGGAGGCCGGAATTGATCATTCCAATGTGGCCATCTGGAACCCGAAAACCGAGAAGGCGGACCGTGTGGGCTTTCGCCTGGAAGACGGCAAGGACGGCAGCAAGCAAAAGGTTCGTTATTTCAAGTCCAACGGCGAAACGCTGGACACCTGAGGGTATTGGGTAAGCCATGAGCAATCTTAAAGAGCAGTATCAAAACGAAGTCATTCCCAAGCTGCGTGAAGAGTTCGGCTACCAGAACATCATGGAAGTGCCGCAGATCACCAAGGTGACGGTGAACATGGGCGTGGGTGAGGCGGCTCAGGATCGCAAGGCAATGGAAGGCGCCATTTCGGATCTGTCCAAGATCACCGGACAGCAGCCGTTGATTACCAAGGCGCGCAAGTCCGTGGCGGGATTCAAGATCCGTCAGGGCTGGCCCATTGGCTGCAAGGTCACGTTGCGTCGTCATCGTATGTACGACTTTCTGCAGCGTTTGGTGGATGTGGCCATTCCCCGCATGCGCGATTTCCGCGGCCTGAATCCCAAGGCGTTCGATGGCCGTGGCAATTATTCCATGGGGGTTCAGGAGCAGATCATCTTTCCGGAAATTGATTACGACAAGGTCGACAAGGTTCGTGGGATGGACATCACCATTACCACAACCGCGAAATCGGACGAGGAAGCCAGGGCGCTGTTGCGCGCCTTCAACTTCCCGCTGAAGGGCTGAGAGGCGAGTCATGGCAAAAGAAGCAATGAAAGAGCGCGAGCGCAAGCGCGCGAAGCTGGTTCGCAAGTACGCGGCCAAGCGCGATGAGCTCCGGGCAATTATCAAGGACCCCGAAGCCGAACCGGAAGCCAAGTGGGAAGCGCAGCTGAAGCTGCAGAAGCTTCCCCGTGATTCGGCGCCGGTTCGTCAACGTAATCGGTGTGCCGTTACGGGGCGCCCGCACGGCTATTACCGCAAATTCGGGCTGGGTCGCAACGTGCTTCGGCAGGCGGCGATGCGCGGCGACGTGCCGGGCCTGGTCAAATCAAGCTGGTAAACGGTCAAGCGGAGCGATAGCAGCATGAGTATGCAAGACACCCTGGCGGATATGTGTACCCGTATCCGCAATGCGCAGATGGCCCGGAAAACCAAGGTGGATATTCCTTCGTCGAAGACCAAGGTGAATATTGCCAAGGTGCTCCAGGAAGAAGGCTTTATTGCTTCCTACGAGGTTGGCGGCGAGGAGAAAAAGCCGGTGCTGACCCTGGACCTCAAGTATTACCAGGGCAATCCCGTGATTGAAGAAATCCAGCGGGTAAGCCGTCCGGGCCTGCGCGTGTACAAGGGCGCCCGTGAGATCCCCCGGGTAAAGGCGGGGCTGGGCGTGATGGTTGTGTCCACGAATCAGGGTGTCATGAGTGATCGTGTGGCGCGTCAGTCCAATGTGGGCGGCGAGCTGCTTTGTGAAGTGTCCTGACGGACCCCAGCGATAGGGCTTAGGTGCAGCAATGTCGAGAATAGCGAAAAGTCCGGTGGAAGTACCCCAGGGGGTCGAGCTGACGCTTGACGACCGGCGGGTGACCGTCAAGGGCGCCAAGGGGGAACTCAGCATGACGCTCAATGAGCTGGTGAATTTCCAGCAGGAAGAAGGCGTGGTCAATCTGATTCCCGTGGATAATTCCCAGGAAGCCTGGGCCCAGGCGGGAACCGCCCGGTCGGTCATTAACAATATGGTGGTCGGCGTAACCGAAGGTTTTCAGCGCAAGCTGATTCTCAACGGTGTCGGTTACCGTGCTCAGATGCAGGACAATGTCCTGAATCTGACGCTGGGACTGTCCCATCCGGTCAATTATGAATTACCGGAGGGCGTCGAAGTGGAAATGCCCAGCAACACTGAAGTGGTCATCAAGGGAACCGACAAGCAGCTTGTGGGTCAGGTGGCCGCCAAAGTTCGTGGTTTCCGCCCTCCCGAGCCCTACAAGGGCAAGGGAATTCGTTTTGAGGACGAAACGCTTCGCCTCAAGGAAGCCAAGAAGAAATAATCGTCGGGATTGATGTCATGAGCGAGAAGAAGGTTGCACGACAGCGTCGGGCCAAGCGTTCACGCATGAAGATGCGAGAGCTGGGCGCAACGCGCCTGTGCGTTCATCGCACGCCGCGCCACATGTACGCGCAGATCATCGCCCCGGAGGGTGACCGGGTTCTGTGCTCCGCCTCGACGGTGGAGAAGGATCTGAGCGGCGGCAATAACGGCAACGTGGAAGCGGCCGAGCGTGTGGGCAAGGCGATTGCTGAACGCGCCACCAAGGCGGGCATTGAACAGGTAGCACTGGACCGGTCGGGGTTTCGTTACCACGGCCGTGTCAAGGCGCTGGCGGATGCCGCGCGCGAAAACGGGCTCCAACTCTAGGTACTGAATTATGGCGAAGGTAGATCCCAACGAAGGTCTTCAAGAGAAGCTGGTTCAGGTGAACCGGGTGGCCAAGGTGGTCAAGGGTGGCCGTCTTTTCGGTTTCACTGCCCTGACCGTGGTCGGTGACGGCAACGGCAAGGTCGGCTACGGCCGTGGCAAGGCCCGGGAAGTCCCTGCCGCGATTCAAAAAGCCCTGGAAGCGGCCCGGCGCAACATGATCCAGGTGGATCTGAACGAGACCACCATTCAGCATACGATTCGAGGTCGGCACGGTGCTTCGAAGGTATTCATGCAGCCGGCATCCGAGGGTACGGGTGTGATCGCGGGCGGTAGTGTCCGTGCCGTGCTGGAAGTGGCCGGTGTTCAGAACGTGCTGACAAAGTGTTACGGCTCAACCAATCCCATCAATGTGGTTCAGGCCACGTACAAGGGATTGCGGGACATGGCCTCTCCGGAATATGCCGCGGCGAAACGCGGCAAGTCCGTCGATGAGGTCGTCACTTAAAAGCGCAGGCGGCGAGCGGAAGCAGAGCAATGGCGGCGAACAACGCAAAAACACTCAAGGTGACCCAGGTCAAAAGCACCAATGGCCGGCTGTCGAACCACCGCGCCTGTGTGCGGGGGCTGGGACTGCGCCGTATGTGGCATACGGTGGAAGTCGAGGACACGCCGGCGGTGCGTGGCATGATCAACAAGGTGTCCTACCTGGTCCGGGTAGAGGGAGAGTAAGTGATGCATCTCAACAACCTGCGCCCCGCGCCGGGCGCGCACAAACCGGTCAAGCGGGTCGCCCGCGGTACGGGCAGCGGGCTGGGCAAGACCGCCGGCCGCGGCCACACCGGGCAGAATTCCCGTTCGGGCGGTGGCGTGGCGCCGGGCTTTGAAGGCGGTCAGATGCCGCTGCAGCGCCGGGTGCCGAAGTATGGGTTTCGCTCGGCGTCAGCACGCGAGACAGCCGAGGTTCGACTGACCGAACTCGACCGTGTCGAGGGCGACGTCGTCGATCTGGCTGCGTTGAAGAAGGCCAATATCGTGCGCCGGGACATGAAGCGCGCCCGGATCGTTCTCAAGGGCACCATTGAACGCGCGCTTACCGTGCGTGGCCTGAAGGTTACCAAGGGCGCTCGTGCGGCGATCGAGAAGGCCGGCGGCAAGGTCGAGGAGTAACCCGGATTATGGCCCGCAACCGCGCAAAATCCGCCCAGGCCGCAGGATCCGACAAGTCTTCGCTGAGTGAACTCTGGCGGCGGCTCGGGTTCCTGTTCGGAGCTCTGCTGATTTACCGCATCGGCACCCATATTCCGGTGCCGGGTATTGATGCGGACCAGATGGCGCAACTGTTTTCGGATAACAGTGACACCATTCTGGGCATGTTCAACATGTTTTCGGGCGGTGCGCTGGAGCGCATGAGTATCTTTGCGCTCAATATCATGCCCTACATCACCGCGAGCATTATCATCCAGCTGATGAGCGCGGTGAACCCGAAGCTGGAGCAGCTTCGCAAGGAAGGGGAATCCGGCCGGCGCAAGATAACGCAGTACACGCGCTATCTGACGGTGGCGCTGGCGACGGTCCAGTCTTTCGGCGTGGCTGCGGGGCTCCTGAGCCAGGGCGTCACCCTGCTGCCTGACAACCCGGGCACCATGCAGCTCGCGTCGTTCTATTTCGTGGCCGTGTTGACCCTGGTGACCGGCACTGTATTTCTGATGTGGCTGGGTGAACAGATCACCGAACGCGGAATCGGCAATGGCATTTCCATGCTGATCTTTGCCAGCATTGTTTCGGGACTGCCCGGGGCCGTGGCGCAGACGTTCGAGGCAACCCGCCAGGGTGAGATGAGCCTGTTGGCGTTGCTGCTGATTTTTGCGGTAGCCGTGGGTGTTGTCGCTTTCGTGGTCTTTGTCGAGCGGGGTCAGCGGCGGATCACCGTGAATTACGCGCGGCGTCAGCAAGGTCGGCGGGTTTATGCGGCGCAGCAAAGCCACCTGCCGCTGAAAGTGAACATGGCGGGTGTGATTCCGGCTATTTTCGCCAGCTCAATGCTGCTGTTTCCGGCGTCGATTACGCAGTGGGTAGGCAGTGGCAATGACTCCGTGGTGGGCCAGTGGCTACAACGTATTGCCGACGCGCTCGCACCCGGAACCCCGTTGTACGTGCTGTTGTTCACCCTGGCGATCGTGTTCTTCTGCTTTTTCTACACGGCGCTGGTGTTCAATCCCAAGGATGTGGCCGACAACCTGAAAAAGTCCGGGGCCTATATTCCCGGTATCCGGCCCGGCGAACAGTCGGCGCGCTATATTGATACGGTTATGGGTCGACTCACGCTGATTGGCTCGGCCTATATGAGTCTGGTCTGTTTGCTGCCCTTGGGCCTTCAGGCCGTGTGGAATGTGCCCTTTTATCTGGGCGGCACTTCCCTGCTGATCGTGGTGGTGGTGGTCATGGACTTCTGGTCCCAGGTGAACGCGCATCTGATGTCTACCCAGTACGAAAAGTTGATGAAGAAATCGAACATGAAAGGTTATGGCGGCACCGGCCTGGTGCGCTAACGGAGAGAGGCGAAGACGATGAAAGTACAGGCTTCGGTCAAGAAAATCTGCCGGAATTGCAAGGTCGTCCGCCGCAAGGGGCGGGTGATGGTCATCTGCACCGAGGCGCGGCACAAGCAGCGCCAGGGCTGAGATCGTTTTTCCTTGTGACTCAGGTGTTTGGTTGAAAATGGGACGGTGCAGCTGTATCCTCTGCCGCCTTTCGGCACGATAGCAGTTCGCCCTCGGAAGCGGAGAGTTGGGCATGGCCCGTATTGCAGGCGTAAATATTCCGGACAACAAGCACACGGAGATCGCGCTCACCTATATTTTCGGCATTGGTCCGACCACGGCACGCCAGATCGTGCAGAGCGTGGAACTGGACCGGAGCCTGCGGGTGCGTGATCTCAGTGAGGAACAGGTCGACGTGATCCGGACGGAAGTGGGCAAATACTCCACCGAGGGGGATTTGCGCCGCGAGATCAACATGAACATCAAGCGCCTCAAGGATCTCGGCTGCAACCGCGGGATCCGGCACCGGCGCCACCTGCCTTTGCGTGGGCAGAGCACCAAGAACAACGCACGGACCCGCAAGGGCCCGCGGAAACCCATCCGCAAGTAAGCGTCTGAATCCAGGTAGGCAAAATGGCTAAAGCTAGGAAAGACAGCGGCACTCGCCGGAAAAAGATTACGCGAAGCGTGGCGGACGGCATTGCGCATGTCCATGCCTCGTTCAACAACACCATCATTACCATCACGGACCGTCAGGGCAACGCGCTGTCCTGGGCTACCGCTGGCGGTGCGGGCTTTCGCGGTTCGCGCAAGAGTACGCCCTTTGCGGCCCAGGTAGCGGCGGATAACGCCGGCAACGCCGCCAAGGACTATGGACTGAAGAACCTGGAGGTGCGGGTCAAGGGCCCAGGTCCGGGCCGGGAGTCGTCGGTGCGGGCGCTCAATGCCTGTGGTTTCAAGATCACCCAGATCGAAGACGCCACGCCCATTCCGCATAACGGTTGTCGTCCGCCCAAAAAGCGCCGCGTCTGAGGAGAGTAGCGAAGCATGGCAAGATACATCGGACCCAAATGCAAGCTGTCGCGCCGGGAAGGCACGGATCTTTTCCTGAAGAGCGGTATCCGGCCCCTGGAATCCAAGTGCAACGCGGAGCAACCCCCGGGTCAGGCCGCCGCCACACGCCGTATGAGCCGGCTGTCGGACTATGGCGTGCAATTGCGCGAAAAGCAGAAGGTACGTCGCATGTACGGCGTGCTGGAAAAGCAGTTCCGCAACTATTACAAGAAGGCCGCCCGTTCCAAGGGTTCCACGGGTGAGCTTCTGTTGCGGTTTCTCGAAGGCCGTCTCGACAATGTGGTTTATCGCATGGGGTTCGGCGCCACGCGCGCGGAAGCGCGGCAACTGGTCAGCCATCGCGCTATTCTGCTGAATGGTCGCACAACGAATATTCCGTCGTGCCAGGTCAAGCCGGGTGATGTGGTTACGGTACGCGAGAAGGCGCGTAACCAGTTGCGGGTCAAGAATGCCATGGAACTGGCGCAGCAACGTGGCTTTGCGCCCTGGCTCGAAGTGGACGAGAAGAAATTCGAGGGCACGCTCAAGGCGCTGCCGGAACGCATTGATCTGCCGGCCGAGATCAATGAAAGCCTGATTGTCGAGCTTTACTCCAAGTAAAGACTGCCGAGGGATCTCTATGACCGCCGCGAACGAATTTCTTACGCCTCGCTCCATCGAGGTAAACGCAATCAGCTCCGCCCACGCCAAGGTGGAGCTGGAGCCGCTTGAGCGTGGTTTCGGGCACACCCTGGGCACGGCTCTGCGCCGCATCCTGTTGTCCAGCATGCCCGGCTGCGCGATTACCGAAGTGGAAATCGACGGGGTGCAGCACGAATACTCCACGATTGAGGGTATTCAGGAAGATGTCATCAACATGCTGTTGAACCTCAAAGGCGTGGCCTTGAAGCTGCACGAGCGTGATGAGGCCACGCTGGAGCTGGTCAAGAAAGGCCCGGGGGATGTGACCGCCAATGATATTCAACGCGATCACACCGTGGAAATCGTCAACCCGGACCACCTGATCTGCACGATCACGGGGGATACCGAGCTGCGCATGCAACTCAAGGTCACTTCGGGCCGTGGTTACGTCCCCGCTGATGCGCGGCAGAAGGACGAGGACGAAAACCGCGGCATCGGGCGCCTGCAGCTGGACGCCAGCTACAGTCCCATCCGGCGTGTGGCCTATGCGGTCGAAGCGGCACGGGTGGAGCAGCGCACGGATCTGGACAAGCTGGTTATCGATCTGGAGACCAATGGCACCATTGAGGCGGAAGAAGCCATCCGCCGGGCCGCGACCATTCTCCAGCAACAGATCTCCGTATTCGTGGACATGGAGCAGGACAGCAAACCCGAGCCCAAGCAGGAAAGCGAGGAAGTGGATCCGATCCTGCTGCGCCCGGTGGACGACCTGGAGTTGACGGTGCGCTCCGCCAATTGCCTGAAGGCCGAAAACATCTACTACATCGGCGATCTCGTCCAGCGCACTGAAGTCGAGCTTCTGAAAACCCCGAACCTGGGCAAGAAATCCCTGACGGAAATCAAGGATGTTCTGGCCTCCAAGGGGCTTTCGCTGGGCATGCGCCTGGAAAGCTGGCCGCCGGCCAGCCTGCGCGAGGATGACCGGCTCAATGCCCGGTTGCGCTAACTGAATGAGAGTCGGGCGCTTGCCGGCGCCTTCGGAAATCAAGGGTCATAACCATGCGTCATCGCAAAAGCGGCAGAAAACTGAATCGCAACAGCTCCCATCGCAAGGCCATGTATCGCAACATGGCGGTGTCGCTGTTCGAGCATGAAGCCATCAAGACCACGTTGCCCAAGGCCAAGGAACTGCGTCGGGTGGCGGAGCCGCTGATCACCCTGGCCAAGGAAGACTCCGTGGCCAATCGGCGTACCGCCTTCGCGCGAACCCGTTCCAAGGCCATGGTGGGCAAGCTCTTCGACGAGCTGGGTCCGCGTTACAAGCAGCGTCCGGGTGGCTATATGCGTATCCTCAAGATGGGGTATCGCACCGGCGACAACGCGCCCATGGCCTATGTGGAGCTCGTGGATCGCCCCGGAGCGGCGGACAACGACGACGAGGACTGAACCGCGTCGCTCACGGGGCCACGAAAACCGGGACCGTGGGTCCCGGTTTTTTAATGTCTTCGCAACGGCGCCTGCCTGCGAATTGGCTTGATCATTCCCCCGGATTGGACTGGAAACCGGCAGGGTCTCCTGTTTCCTTGTTCTGGTTCTTCCGCCTTAGGATGTTGCCCCACTAGTCATTACAACCCAGAGACGGGTTGATGCTTCTTACCGTTTTTCGAGCTCCTTCATTGACCCGGGCTGTTATTGTGCATAGCGTTGCACGTGACTAGACAGTCATAAAAATTTCAATAAAGCGCTATTCCTTCCGCAGTACCCATGAGGGGATGGATCAGGGTTGGGCGCATCAAGAGGGAGGAACCATGTTGAACCGCCATGCAGTGCTTCGAACGCTACTAGGATTCTGCGCCACGCTGGCCCTGATCGGCGCCGCCCCGGTTCAGGCCGAAATTGATTACCGTTATCTGGATCTGACCAAGCAGGACCTGCCCGCCAAGGGAGCCAAGATCGACGTGCTCGAGTCGCCGCTTTCAGGTGCACCGCAGATTCGTCCGGACGGTGCGCGGCTGCGAATCGAAGTGGATGACTATCGCGTGCTCGAAAAGCCGTTAAACATTGCACTCAAGGCGAGCTTTGGCGAGGCGCGCGAACGCATCGAGCTGGAAGTGCTCTCCATTGACCGGAATCGGCCCAGCCGTCTCTGGCCCGACCGCCAGGTGCATGTAGTGCATGTGCGCGTGCCTCAGCTCGGCGGCGACGTGACCGAGGATCTCTATGACCTGCACATCAAGTGGAGCCGCTACTGGGGCCTGAAGACGATCCAGGACGTGCAGCACCGAGCAGTGCAGATCGTCGACCGTATTCCGGATACTCCCAAAGTGGCTACGATTGCTGATCCGCAGATCGGTGATCCGCGGGCTGTGGTGGATGCGGCCCGGGACAGCCTGAATGGTGGCAACCTGGATCCGCTGGAATACACCTGGAGCGAGGTCATCGGGGATACCTCCAAGGGTGGTCGCTGGGCGGCCTTCCAGAAGACCATCGACGAAATCAATGCCCAGGACCCGGATTTCGTGCTCGTCAGTGGTGACCTTACCTTTGGTGCGGCCTATGAATACGAATTCGAGGACGCCTATCGCCTGCTCAATCAGATCCAGGCGCCCACCTTTATCACCCCCGGTAACCACGATGGTTACGACAATCCGTTGCGCGCGGATGGCCTGAAGAAATGGAAGAAGTTCTTCGGTCCGCTGTATTACAGCCGGAATGTGGGGGCGAACACCCATATCACCTCAATCAACTCCTACGACTGGCCCAACAAGCACCGGCTGGTGACCACCTGGGGCGGTTCTGTGCGCAATGATCAACTGAACTGGCTGCAGGATGATCTCAACAGCTGGCGAGCGAATAATCCCAACGGCACCTTGATTACGTTCGCGCACCACAATCCGGCGCGCGAGCAATCGCCGGGGGTGCTGGCGGGGATTCTGGACAACAATCTGGAGTTCCAAGACCAGGAGTGGAGCGGCAAGAATCGTCTGTCGCTGCGCAATGTGCTGAATGACGCACAGGTGGATGTTCATTTCGCGGGGCACACGCACAGCAATCATCTGGCACGTTATATCGACGACGGCAGTGAGCACGGCAAGCTGGTGGAAACCCTGCACGGCAATTGCTTCCGCAAGACCACGCCGGAGGAAGGCACCCAGAATGACCAGTACAGTATCCCGCACTGCGGCCAGGCGGATGCGTCTACCCAGTATCAGCACAAGCAGGCGCTGCTCGAACCCGGCAACGGAACGCTGTTCGTGGAAACCACCACGGTGTCCTCGGAGGGCGCGTACTGGGGCTGGCGGGTCTTCCCGCTAAACCGGATTACAGGCTATTCCACGGTGGACGGCCAGGCTTCTCGGGGTGTGAGCCCCGCGCCCATGGGCTATCCCATGACCAACGCGGCCCTGCAGGCTATTGATGATACCCAGGCCGTGCCGGCACCGAGCGGCAACGTGAATCCGGATATCACGGATGTGGGGTTTTACTCCCATCCCTCCTACTTCATCAATGTAGAGCAGATCACGGATAGCGCCACCCGGGCAGAGTATCGCATCACCAATAATTCGCTGGTCGGCTTTTCCGGCAGCATTGTTCAGAGCGTGAACAGTTGCGACACAGTGACTGTAACCGGCGGCTCCCGGGTCTGGGAGCGTACCGACAAGGGCAATGCCCGTACTGACGTGAAGGCGTCGTACTGGGTTGGCGCGGGCCAGAGCCGCACGGTAGCCGTATCCGCGGCCAGCGGCAGTTCCAGCTGTGATGACAGCAGCTGGTGGCCCTGGTAAGCGTTCCCGGCAAGAGCGCTCGGCGAGGGAGGCCCGGGAGGCCTCCCTTTTTTGTTTCAAATGCGCCGTGTTCACGCCCGCCTGCCCGTCACCGTGGCATCCTGTCATAAAGCGTCCGAGCAAGGGAGGCGTGTTATGCGGGAGCACCTAAAACGACTCTGGGCACGTTTGCGGGGGGACAGGCCCGCGCGGAATGCGCGCGTTGATTTCGGGGATGAAAGCGGCGCTCATCCCGGCACGCATTCACCGGAGGAGCTGCACAAGGGTCGCCGCCGGCTGAAGGAAACCTATACCAGTCACTGGGATCTGGACTACATGCCCCGGGAAGAAATGGAACGCTTGCTGGGGAATGGGCACGACGATCGGAACCATGGATCCGGTCGTCGCTGACTGCCCGGCAAGGTGTCGAGCAGTCCGCTAGAGTTGTTCCAGCGCCCGTTCCGCCGCTCTCAGGGTCTCGTCGATGTCCGCGTCACTGTGCGCGATGGACATGAAGCTCGCCTCGAAGGCGGACGGTGCCAGATAGATTCCCTGTTCCAGCATGGCGTCAAAGAAACGGCCGAAGCGCTCGGCATCGCAGTTCTGGACATCCTCGAACGACGCTACCTGGTCCTGCTCGGTGAGGAGTACGCCCAGCATGCCGCCCACCTGTTGGGTGAGCAAGGGGACGCCGCGCGCCTGGGCGCGCTCGCTCAATCCCTGGGCCAGCCGTTGCGCTTTGTTGCTCAGCTGGTCGTGAAAATCGGGCTGGCTGACTTTCTCCAGCGTAGCCAGGCCCGCCGCCATGGCCACCGGATTGCCCGCCAGGGTACCCGCCTGATAGACGGGCCCGGTGGGGGCCAGACTCTGCATGATGGCCTTGCGTCCGCCTAACGCGCCCACCGGCATACCGCCGCCGACGACCTTGCCCAGCGCCGTGAGATCCGGTTCGACGTCATAGTATTGCTGTGCTCCACCCGCGGCCACACGGAAGCCGGTCATGACCTCGTCGAAGATCAACAGGCTCTGGTATTGATTGCAGCACGAGCGCAGGGTCGCCAGGAATTCGCCCTGCGGCGGAATACAGTTCATGTTGCCCGCCACCGGTTCCACAATGAGCCCGGCGATTTCGTTGCCGTATTGTTCAAACGCCTGACGGACCGCTTCCGTGTCGTTGTAGGGCACTACAATGGTGTCCGCGGTCACTGCTTCGGGCACGCCGGGTGTGCCCGGTTGACCCAGGGTCAATGCGCCTGAGCCGGCCTTCGCCAGCAGGCTGTCCACATGGCCGTGGTAGCAGCCGGCGAACTTCACCATCTTGTTGCGCCCGGTGTGGCCGCGGGCCAGGCGTACGGCGGTCATGGTGGCCTCGGTACCGGAGTTGACCATGCGCACCTGATCCACGGAGGGCACCATCTCCACGATCTTTTCCGCCAGACTGGTTTCCAGGGTGGTGGGCGTACCGAAACTCAGCCCGTCGTCGATGGTATCGCGCACTGCGTTGAGCACATCCGCGTCGGCATGGCCCAGAATCAGCGGGCCCCAGGAACCCACATAGTCGATGTAGCCGTTGCCGTCTTCATCGAACATGCGCGAGCCCTCACCCCGATGAAAGAACAGCGGGGTGCCGCTGACGCCCTTGAAGGCGCGCACCGGAGAATTGACGCCGCCGGGAATGACGGCCGAGGCGCGCTCAAACAGGGCATTGGACTGACTGCGGTTCATGGGGCCTCCTCGAAACAGGCGCGGAATTGACGGGCCCGGGCCTCGATTTCCGGCGCGGCAAACAGATCATGGATGACGGCCACAAGGTCGGCGCCGGCCCGGATCAGCTCGGGGGCATTATCCGGATTCACACCGCCGATGGCCACAATGGGCAGGTCCAGCTCCGCGCGTAGCGTGCGCAATGTATCCAGGCTGGCCGGCGGCGCCCCCGGTTTGGTGCGAGATGCGAAAAAACGGCCCAGGGCCACATAGTCCACGCCCCGGCGGGCCGCCGTGCGGGCAAGCTCCGGCTCGCCGTGACAGGACATGCCGATCAGCGCGTGCGGCCCCAGCCGACTCCGGGCCTCATCCGGATCATCATCGTGCTGGCCCAGATGCACACCCTGGGCATTGACCGCCCGGGCCAGCCGGGCGTCATCGTTGATGATCAGGCGGGCACCATAGTGCTGGCACAAGGAGCTCAGGGCCCGGCCCCTGCTGAAGCGTTCCGCGTCGGTGGCGGTTTTGTCCCGGTACTGGAGCATGACGGCGCCGCCCGCCAGAGCCGCTTCACAGGCCGGGATCAGCTGCTCGCCGGGTGTAAGCTCCGGCGCCGTAATGGCATAGAGCCCGCGCGGCACCCGATTAGCGGACATGGCGATCAGGAATCAGCTGCCCCTGTCCGGCCGGCCAGGCGTGTTCCAGACTCGTCTGCACGAAGCGCTGCGCCATTTCCAGAGCCTTCTCCAGTGTCCGGCCTTCGGCGAGCCCCACGGCAATGGCTGAAGCCAGGGTGCATCCGGAGCCATGGAAGGATCCCTCCAGGCGGGGCCAGGACCAGCTGCGGTGCGCGTTCGCGGTAAAGAGATGGTTGCGCACGTCCGCGGTGTCATCCTGGGAGCCGGTAATCAGGGCGGCCGGCGTGCCCTGTCGCACCAGTTCCGAGCCTGCTTCGTGCAGACTCGCTTGTCCACTCAGTGTCAGCGTCTCCTCCAGGTTGGGTGTAATCAGGCTGCTGCGCGCCAGCAGATCCCGGATCAGCGCCGCCACCAGGGTATCGCCGTCCTCGCTCAGACTTCCCCCGGCCTCGGCGGCGAGCACCGGGTCCAGCACCACGGGCACGCCGGGCAACTGGTCCAGCACTTCGGCGATCAGGGAAACCACGGCAGGGGAACCGGTCATGCCGATTTTGATGGCGTCGAAGTCCATGTCAGCCAGCAGGGCGTCGCTCTGACGCCGGAGCAGCTGGGTATCCACCATCTCGAAACCGAAGACATTCTGGCTGTTTTGTACCGTCAACCCGGTAATCAGGGTGGCGGCATAGCCCTCCAGTGCATGGATGGTTTCGATATCGGCATGAATGCCGGCGCCCCCGGAAGGGTCATGGCCGGCGATGACGAGTACATTGGGCTTGCTCATGACCGTGCCCTCGGGTTGGGAACTTCAGAATGGCCGAATCACGGCCAGGATGACGATACCGATCAGCAACAATACCGGCACTTCATTGAAGATACGGTAAAACCTGTGATCGTGCCGGTTCTCTTCTCGGGCAAAGCCTTTCAGATAAGCCAGGCACATATGATGGTAACCCACCAGCAGAGCCACCAGGACCAGCTTGGCGTGCACCCAGCCCATTCCGCCATAGACGGACCAGTTAGCGGCCAGCATCCAGATGCCGAAGATCAGGGTCACGATCATGGACGGCGTCATGATGCCGCGATAGAGCTTGCGCTCCATCACCTGGAAGCGTTCGCGGCTGATGCGGTCTTCCGCCATGGCGTGATAGACGAACAGGCGCGGCAGATAAAAAATGGCGGCGAACCAGGTAATGGCCGCCATGATATGGATAGCCTTGAGCCAGTCGATCAGCATTCCGGACTCCGTGATGAATGTACTGACAGTCTATCAATCGGAGCGAGCGCCACCGAATCGCCGGGTCATGAACTCCTGACCTCGTTCGTCCGCCCGGCTGGAACCGGTGCCCGCGACAAGCCAGGGATGCGCTGATGGCTTCGATCCGAACTGCTCCGGATGGTATCATGGTATGAACCAGGGCAACGGAGGAGCTTGGATGAGCCCTGAAGGCCTTGACGCCTTCCCGTGCCGGCTCCGGACCATCGGGATCGTCCGGCACCTTCAGCAATCAGATCCCCGCACCGTGGAAGGGCAGGGCATGAGCTCGCGCGCGGCCGTAGTCATCCCCGACGCACGCGGCCATGACGCTGTTTCCACGCCCGCCCTGATCGCGATCCCGGGCGCAGCCGCGCTCGCTCGTGATGGCAATACCCGCCGGGAAGAGTCCGGATGACGGACAACATCTTCCAAGCCGTTACCGAGGACCCGGATGAACAGCCCCCGCTGTCACCGGCCCTGATGTTTGTGCTGGCCATCCTGGTGGGCATTTTTGGTGGCTTCGGTTCCATTATTTTCAAAGGCATCATTGCTTTTGTTCAGAATCTTTTCTTTCACGGCACCTTCAGCCTGCATTTCACCCCGGACGTTCATATTGATCCGGCCTTTCTGGGTCCCTGGGTGATCCTGGTTCCGGTCGTGGGCGCGGTTGTCGTGACCTGGATTACGCGTTCCGTGGCGCCCGAGGCACGCGGGCATGGCGTGCCCGAAGTCATGAACGCGATTCATTACCATGACGGCGATATTCGTCCGATTACCGTACTCGCCAAGGCGCTCGCCTCGGCGGTGTCCATTGGTACCGGGGGCTCGGTGGGCCGCGAGGGCCCCATCATCCAGATCGGGTCTGCTTTCGGTTCCTCGCTGGGCCAGATCTGGCATATGCCACCACGGCAGAAGGTGGTGTTGGTGGGCGCCGGTGCGGCCGCCGGTATAGCGGCCACCTTCAACGCACCCCTGGGAGGCCTGGCATTCGCCATTGAGCTGATGCTGGTCTCGGTGAGTGCGCAAAACGTGGCTCTGGTGGCGAGCGCCACGGTGACCGCCACCTATATCGGCCGGCTCTACTCGGGGATTGGTCCCTCGTTCGAAATCCCCCGGGTCGACATGTTTACCGACCATGTTCTGGGGTCCTTCCAGCTCTTGCTGTGCGTGCCTCTGGCGCTGCTCATCGGGGCGGCGGCGGCATGGTTTGTCCACGCCATCTACTGGTTCGAGGATCGTTTCGATGAGCTGATCAGCAACGATTACCTGCGCCACATGACGGGCATGCTGATCCTGGGCCTGCTGATTTATGCCTTTGCACGCTACACCGGCGAATATTATGTAGCCGGGGTAGGCTACGCGACCATTCTCGATGTGCTGCATGGTCTGCTGACCGATCCGGCCTTTCTGTTGCTGCTGTTCCTGGGCAAGCTGCTGGCGACAAGCCTGACCCTGGGCTCGGGTGCCTCGGGTGGGGTGTTCTCGCCCTCATTGTTCCTGGGAGCGACCCTGGGAGCGGCTTTTGCTGATTTCTGCACCCTCGTGATCCCGGGCCTGGAGGTCAACCATGTCATTTTCACGATAGCGGGCATGGCGGGCATGGTAGGTGCGAGCACCTCGGCGGTAGTAACCGCGATCGTCATGACGTTCGAGCAAACCCGGGACTATTCCGCGATTCTGCCCATTATCACCGTTGTGGCCCTCGCTTATGTCGTACGTACGCGTATAACGACCGAAAGCATTTATACACTCAAGCTCGCCCGGCGAGGGCTGGATCTGCCGCAAGGTCTGACGGCGGCCATGACCAGCACCCGGGAAGCCCATGACATCATGAATACGGATTACCAGTGCATCGAATATGACGAGCTCGCCGAGTGGCTACCGGGCCACATACCGGGGCAGAATGGGCAATACACGATTATCACTCAGCAGGGCCAACTCTATGGTGTTCTCCAGGAAGAGCTGCGCTACACTCAGCACGAGCAGAGTCTGGATGAATTGATTGTCACGGACTTCAACATGGTGGAGCCGGCCACCCGTTGGCCGGTGCTGATGCGCGTTATCAAATCCAGTGACAAGGACGTCACGCTGGTCACTTACGGGCCTTTTGCTCAGGATCTGGCCGGCGTAATCACTTCGGCTGAAATTACCAGGGCCGTACGGGACGCGGCGGAACTCATGGAGTAGCTGCCTTCAGGACGTGCGCTCCGGTGCCATGTGCGTCATAACAAAACGACGATGATGAAACGCCTGTTCCGGGCGAAGTGTCCCGTTCCCGGCGGTCAATTTCATCCGTATCGTGGCGGTCCTGTCCGTATCCGCCTGACTGATCCCCTGACGATGCCCGTTTTCAACGGCTTTTCGTCCGGCATCGTCATGAGCTCCCCTGTTCTTCGATACCCGGGCAACAGGCGAGCACGACGGGTCCGGGACGGGCATGGTAGAAAGGGTTGCCGGGACCGGCACGCCGGATGTCGGTTGCTGCGGTCAATTATCGACGCCCGGGCGAGACATGGCCGTGTTTCGGGTCAGGGTAGCGCTGATCCGGACAGGCTGTTGATAAACCCTGATTGTTCGCCCAAACGCCGTCGGGATTCCATGGGCTTATCGTTTGCCGGGCGCCACGTATGCCCGGGCTGAAGGGAGGGTGGCCGTGAGTGAAGAGCTTCCCCGCTGGCAGCGGTTGCTGCGCGCCTGGGGGTTTGTCACGCGCAAGCGTACCCGCCGGGAACTCGGCACGGCCCATGACTGGAAGATGCGTCTCGTCTTCTGGGTCGGGGCGCTCCTGGTGGGGGTGCTGGTGGTGCTCTTCGCTCGCGCGGCGGAGTGGTCCTACGGACAATTCCAGCGCCTTTATGAGTGGTCCGAATATGCTCCGCTCGTGGTCACCCCCGTGGGAATGGTGGCGATTGCCTGGATAATGCGCCGTTTCGCGCCGGCGGCCCAGGGCAGCGGGATCCCCCAGGTGCTGGTCATCCTCAAGCCGCGCTATCGCTGGCTGCGGCCCGCGTTTCTGGGCATCCGGGTCATTGTGGCCAAGTTCGTGCTTACCTGCATGGGCCTGATGGTGGGCGCGTCCATTGGTCGGGAAGGGCCCAGTGTTCATATCGGCGCGGCTGTCATGCGGGACATGGGGCGCCTGGGGCAACTGCGTCAGAAGGCGGTGGATAACGCACTCATTGTCGGCGGCGGGGCGGCCGGGGTGTCCGCGGCCTTCAACGCACCCCTGGCGGGCATTGTCTTTGCCGTGGAATCCCTCGCGCAGTCGCTGGAAAAACGCAACAGTGGTATTCTCATCGTCAGTATCTTTCTCTCGGGCGTGGTGGTGCTGGCGCTGTCCGGGGATTACAGTCATTTCGGTACCCCCGGGGCCACGCTCGTGCTGGCGGACAGCTGGCTGGGTGTGCTGGTCACCGGTTTGAGCTGTGGGCTGCTGGGCGGGCTTTTCGCGCGTGTGCTGGTATTCGGCAGCCGGGCGCTGGTGCCCACCATGCGGGCCGAACCGCTGAAACTGGTGTTTCTCTGCGGCTTGTTGATTGCTGCGCTGGGTGTCGTCACGGGCGGGGAAACCTTCGGAACCGGCTATGAGCAGGTCCGTGGCCTGCTGGATGCGCAGCGCGAAGGTGACTGGACCTTCCCGCTGGCGAAAATGGCCGCCACCCTGGCGTCCTATTTCAGCGGCATTCCCGGTGGCCTTTTCTCGCCCAGCATGGCCGCTGGTGCCGGTGTTGGCGCGGTGGTGAGCGAGTTCATGCCCGGCGAAGCCCTGGTAGGGCTGGCCATGGTGGGCATGGCGAGTTTTCTCTCCGGCGTGTTGCAGCGTCCGCTGGTGTCCTTGGTGATCGTCATGGAGATGACCAGCCGCCATGATATTCTGCT
>CAJXLA010000031.1 GCA_913055795.1 uncultured Alcanivorax sp. | reverse complement strand
GACCTCATGCATGGCGATCGTGAAGACGCGCCGGAGCAGGGCTGATGCAGTTCCGGCGTCAGAACCGCGAGGACGTAGCCGTCAATCTGACCCCGTTGATTGACGTGGTCTTTCTGTTGCTGATCTTTTTCATGGTTTCGACTACCTTTACGCGTGAAACACGGCTGGACATTACCCTGCCCGAGGCAGAGGGTTCGCAGGCTTCTCAGCCGGAAAACCAGGTCAAAGTCGTCGTCGGTGCCAACGGCCGCTACAGCGTAAACGGTCGTGTGCTGACGAAAAGCGATACCGACACCCTGCGCTCGGTGTTGCTGCGGGAGGCGGAACAGGGAACGGATATTCCCTTCACCATTACCGCTGACGCCCAGGCCAGTCACCAGTCCGTGGTACGCGTCATGGACGTGGCCGGGCGCATCGGCTTTACCAATATCAATATCACGACCCGCGCGCCCGAGCAGGATTCGCAGTCATGAGCTCTTCGGAGGACAACAGCTGGCAGGTCTATCGGCGTTTGTTGCGCTATGTGCGCCCCTATTGGTGGGTGCTGCTGGCCGGTCTGTTCGGCTATGCCATGTATTCCGGTACCCAGCCGCTCATGGCGGAAATGATGAATGTCATTGTCGAGGTGATCGAAAATCCCACCCCCATGGGGGTGTTGATCATCTGTCTGGCTCCGATTGTGATCCCCCTGTTTCAGGGACTGGGTCAGTTCATCGGCAATTATGCGCTCGTCTGGGTGGGCCAGCACGTGGTCTATATCCTGCGCAACGAGGTCTTTCAGCATGTGCTGCGCATGCCGCTGCGCGAATCCGAGGAAAGCGCCAGCGGACGCATCATGTCGCGCATTATCTATGACGCTCAGCAGGTTACCGCCGCGGGCGCGGACGGATTGACCATTATCCTGCGTGAAGGGCTCACGGTTATGGGGCTGCTGGGGTATCTGTTTTACAAGAACTGGGTGCTTACCCTGCTTCTGCTGACCGTGGGGCCGGCGATTGCCGTGGTGGTCAATTACACCAGCCGTCGGTTTCGGCGTATCGCACACAACATCCAGGGCAGCATGGGCGGCATTACGCATTATCTGGGCGAGTCCATCGAGGGCCAGCAGCCCATCCGCATCTTCGGCGGCCACCCCCAGGAGGAAAAACGCTTTCAGCGTGTCAGTCGCCGTTTCGAGAAACAGAACGTCAAGCTGGTTGCCACCAAGGTGGTCAGCACCACGCTGGTCCAGGTGGTGGTGGGCTCGGGTGTGGCCGTGATTATCTATCTGTACATCAATGTCATGGAAGTGGGCGTGTCCGTGGGCGAGTTTCTTTCCTTTGTCACCGCCGTGGGGTTGATCCAGAAGCCGCTGAAACAGCTCACCAATGTGAATGTAAAAATCCAGCGCGGACTCGCCGGGGCCGAAAGTCTGTTCGGCATGCTGGATCAGCCTCCGGAACCGGATACGGGCACGCGCACGCTGGAGCGCGCGCGCGGCGATCTCGAATTCCGCAACGTAAACTTCAGTTATGACGGCGTGAACCCGGTGCTGCGTGATTTCTCCGGCCGCATGGATGCCGGTGAGACGGTGGCGCTGGTGGGCCGGTCCGGAGCAGGCAAGAGCACCGTTTCGGCGCTGGTGCCGCGTTTTCATGAGCCTGCATCGGGCGAGATCCTGCTCGATGGCGTATCGCTGCAGGACTACCGGTTGGCGGATCTGCGCCGTCAGATTGCGATGGTGAGCCAGAAGGTGGTGCTGTTTAACGATACCCTGCGCAACAATATCGCCTATGGGGAGCTGGCGGAGCGGGATGAAGAGGACGTGATTCAGGCGGCGCGGGATGCCCATGCCTGGGAGTTTATCAGCCGTCTGCCGCAAGGGCTGGATACCGAGGTGGGGGAAGACGGTGCCCAGTTGTCCGGTGGTCAGCGTCAGCGCGTGGCCATTGCCCGGGCCCTGCTCAAGGATGCCCCCATTCTGATTCTCGATGAAGCCACGTCCGCGCTGGATACCGAATCCGAACACCATATCCAGCAGGCGCTGAACTATGTCATGCAGGGCCGGACGACCCTGGTGATAGCCCACCGCCTTTCGACCATTGAACAGGCGGACCGGATTCTGGTCATGGACCAGGGCCGGGTGGTGGAATCCGGCAGTCATCAGCAACTGCTGGCCCGCGACGGCATCTACAGTCAGCTATACAGCATGAACTTCGAGGAAATGGGGGAATGACCCGGTCGCTATCGGCCCTGGTCCGACAGGCGTGGGAGAACGATTCTGCCTGGCTGGTTGCGCTGCGGCCTCTGTCCATGCTCACCGCCCGGGTGGCACGCCGACGCCTGCGTCGTTTTCGTTGTCGAGCTCCAGTACCGCCGGTACCCGTGCTGGTGGTGGGCAACATCAGTGTGGGGGGCACGGGCAAGACACCGCTGGTGATTGCGCTGTGCCGGGGGCTGCGCCAACGCGGCTTCCGGGTTGCGGTCATCAGCCGGGGCTATGGTGCCCGCCCACCGGCACGACCCTGGCCGGTACGGGCCCACGGCGATCCCGCGCGCTGTGGCGATGAACCCGTCGTGATTGCCCGCGAGGCGGGCGTGCCCGTAACCATCGATCCCGACCGGGCGCGTGCGCTGAGCTGGACCCTGGAACGCGACGCTCCGGATCTGGTGATCAGTGACGACGGTCTGCAGCATTATGGCTTGCCACGCACGGCCGAGCTGGCCGTGGTGGACGCGGAAACCGCGGCCGGCAATGGGCGTTGCTTGCCCGCCGGGCCCCTGCGGGAACCGGAACGTCGCCTGGACGAGGTGGACTGGGTGGTAACACGCGATGAAGCCCCGCAGCGGCCGAACGCCTGGTCCGTGACCCTGGAGCCGGGCGAGCCCTGCCACTGGGTCACCGGCGAGGTGCTTTCGCCTGCCGTATTCCGTGAACGCTATCCCCGTATTCACGCCGTGGCAGGCATTGGTCGTCCCGAACAGTTTTTCCGGGGGTTGCGCGAACAGGGGCTGGAGGTGATCGAGCATCCGCGTCCGGATCATCATAGCTACGGTCCCGGCGAACTGGATTTCGGCGATGACCGGCCGGTGGTGATGACCGCCAAGGACGCGGTAAAGTGTCGCACCGGCAACCGGGACCGCTTCTGGATCTGGCCGGCCGAGCTGCGGGTCCCGGACACCCTGCTGGATTCCATCGTTCACCGATTGGGGAGGTAACCTCCTTGAGTTTCCGCATTGTGGTACCCGCCCGCTACGCGTCCAGCCGCCTGCCCGGCAAGCCCCTGGCGGAGATTGCGGGCAGGCCCATGGTGGCCCATGTGCTGGATCGGTGCCGGGCCAGCGATGCCGAGGGTAGCTGGGTGGCAACCGATGACGAGCGCATTGTCCGGGCGGTGGAAGAAGCCGGGGGCGAGGCGGTCATGACCCGGGGTGATCATCATTCGGGCACCGACCGGTTGCAGGAGGTCGTTACACGGCTGGAACTGGCTGATGACGATATCATCGTCAATGTGCAGGGGGATGAACCCCGGATTCCGCCGGAGGTGATCAATCAGGTTGCGCACAATCTGGCGCAGCATCCGGACTGTGCAATGGCCACCCTGTGCGAGGCGATCACCGAGCGCGCGGATGTCTTCAGTCCGGATGTGGTCAAGGTGGTGCTCGCCGATAACGGCGAGGCACTGTATTTCAGCCGTGCGCCCATTCCCTGGGATCGGGATGCCTTCACCGGGACTTCGGAGAGCATGCCCGAAGGGAGCTGGTGGCGCCATATCGGTATCTATGCCTATCGCGTGGGTCTGCTTCATCGCTATGTGAATTGGCCGCAGGGCGAGCTGGAGCGGCTTGAGTCGCTTGAGCAGTTGCGGGCGCTGGCCCGGGGCGTGCGGATTCATGTGGCGCCGGCGGCAGCCTCTGTGCCGGCGGGTGTGGATACCCGGGCGGATCTCGAGGCGCTGTGCAAGTACTGGGGAGAGCAGGCATGAAGGTCCGCGTGCTTTTTGTGTGTCTGGGCAATATCTGCCGTTCGCCCACGGCCGAGGTTATCGTCCGGGAGCGGTTGGTTCGGGCGGGACTGGACCAGGCCGTGGAGCTGGACAGTGCCGGTACCGGGTCCTGGCATATCGGCAAGGCGCCCGATGCGCGCGCGCAACGCGCGGGCGCGGAACGCGGTTACAGCATGGAAGAGTTGCGTGCGCGTCAGGTGGAGCCCGGGGATTTTTACCGCTTCGACTATGTGCTGGCCATGGACGAGGCGAATCTCGCGGAGCTGGAGATGATGCGGCCCGAGGACGCGCGCGCCGACGTGCGGCGCTTTCTGGATTTTCATCCTCAGGCCGAAGCACGGGACGTGCCGGATCCCTACTATGGCGGTGAGCAGGGCTTTGCCCATGTGCTCGACCTGGTGGAAGGTGCCGCCGACGGCCTGATCGCGCATATGCGCGAACGCCACGGACTATGAAACCGGTTCCGGACGCGCCGCTGGACGCAATGAACACGTTGCGCCTGCCCGCGCGGGCGGAGTGGCTGGTCCAGGCGGACACTGAACCGGAGCTGGCGCAACTGCTGGCCGAGCCCCGTTTCCGGGACGAGCCGCGGACGGTGCTGGGCGAGGGCAGCAACCTGGTGCTTGCGGATGACCTGCCCGGGCTCGTGATCCGGCCGCGTCTGCGCGGCATCCGGGTGCTGGATGATGATGAGCATCAGGTTCGGGTCGAGATCGCTGCGGGCGAGCCCTGGGATGCCGTGGTTCAGCATACGCTGGATCAGGGCTGGCAGGGGCTGGAGAACCTGTCGCTGATTCCCGGCTGGACCGGCGCCGCCCCCTATCAGAACATTGGCGCCTATGGCGTGGAACTGGCGGACCGGCTGGAGTCGGTGCGCGTGCTGCGTCTCGCCGATGGCGCCGCCCTGGAATTGTCCCGCGCCGAGTGCCGCTTCGGCTATCGCGACAGTGTTTTCAAGAGTGTCTGCCCGGGCGAATATCTGATCACGGCGGTGCGTGTCTGGCTGAACAAAACGCCGTCGCTCGTGCTCCACTATGGCCCCCTGCGGGAGCTGGGGGCGTTGCCCGCCACCCTGGACAGTGCCCGGCGGGTGCGTGAACGCGTATGTGCCATCCGGCGTGAGCGGCTGCCGGACCCGGCGGAGCTGCCCAATGCCGGCAGTTTCTTCAAGAATCCGGTCGTCGGCGCGGCCGAGCATGAGCGGCTGAAACAGGACTGGCCGGATCTGATCTCATTTCCGGTCGACGGCGGCTACAAGATCGCCGCGGGCTGGCTGCTGGAGACCGCCGGCTGGAAGGGCCAGCGCTGGGGCGAGCTGGGCATGCACGAACACCAGGCCCTGGTCATGGTCAATTACGGACGGGCGACGGGCGCGGATGTGCTGGCCCTGGCCGAACGCATCCGCGCGGATATCCGTGCGCGCTTCGGTGTGGAGCTGGAGCGTGAACCCGTGGTCTTGCCCCGTCGCTAGCGGGCTGAACCCCTTGCGCTTTAGATGTTGCCCCGCGGGGCTTTCAGGCTGGTTGGCAACGGGGGGTTGCAAAGGGTCTGTGGTTTACCGGCGCCCGCGCTCACGCAGGCGCTTGAACAGGCTGGAAGTGTCCCAGCGCCCGCCGCCCATGTCCTGCACCTCGCGGTAGAAGTCGTTGACCATGTCCACCAGGGGCAGTTCCGCGCCCTGATTTTGGGCCTCCCGCATGCAGATATCGAGATCCTTGCGCATCCAGTCCACGGCGAAGCCGTGATCGTACTGGTCCGCGATCATGGTCTGGTAGCGGTTGACCATCTGCCAGGAGCTGGCAGCGCCACCGGAAATGACCTGGATGACGCTCTCCAGGTCCAGGCCCGCCTTTTCGGCAAAGGCCATGCCCTCGGCCAGCCCCTCCAGCACGCCGGCGACACAGATCTGGTTGACCATTTTGGTGAGCTGGCCGGCTCCCGGGCCGCCCAGACGGTTTACGGCCTTGCCGTAAATGCCCATGACCGGTTCCGCCATGGCGTAGTCGTGCTCGGTGCCGCCACACATGACGGTGAGCCCGGCGTTTTCCGCGCCCTGCTGACCACCGGATACAGGCGCATCCACGAAGCCGATATCGTCCTGACGTGCCTGATGCGCGAGCTCCTCGGCCAGTTCCGACGACGCCGTGGTATGGTCCACCAGGACACTGCCCGCCTTCATGCCCGCCAGCGCACCTTCCTCTCCCAGCACCACGGAGCGAACGTCATCGTCATTACCCACACAGATCATTACCAGATCGGCATCTTCCGCTGCCCGCGCGGGCGACGCGCCGCGCAAACCGCCGAAATCCTTGACCCAGTTTACCGCCTTGTCCGGGGTGCGGTTGAAAACGGTGACCTGGTGACCCGCTTTCTGCAGATGGCCGGCCATGGGATAGCCCATGACGCCCAGTCCGATAAAGGCGATTTTCCTGGCCATGAAAGCTCCTCGTCGTGTTGGCGTCCAAAGAAAACGGCCCCGCAGGGCCGTTGAAGCAGCAGACCGGGGGCTCTGTTCAGCGCTGGTTCAGGGGCACGAAAGGGCGCTCCGTGGGCCCGGTGTACAGCTGGCGCGGACGACCGATCTTGTAGGTGTTGGAGATCATCTCGTTCCAGTGCGCGATCCAGCCCACGGTGCGGCTCAATGCGAAGATCACCGTGAACATGGAGGTGGGGATGCCCATGGCGCTGAGGATAATGCCGGAATAGAAATCCACATTGGGGAAGAGTTTCTTGTCGCGGAAGTAATCGTCGTTGAGCGCGATTTCCTCGAGTTTCATGGCCAGCTCGAGCTTTTGATCATGAATCCCGAGCTCGTTGAGCACCTCGTGGCAGGACTCGCGCATCACGGTCGCGCGCGGATCATAGTTCTTGTAGACCCGGTGGCCGAAGCCCATGAGCTTGAACGGATCATTCTTGTCCTTGGCCTTGGCGATGTACTTCTCGATCTGCGAGACATCACCGATCTCGTCCAGCATGTTCAGCACCGCCTCGTTGGCGCCGCCGTGCGCCGGGCCCCAGAGCGCGGAGATGCCCGCGGCGATGCAGGCGAAGGGGTTGGCCCCGGATGAGCCCGCCAGCCGTACCGTGGAAGTAGACGCATTCTGCTCGTGGTCGGCATGCAGGATGAAGATGCGGTCCATGGCGCGCGCCAGGGTGGGACTCACCTGAGTCTCTTCGGCGGGTACGCCGAACATCATGTGCAGGAAGTTCTCCGCATAGCCGAGATCGTTGCGTGGATGCATGAACGGCTGACCCAGCGAATACTTGTACGACATCGCCGCGATGGTGGGAATCTTGGCGATGAGGCGATGGGCCGTGATGGTGCGATGCTCCGGGTTACTGATATCGGTGGAGTCGTGATAAAAGGCCGATAGTGCCCCGACCACACCACACATGATCGCCATGGGGTGCGCGTCCCGGCGGAAACCGTTGAACAGGTTGCGCAGCTGTTCATGGATCATGGTGTGGTGTTTGATGGTGGTGACGAAGTCGTTGCGCTCGTCCGGGTTGGGCAACTCGCCGTTGAGCAGCAAATAGCAGACTTCCAGATAATCCGAGCGGCTTGCCAGTTCCTCGATGGAATAGCCCCGGTGCAGCAGCTTGCCGTTCTCGCCGTCTATAAAGGTAATGCGGGACTCGCAGGCGGCCGTGGACTGGAAGCCCGGGTCATAGGTGAAGAGGCCCTGACCACCGAGCCCGTTCACGTCCACCACATCCTTGCCCAGCGTGGGCGAATACACGGGCAGTTCGATATCGTCCTGGCCATCCACTTGGAGAACGGCTTTCTTCTGGCTCATGGAACTCTCCTGCGCGGGACTGATAAGGAGGGCATCCGGGGGCGAGGGACAGCCGGCGAAGCCTCCGGATGCAGCGAACGGTAATGTTTTGATACATGGTTGTCAACGCGGCTCACCGGACCGGCCGGTCACATAAAGTCGACCATAATCAGCGGGTTATGCTGATGGGTTCTGAAGCGGATTTATGCAGCGCCTTTTCGGGGTGCGCAGGGACGGGGAATTCACGCCACGGGCACGCGGATCATGGTCTTGTTGCAATTTGTCATGGTTTCCGCCGAGCGATATACTTGCGGCCCACCGCGCGGTGTCCATCGACATTGATGGACGACCGATTCGGGGGACGCAACAGCGTCTTGCCGACGGTTTCCGTTCCCTTGGTAATCGCTCCGGCCACCCCGGAGCCCGGCATACAGTGATAGCGACCGTGACCGATAAAAGACCTGTCAATCTGGATCTGACCACGATCAAGTTCCCGTTGCCGGCGATCGCTTCGATCTCCCACCGTATCAGCGGGATTGCGCTGTTTTTCGCCATGCCCTTTCTGCTGTGGGCGCTGGATCGTTCCCTGGCCTCGCCGGAAGGCTTCGAGCAGGTTCGAAGCATCATGGCCACGCCCCTGGCGAGCCTGATCACCTGGCTGATTCTGGCGGCACTAATGTTTCATCTGCTGGCCGGCATCCGGCATCTGATCATGGACATGGGCTGGGGCGAATCGTTTCAGGCGGGTCGGCGTAGCGCCGCGGTGGTGTTCGCGGTGTTCGTGGTACTGATGATTCTGGCGGGAGTGTGGATATGGTAACCAGTGCTACCAGTCTGGGTCGAAACGGCCTGTATGACTGGCTGATGCAACGCCTGACCGCGGTACTGCTGGGCCTCTATACCCTCGGGATGCTCGGGTTTTTCCTCTTTTGTCCGGATCCGGACTATCAGAGCTGGTCCGGTCTCATGGGGGCGCTGCCCATGCAGGTGGTGAACACCCTGGTGCTGTTGTCGATCGCCGCCCATGGCTGGGTGGGGCTGTGGACGGTGGCCACTGATTATCTGACGACGCGGCATATGGGCGGACCCGCCACCGCCGTGCGCCTGGTTGTGGAAGTATTGATTGCCCTGGCACTGCTGGTCTATGTGCTCTGGGGCCTGGTTATGATCTGGGGAGGCGCGTAATTCCATGAGCATCCGAACGCTGTCTTTTGACGCAATCGTGGTCGGTGGCGGCGGTGCAGGCATGCGTGCCTCGCTGCAGCTGGCCGAATCCGGGTTCAAAACCGCCCTGATTTCCAAGGTTTTCCCGACCCGTTCGCACACGGTGTCGGCTCAGGGCGGCATTACCTGCGCCATTGCCAGTGCCGATCCCCAGGATGACTGGCGCTGGCACATGTACGACACGGTCAAGGGCTCGGACTATATCGGTGACCAGGAAGCCATCGAGTATCTGTGCTCCGTGGGCCCGGAAGCGGTCTATGAGCTTGATCACATGGGCCTGCCGTTTTCGCGTTTTGAAAACGGCCGGATTTACCAGCGCCCCTTCGGCGGCCAATCCAAGAATTTCGGCGAGGGCGGCCAGGCCGCGCGCACCTGTGCGGCCGCCGACCGTACCGGCCATGCGCTGCTGCATACGCTCTATCAGCAGAACCTGAAGAACGAGACCCAGATCTACAGCGAGTGGTATGCCTCGGACCTGGTGACCAACGACAAGGGCGAGGTCTGCGGCGTGGTGGCGGTGTGTATAGAAACCGGTGAAACCGTGTTCTTCAAGGCGCGGGCCACGGTACTGGCCACCGGCGGGGCGGGGCGGATTTATTCGTCCACCACCAACGCGCTCATCAACACCGGCGACGGCGTGGGCATGACCCTGCGCGCGGGTTTCCCGGTGCAGGACATCGAAATGTGGCAGTTCCATCCCACCGGCATTGCCGGCGCCGGGGTGCTGGTGACCGAGGGCTGCCGCGGCGAAGGCGGTTATCTCATCAACAAGGACGGCGAGCGCTTCATGGAGCGCTACGCGCCCAACGCCAAGGACCTCGCCTCGCGCGACGTGGTGGCCCGGTCCATGATGATGGAGATTCTCGACGGCCGGGGCGTGGGGCCGAATGGCGACCATGTGCTGCTCAAGCTGGATCACCTGGGTGAGGAGGTGCTGCATTCGCGCCTGCCCGGCATCTGCGAGCTGGCGGAAACTTTCGCCCAGACCGATCCGGTCAAGGAGCCCATTCCCGTGGTGCCCACCTGTCACTACATGATGGGCGGCATTCCCACCAATATCCACGGTCAGGCCCTGCGCCAGTCCGAGGGCTCCGAAGGCAGCACCGAGGTTATTGACGGACTCTTCGCGGTGGGCGAGGTAGCCTGTGTCTCGGTACACGGTGCCAACCGCCTGGGCGGCAATTCGCTGCTGGATCTGGTGGTGTTCGGCCGGGCGGCCGGGCTCTTTATCGAGGATGCCCTGCGCCAGGGCATGGAGCAGGCGGAGCCGGCCCAGGATGATATCGACCAGGCCACGGCGAGGCTGCGGCGCTGGAACGACTCCGAGGGTGGCGAGCCGGTGCCGGATCTGCGCAAGGAGCTGCAGCACACCATGCAGCAGCACTTCGGTGTCTTCCGCAAGGGTGATCTCATGGACGAAGGGGTGGAAAAGGTGGCGGATCTGCGCGAGCGGATCTCGCGGGCCTATCTGCCGGACAAGAGCGACACCTTCAATACGGCGCGAATCGAGGCGCTGGAGCTGGACAACCTGCTGGAAGTGGCTGAAGCGACCGCCGTGGCGGCGGCCGAACGGACCGAGAGCCGGGGTGCGCATTCACGCTATGATTATCCGGACCGGGATGACGAGAACTGGCTGTGCCACTCCATCTATGATCCGCTGGAAAAAGAGCTGGGCAAGCGCGAGGTGAACTTTTCGCCCAAGACGGTGGACACCTTCCAGCCCAAGATGCGCACTTACTGACGGAGAGATACTCGCATGAAAGTCAGTATCTATCGCTACAATCCGGAAACCGACCGTGAGCCGTACATGAAGGATTACGAGCTCGATACGGGCGGTCAGGACCTGATGGTTCTGGATGTCATTACCCGGATCAAGGAACAGGACCCGACGTTGTCGTTCCGCCGTTCCTGCCGGGAAGGGGTGTGTGGCTCGGATGGCATGAACATCAATGGCAAGAATACCCTGGCCTGTGTGACGCCGCTTTCCGAGGTGGCGCCGGGGGTTCGCGAGGGCAAGAAGCCGCTGATCATCCGTCCGCTCCCGGGGTTGCCGGTAGTGCGGGATCTGGTGGTGGACATGACCATGTTCTACGACCAGTACGAGAAGGTGAAGCCCTGGCTGCAGAACGACCGGCCCAAGCCCGCCAAGGAGCGGCTGCAGTCGCCGGAGGACCGCGCCGAGCTGGACGGGCTTTACGAGTGCATTCTCTGTGCCTGTTGTTCGTCGGCCTGTCCGTCGTTCTGGTGGAACCCGGAGAAATTCCTGGGGCCCGCGGCGCTGCTGCAGTCCTACCGATTCCTGGCGGACAGTCGGGACGAGGCCACGGAGGAGCGGCTGGCCGAGATGGATGACCCCTTCTCGCTGTTTCGTTGCCGGGGCATCATGAACTGTGTCGCCGTCTGCCCCAAGGGCCTGAATCCCACCCGGGCAATTGGCCATATTCGCTCCATGCTGGTTCAGGAAGGGGTATAGCGATGGAGCAACTCGTCCATGGCGTGCCGGCTCCCGAGGCGGTCTTCGACCGGCACGGGGCGCGCGCGGACGGTGCTGTAACCGGACACAAGTCTGTGCATCAAAAAGCGGCTACGGGGCCGCTTTTTTTTGTATCGGTATCCGGCCAGCGCGCTGGACCCGGAACCCGTTTTTTTGCGTTAATGAACACGGTGTATCTGCATCGAAGGAAGAGCAATCATGCGTGACAGTTCGATGTATCGACAGTGGGCCAACTCTCATATCGCGGGGGTCAATGCCGCCTATGTCGATGAACTGTACGAAGCCTGGCTGACCGACCCGAACTCCGTACCGGAGGACTGGCGCAACTACTTCGAAAAGCTGCCCGCGCAGAATGAGCAGGTGGAGGCGGACGTGCCCCACAGGGCGGTGCGCGAGTACTTCATTCTCCAGGCCAAGAACCGCTCGCGGGTGCAGAAATTCGGCCCCAGCGCGGTCAGCACCGAGCATGAACGCCGCCAGGTACGGGTGCTGCACCTGATTGCCGCCTATCGCAACCGGGGTCATCAGGTGGCGCGGCTGGATCCGCTGGGGATCATGCGCCGCCAGCATGTGCCTGACCTGGAACTCAGCCATCACGGGTTGAGTGAAGCGGATCTGGAGACGGTCTTCCAGACGGGTAACCTCTTCATCGGCAAGCCCGAAACCACGCTCCAGGACATTCTGGATTGCCTCAAGTCCACCTACTGCAACACCGTGGGTGCGGACTACATGCATATCGTCAACACGGCCGAGAAACGCTGGATCCAGCAGCGTATCGAGTCCGTGCGCAGTCACCCGGAGTTCAGTCCCGAGATCAAGAAACACATTCTGGAACGCATGACTGCGGCAGAAGGACTGGAAAAGTATCTGGCCGGGCTCTATCCGGGCACCAAACGATTCGGTCTCGAAGGCGGCGAGTCCATGATTCCGCTGGTCGACGAAATGATCCAGCGCGTGGGCAGCTACGGGGCCAAGGAGATGGTGATCGGCATGGCGCACCGGGGCCGGCTGAATGTGCTGGTGAATACGCTGGGCAAGAGCCCCAGCGATGTATTCGGTGAGTTCGAAGGCAAGATGGTCAATGAGGATGGCTCCGGGGATGTAAAGTATCACCAGGGCTTTTCCTCCAATGTGCAGACCCCGGGTGGCGAGGTGCATCTTGCGCTGGCGTTCAACCCGTCCCATCTGGAGATCGTGTCGCCCGTGGTGGAAGGTTCGGTGCGTGCGCGCCAGGACCGGCGCGATGATAACGAAGGTGATCAGGTGGTGCCGTTGCTGATTCACGGCGACGCTTCCTTCGCCGGTCAGGGCGTGGTCATGGAAACCTTCCAGATGTCGCAGACACGCGGCTACCAGACCGGCGGCACCGTCCATATCATACTGAACAACCAGATCGGCTTTACCACGAGTCGGCGCGAGGATGCCCGCTCCACGGAGTACTGCACCGATGTGGCGCGCATGGTGCAGGCCCCCATTTTCCACGTGAACGCGGATGATCCCGAAGCTGTGTTCTTTGTAACCCAGCTCGCGGTGGACTACCGCATGCAGTTCAAGAAGGATGTGGTGATCGATCTGGTGTGCTACCGGCGGGCGGGGCACAACGAGGCGGATGAGCCGTCGGCGACCCAGCCCACCATGTACCAGAAGATCAAGAACCATCCCTCGGCGCGCACACTTTATCTGCAGCGCCTGATTGAGGAGCAGGTGGTTACCGAAAAGGAAGGCGAGAAACAGGTAGAAGAATATCGCCGCATGCTGGACGAGGGCGACCATGTGGTGAAAAGCCTGGTCAAGCAACCCAGCACCGAGTTGTTTGTGGACTGGACGCCGTACATCGGTCACGACGTGGTGGACGACTGGGATACCGGTGTGGAACTGAATTATCTTCAGGAGCTGGCGGGCCGGCTTGAACAGATTCCGGACGGTTTCGTGCCCCAGCGTCAGGTGAAAAAGATTCTGGAAGACCGGCGCAAGATGACCGCGGGAGCGCTGCCGGTGAACTGGGGCTACGCGGAAAACCTGGCGTACGCCACCCTGCTGGACCAGGACATCATGGTGCGCCTGACGGGGCAGGATTCACGGCGCGGCACCTTTTCGCACCGTCACGCCGTGCTGCACAACCAGAAGGATGGCTCGGAATACATGCCCCTGGCGCATGTCTCGCCGGATCAGGCACGCCTGGAGATTTATGATTCGCTGCTGTCCGAAGAAGCCGCGATGGGCTTCGAGTACGGCTATGCCACGACCACGCCCAATGCGCTCATTGTCTGGGAGGCCCAGTTCGGCGATTTCTGTAATGGCGCCCAGGTGGTCATCGACCAGTTCATTTCCTCGGGCGAGGCCAAGTGGGGCCGCGTGTGCGGGTTGACCCTGCTGTTGCCCCACGGCTATGAAGGCCAGGGCCCGGAACATTCATCGGCTCGGCTGGAGCGTTTTCTGCAGCTGAGCGCGGAACACAATATGCAGGTGTGCGTGCCCACAACGCCGGCGCAGATGTTCCATCTCTTGCGCCGTCAGGCGGTGCGGCCGCTGCGCAAGCCGCTGGTGGTGATGACCCCCAAGAGCCTGTTGCGCGCGAAAAAGGCCACCTCGACCCTGGATGATCTCTCCGGGGGGCGCTTCCAGACCGTGCTCTGCGATCACAACGGCGTTTCGCCGGAACAGATGCGCCGGGTGATTCTGTGTAGCGGCAAGGTCTTCTATGATCTGCAGGAAAAGCGCGAATCCGACGACATCACGGATACGCTGCTGGTCCGCATCGAACAGCTGTATCCGTTCCCGGAGGCGCGGCTGCGCGAGGCGTTGCAGGCGTATCCCCATCTGGACACGGCGGTCTGGTGCCAGGAAGAGCCCATGAATCAGGGCGCTTGGTACACCAGCCAGCATCACATGCGCAATGTCCTGCGTGACATCAACCCGGGGATGCCTCTCCATTTCGCCGGTCGGCCGCCCGCGGCGGCGCCGGCGGGCGGCTCCATGACCCTGCATGTGGAACAGCAGCAGGCGCTGGTGGAGGATGCTTTCACCGTGGACGAGACCCGCTCCGGGTCCTGACTGTAACGACATACGGAAAATCAAGGGCTGATCATGGCAACCGATATCAAGGCACCCCAGTTTCCCGAGTCCGTGGAAGACGGCACGGTCGCGACCTGGCACAAGAAGGAAGGGGACGCCGTCAAACGCGACGAGCTGATCGTCGATATTGAAACCGACAAGGTGGTGCTGGAAGTGGTGGCACCCGCGGATGGCACCATTGGCAAGATCCTCAAGCCGGAAGGCGAGGTGGTCGAAAGCCAGGAAGTGCTGGGCAGCCTGGAAGAAGGCTCTGTGTCCGCATCCGGCGACGCTGGCGAGGCGGATCAAACCGGGCAAGCTGGCGAGACTTCGGAAGGTGAAGCGGACAAGGCGGCCGAGCCCGAGCCCCAACCTGAATCGAAGCCCGCGCCGGAGCCGGAACCGGAACCGGAGCCGGAGCCGGAGCCTGCCCCGGCCAGCGAAGCGCAGCCGGCGCAGACGCAGTCCGGGTCAGCGGATACCAGTCTGGCCCAGGCGGATGAGACCACCATGGGGCCGGCGGTGCGCAAGCTGATCAGCGAACATGGCCTGGACGCATCGAAAATCCGCGGCACGGGTCCGGGCGGGCGTATTACCAAGGAAGACGTGCAGCAGTGGATCGTGCACAAGCAGGAAGAACAAGCGCGCAAGGAAGAACCCGCGCCCAGTGCGCCTCAGCAACCCGGCCATGCCGCCGTGCCGGCTGTGCCCGGCGAGCGCGAGGAACGCCGCGTGCCCATGACACGGCTGCGCAAGCGCATTGCCGAGCGCCTGGTGGATGCGCAGCAGAGCTCGGCCATGTTGACAACCTTCAACGACGTCAACATGAAGCCGGTCATGGACATGCGCAGCAATTACAAGGATTCGTTCGAGAAGACCCATGGGGTAAAACTCGGTTTCATGGGCTTTTTCGTGCGCGCCGTGGTGGAAGCGCTGAAGCGTTTCCCGGCGGTGAACGCCTCCATTGACGGCGACGATATCGTCTATCACGGCTATTACGATATCGGCGTGGCCGTGTCCACGGACCGGGGTCTGGTGGTGCCCATTATCCGCGACGCCGATCAGAAGGGTCTGGCGGAAGTGGAGTCCCAGATCATCGAGCAGGGCAAGAAAGCCCAGGAAGGCAAGCTCTCGATCGAGGAGATGACCGGCGGCACCTTCACGATTTCCAATGGCGGGGTTTTCGGTTCCCTGTTGTCCACGCCCATTATCAATCCCCCGCAGACCGGGATCCTGGGCATGCACAAGATCGAGGAACGCCCCGTGGCCGTTAACGGCGAAGTGGTGATCCGGCCCATGATGTATCTGGCCATGTCCTATGATCACCGGCTGATCGACGGCAAGGAAGCGGTGCAGTTCCTGGTCAACATCAAGCAATTCATCGAGGATCCGGCACGGCTGCTGCTGGATATCTAGGCGCAATCGGGAAACGACTCATGGCGGACAACTACGATGTGATTGTAATCGGCGGCGGACCGGGCGGTTATGTGGCCGCGATCCGCGCCGCGCAACAGGGCTTCAGCGTAGCCTGCATTGAAAAGCGCACCCACCGGGGCAAGCCCGCGCTGGGCGGCACCTGCCTGAATGTGGGCTGCATTCCCTCCAAGGCGTTGCTGGATTCGTCCTGGAAATTTTACGAGGCGAAGGAATACCTGGGTGAGCATGGCATCAAGCTCAACCAGAATCAGCCCAAACTCGACCTCCAGCAGATGCACAAGCGCAAGGACGAGATTGTGGCCCAGCTCACCGGCGGCGTGGAGCAGTTGTTCAAGGCCAACAAGGTGACCTGGCTCCAGGGGGCCGGCCGGTTGCAGGCGGGCAAGAAGGTGGAGTTCGCGCCCGGCGAGGGGGACAAGCAGACCCTGCAGGCGAAGTATGTGATCCTGGCCTCGGGTTCGGAACCCATTCAACTGCCCGTGGCGGAGCTCCATGAGGATGTGGTGGTGACGTCCACCGGCGCGCTGGAATTCGAATCCGTACCCAAACGCCTGGGTGTGATCGGCGCCGGCATTATCGGCCTGGAACTGGGCAGTGTCTGGGCGCGACTGGGCGCCGAGGTAACGGTGCTGGAAGCGGTGGACACGATGCTGCCCATGGTGGATCGCACCGTGGCCAAGGAAACCCAGAAGCACCTGAAGAACCAGGGCCTGGATATTCGCCTGGGCGCGCGGGTAACGGGTACCGAGGTGAAACAGAAGAAAGCCACGGTCAGTTTCTCGGACAAGAACGGGGATCACCAGGAAACCTTTGACCGATTGATCGTGGCTGTGGGGCGCGCACCCTGCACGGATCATCTGGTCTCCGGCGATGCCGGTATTACGCTGGACGAGCGCGGCTTCATCGATGTGGACAGTCAGTGCCGCACGGAAGTGCCCGGGGTCTACGCCATCGGCGATATCGTGCGCGGCCCGGCGCTGGCGCACAAGGCCATCGAGGAAGGCTCCATGGTGGCGGAGGTCATCGGCGGTGAACACACCCAGCTCAACTATGAAACCATCCCCTCGGTAATCTATACCCACCCCGAGGTGGCCTGGATCGGCAAGACCGAGGAGGAAGCCAAGGCGGCCGGTGATGCCTACAAGACCGGGATGGTGGCCTTTGCTACCAATGGCCGGGCTCTGGCGGCGGGCGATTCCGGCGGGTTGGTGAAGTTTGTGGCGGATGAAAACACCGATCGGATTCTGGGCATGCATGTGGTGGGTCCCCAGGCCTCGGAGCTGGTTCAGCAGGGTGTGATCGCCATGGAGTTCGGCGGCACCATGGAAGATCTGCAACTGATGGTCTTCAGCCATCCGTCGCTGTCCGAGACCGTGCACGAGGCGGCGCTGGCCGCGGACCAGAAAGCCATTCACGCGGTCAACCGGCCGCGCCGCAAGAAATAGTCGGCCCGCGGGCCGTAGATGACACGGGGCCCGGCTATGCCGGGCCGTTTCTGTAAAGGCTGAAACGGAAAACATCATGAATCTGCATGAGTATCAGGCCAAATCGCTTTTTGGCCGTTATGGCCTGCCGGTGTCCGAGGGTTTTGCCTGTGAGACACCGGAACAGGTAGCGGAAAAAGCGCGTCAGATCGGCGGCAACAAATGGGTGGTAAAAACCCAGGTGCATGCCGGCGGGCGTGGCAAGGCCGGCGGCGTGGAGCTCGTTGACTCGCCGGAACAGGCATCGGAGTTCGCCCGCAAGTGGCTGGGCCAGCGCCTGGTGACCTTTCAGACGGACGAGCACGGCCAGCCCATTCACCGCATCCTGGTGGAAACCGCCACGGATATTGCCGATGAACTTTATCTGGGGGCGGTGCTCGATCGCGCCAGTCGCCGTGTGATCTTCATGGCGTCCACCGAGGGCGGTGTGGAGATCGAGGAAGTGGCCCGCGAAACCCCCGAAAAGATCCTCAAGGCGGAGATCGACCCGCTGGTGGGGCCGCAACCCTATCAGGGGCGCAGCATTGCCTTTCAACTCGGGCTCAAGGGCGACCAGATCAAGCAGTTCGTCAAGATCTTCGTGGGCCTGGCGCAGTTGTTCGAGGACAAGGATCTGGGGCTGATCGAGGTGAACCCGCTGGTGATCACCGGCGAAGGCAATCTGCTGTGTCTGGATGCCAAGGTGAATGTGGACGGCAGCGGACTCTTCCGTCATCCGGACGTCAAGGAAATGGAAGATCCATCCCAGGATGATGAACGCGAGCGCGAGGCGGCGGCCTGGGATCTCAATTATGTGGCCCTGGAAGGCAATATCGGCTGCATGGTGAACGGAGCGGGGCTGGCCATGGCCACCATGGATCTGATCAAGCTCAAGGGCGGTGCGCCCGCCAACTTCCTGGATGTGGGCGGTGGTGCCACCAAGGAAAAAGTGACCGAGGCCTTCAAGATCATTCTTTCGGACAATCAGGTCCAGGCCGTGTTGGTGAATATCTTTGGCGGCATTGTCCGTTGTGATCTCATCGCCGACGGCATTATCGAAGCGGTCCAGGAGGTCGGTGTTGACGTGCCGGTGGTGGTGCGCCTGGCGGGTAACAACGCGGACGAAGGCGCGCGCAAGCTGGCCGATAGCGGTGTGAACATCATTGCCGCTGAAAGTTTTGATAACGCCGCGGAAAAAGTCGTGGCAGCGGCGGGAGAACAGGCATGAGTGTACTGATCGACAAGGACACCCGGGTAATCTGTCAGGGCCTGACCGGCGCGCAGGGCACCTTCCATACGGAACAGGCCATGGCCTATGGCACCCGGATGGTGGGCGGCGTGACGCCGGGCAAGGGCGGCGAATCCCATCTCGGCCTGCCCGTTTTCAATACGGTTGAGGCGGCCGTGCACGAAACCGGCGCCAATGCTTCGGTGATCTATGTGCCCGCGCCCGCGTGCAAGGACTCCATTCTGGAAGCCGTGGACGCCGGTATTGAACTGGTGGTGTGTATCACCGAGGGCATACCCGCGCTGGACATGCTCTATGTGAAGGAGTTCATCAGCCACCGTAGCGATGTTCGGGTCGTGGGGCCGAACTGCCCCGGCGTGATTACGCCCGGCGCGTCCAAGATCGGCATCATGCCGGGCGATATCCACATGCCGGGCAAGGTGGGTATTGTTTCGCGCTCGGGCACACTCACCTATGAAGCGGTCAATCAGACCACGGTGGCCGGTTTCGGCCAGTCCACCTGTATCGGCATTGGTGGTGACCCCATTCCCGGCATGTCCTTTATCGAGGCGCTGTCGCTGCTGGAGGACGATGACCAGACCGAGGCCATTGTCATGGTGGGCGAGATCGGTGGTACCGCCGAGGACGAGGCAGCCGCCTGGATCAAGGACAACTGCAGCAAACCCGTGGTGTCCTACATCGCCGGCGTGACGGCGCCACCGGGCAAGCGCATGGGCCACGCAGGCGCCATTATTGCGGGCGGCAAGGGAACAGCGGACGAAAAGTTTGCCTCACTCGAGGCCGCGGGCGTGAAAACGGTGCGCAACCCGGCGATGATCGGCGAAGCGGTGCGTGAAGCCGCCGGCTGGTGATATGGGCGCCGTGTCAGCCGGGTGCCTTCACTCGGCTGACACAATCAATGCAATCGGTCTTCGTCGTCGATGTCAAAGAACTCGTATTCATTGAGTTCCTTCATGAGACGGCGCTCTTCGAGTTTTTCCTCGATCCGCTGACGCATGTCGAGCCGGCTACTGCGCAGCCCCCCGGCTTCTTCCTCGGGCTCGTTTTCCGGCTCCCCGCCGGACTCGTCAAAGAGCTCCAGCTCGTCATTGCCGAGCGTATCGTCCGGCGTTTCGTGGTCGTTGCGGGTATGTTGCTCGGTCATCACCAGTCCTCCCCTCGGCGCGTCCAGAGCTGGTGGCCCCGCAGGCCAGTGCTGTTCCGGGACCTACCATGCTGTATAACGTGCCCGCCGGATGGGAACAAGGGGCGCGCTGTTTTCGCGATCAGCGGTCTCGCTCGCCGATGAACGCGGTTTTGTGCTGGATTATCGCCTGGCGTAGAGTCCGCGTTGGACCGGCATGATCAGTGTTCGCTCCGCGTGCGCGCACTCAGGGCCACGGTGACAATGCCGCTACCGATTACCAGCACAGAGCCGCCAAGGGCCAGGGTATTGGGCAGCGTCTGCCAGAACCACCAGTCCAGCAGACCGGATAGCGGAACCGCGATATAACTAAGCGGGGCCACCACCGTCGTGGGTGCGTGTGTATAGGCACGGGTGTAGAGCACCATCGTAAGAAAAATCGACAGACCCACATAAACCAGCCCGGGGAGCAGCTCTATGGCAACCGGCTTCAGATGGACCAGACCCATGGGGGTGCTGGCGAGGAAAGAGATCAGAAAGTAGTAACACAGCACGCGCGCCGCCGGCTCGCTGGTGGATAGCCCGCGCGTAGTGGCCATCGAGGTGGCCAAAGCCAGGCCGGCCAGGGCGCCCAGAAGGTGGCCGCCGTTGACGCCATCCAGCGATGGTTGCAGCACCAGCAGGATGCCGGCGAAACCGCCGATCAGTCCGATCCAGCGACTTCCGGGAATGGCTTCGCGTGCCCAGAGCCAGACGATAAGCGGCACCCACAGGGGCGCGGCGGCGCGCAACAGGGTGGCATCGACCAGGGGGATATGCGGAAGCGCCAGAAAGTAGGTGGTAAACCCGAGCCAACCGGCCAGGGAACGCACGATCAGTAGCGGAGCGCGACGGCTGGATAAAACCCGGGTGCCGCCACGCAGAATCCAGGGCAGCATGATCAGTGAACACAATCCATACTGGACCCAGACGATGAACCACGGCGATAGGTCCGTGGACAGGTACTTGGCCGCCGCCGTGGCGGTGCTGGCGACCACAGGGGTGGCCAGCCCGTAGAACAGACCCAGCGAGATGTGATGACGATCCTGACCCGGCAAAGTTGCGAGGCCTCCCTTTGATGCAGGTGGAAACTGCTGTCCCGCCTTTGTACAGTGACCGCTGTGCGCCCTGCCGGCGCAGAGTGGGTGGTTCACTCGGCGATATGCGCGAGTCACGCGGGGCTGGTTACGGCCGCATGTGAATCCCGTTGGGTTGTCACCGGGGATGAGGTTCCGTCCGGGGACGATGAGCGGCATTATACAGCACGAGGCCGGGACGACGCCCGGAATGGACCAGGGGGAAAGATCCCATGGCGGTAACGCTGCTGATCATTGGAGTAACATGCTTTCTGGTGGGCTCGCTGGGATTGATCATCAGATTCCGTGAGCGTGGCAAGGCGAGTCTCTCCGTCTGCCTGCCCCTGGCCAGTGTGGTTCCCGCCCGCGAGTGCTGGCCCGATGTACGTTTTTTCGTGCTCGCCCGATTGCTGGGGCTGGCTTTGGTCGGCGCGGGCTTGGGAGTGGCCGTCGCCCGGGATCCGCTGATACTGGAACAACCGCAACGGATCTGGGGTGTACAGAACAAACCCTTTATCGCGGGCAGCAAGCAGGCGGAGGTCAATCGGTTCGTGAACGCCTCCGATGCCATCCTGAGAGCGATTCGCCACGACAGCGCGGAGGAGCTCTCCGGCAGCATCCATGGCGACTCCTTCCACTACGATCGCGTGGAGCTGATTGAGGGCATGCTGAGCGCGCGCCAGGGTAGCGGCTTTCTGCCGGAGCTGGAGGTGCGCGTTTTTTTCGACTCGGATATTGACGGAACACAGCTGGACAAACGGAAAAGCATCTCCGTTCGTCCCGGGGACCCGGTTGCACCCGTGGTCCATCTTTCCTGGCGGGACCAGGATGACCAGTTGCAGACCGAAATCATACGGCGTGGCTATCACATGGAACTGCAGCTGGCGCCTTTGGACCGGAATCAGCTCAAGGGCTTTCTGCAGTTAATTCTGCCGGATGCCACACGCAGTTTTCTTTCGGGTGAGTTTGTCGCCTACACCAACCATCTGCGCTACAAGAGCAACGGCAAAGTGGATCTGGGCTATACCCATCCGGACACTCTGGAGCATGTGGCGCGTCGGTACATCATCAACCAGTACCCCTCCGGCGCGGTAGAGCGCATTCGTTTTGGCAACACTGTGATCAAGGGGAGCCGGACCGAGGGCTCAACAGTGGCGCGGGTGCGACTGGAAGGCGACAGCCTGGAGCGCAAAGAGGTCGCGTTGCAGTTTTCTCACGGTGAATGGGTGGTACGCCGTGAGGCCGTGACCACGGAAGTGGTCAAGGGCGAGGCCAGGACGAAGGATCAGCAAACAGGCAACGAGCGTGATGACGAACCGGCCGTTGAGGCAAAGGCATCCGGCTCGGGTCAGCCGCGTGGGGTGTCCTTCGCCGATCTGAGCGAGTATGTGGGCGAGCGGCTCCGCACGGAACGCCACGACGGCAAACTGCAAAAGGGTACGCTCAAAAAAGTGGAAGAAGGCCGCATGGAGCTGGAAACGAGTCTCAGTGGTGGCACGGTTCGCTATCATGTTAAAAAGGATCAGCTTCGCCGCGCCCGGTTATCGGACGGCACTGTGTTGGTTCTGGACTCGGGGCAACCCGATCGGCAATCGGATCAGGAGAGCAAAAAGCAGAGCCGGAAGACGGACGATTCTGCGCAGGCGCCGGCCGAGAAGACGGACGCCAACGCCGCGCAAGCCCGGGGCCAATCCCGAATGGAGGCCTTGCGCGCGCTGGAAGGTCGTCGGGTCCGGATCACGAACAGGGACGGCAAATCCCGCACCGGCAAGCTCGCCTCCGTGGCGGAGGACTCCATCACGCTGACGGTGTCTATGGCGGGCGGGTCGGTGGATTATTATTACCAGCCCTCGGAAATCGAGGAATTTGAAGCGGTGTCGGCGCCCTGAGCCGGCCCGGAGCATTTGCAACGGGGCAGTCATGAAGCAGCAACGACATACCGTGGCCATTCTCGGCGGAGGCAGTTTCGGTACGGCCCTGGCCACGATTCTGGCGAACAACGGTCATACGACCCGGTTATGGGTGCGGGATCGGGAAACCGCCGATGCCATCAATGGGGATCGGGAAAACGCCCGCTATCTGCCCGGAGCCGAGCTGCCGGACACGGTAACCGCGCTGGAGTCGCTGGAGGACGCGTTGGTGGAGGCCGCGCTGGTTTTCCTGGCCGTGCCCAGCAAGGCCTTTCCGGAGGTCCTTCGCCAGGCCCGCGACAGCGTTGCCCCGGATACTGCGGTGATCAGCTGTACCAAAGGGATCCACGAAGATGGTTTCCTGCTGATGAGCCAGCTGCTGCGACGGGAATGGCCGCATGTACGCACCGGGGTGTTGAGCGGTCCCAATCTCGCCCGGGAAATTGTCGAGCACAAGTTCACCGGGACCGTCATCGCCAGCGAGGATCCGGATCTGCGCACCGCGGTGCAGGACGCGTTGTCCTGTTCCTGTTTTCGGGTCTATGACAGTCCCGACCCCTTCGGTGTGGAATTGGGCGGCGCCCTGAAGAACATCTATGCCATTGCCACCGGCATGGCCTCGTCGCTGGGCGTGGGCGAAAATACGCGCGCGTTGCTCATCACCCGCAGCCTTGCGGAAATGAGCCGTTTGGCCAGCCATCTCGGTGCCGACCCCATGACCTTTCTGGGCCTGGCGGGTGTGGGGGACCTGGTGGTGACTTGTTCATCGCCGTTGTCACGCAATTACCGCATCGGTCAGGCCGTAGGGGAGGGGCAATCGGTATCCGAGGCGCTGGAGGCGCTGGGCCAGACGGCCGAGGGGATCAATACGGTCACGCTGGTCGCTCGCCGGGCCCGGGAGCTGGGCATTTACATGCCCATTGTGAGCGGGCTGGAGGCCATACTCTTCCACGGCTATGCCCTGGAGACGGTGATCAGCGGTCTGATGCAGGGTGAGCACAATCATGATGTCGAGTTCACTTTTCAGCGAGCCACGGGCTGATGCGACTCTATATCGCGCGTCATGGTGAGGCGGAGCCGCAGGCCGCCACGGATGCTGAACGGGCGTTGAGCGCACGCGGGGTCAGCCAGGTTCGGGCATTGTGGACAACCCTTCACGCCAGCCAACGGGAGCCGGCGCGCATCGTCAGCAGTCCGTTGCGCCGGGCGCAGGAAACCGCCTGGATCGTGGCCGGTATCTGGCAGGACAGTCCGCCGGTGGATGAGCAGCCCCTGTTGAGCCCTGAAACGGCCGTGGAGCACACGCTGGACTGGCTGGCGCGGGAACCGGATCTGGACGGATGGGTGCTGGTCAGCCATATGCCCCTGGTGGCGTTGCTCACCGGGAGGCTGGTCGAAGGGACGGGGGTGCGTTACCCTTTTGCCGTGGGCTCTGTGGCCTGTCTGGAACTGGAAGTGCCCTGTATGGCCGGCGCTCGGCTTTTATGGCTGGAGTCGCCCGGAGGATAGCGATCCGCCGTTCATCCCGTGATTTGAACGTCTGTCCAAAAAATGTTCATGTGTGATATAGTTCACACTGTTGCGATTAAACAATGAGTACTATAGGTAGCAAGAAAGTAGTAGAGAACTAACCGGAACGGTGACGCCCATGGCGGTTCAGGTCGAAAAATACAACACACAGGATCTACAACTGGGCATGTATGTCTCCCAGCTGGATCGACCCTGGATCGAGACACCCTTCCCGCTGCAGGGATTTCACATTCGTACCCAGGACGATCTCGAGAAGTTGCGGGTCTGGTGTCGTCATGTCTATGTCGACCGTCGTCTGAGCAAGAATGATCCGGGACCGGCGCAGCAGGGGTCTTCAAGTGGTGCTTCCCCTGCGCAGGGCAAGAAGGCGGTGCGGGGCACGCTGGGCAATTTCCAGCCGGTGGAATACAAGGTCTCGCGTTCGCTCAAGCGTGAAGTTGCCGCCGCCGCGCCCTATCACCAGGAGATCATGCGGGCCGTGGCTAGACCCGCATCGTCATACTTCGCGCGACGCGAGCCGGAGTCAATCCGGACGCGGCGTCAATTTCCCGGATTGCCGAGGAGATCCGCCTGTCCCTGCGGG
>CAJXLA010000030.1 GCA_913055795.1 uncultured Alcanivorax sp. | reverse complement strand
CGGCACGGGCTACGCCAGGGCCAGATCAGCCGCGCCTGTTCCGGATCGCGTTCAACAGCCATGGCGTTTCCGTCTTCTCTCCGGTGATGTCGCCAAATCGTTTTATCCGGCTCCACGATCAACAAAACCACTGCCCGGAAGATCCCGGTCTCGAGTAGAAATGCGTGTAGAAATCCGGGACCCCCAAATCTAATACCCCAGCCTACAACGATTGGAGCCAACGCTGGTAGAAGCGGCCAAAGTGTGGCCTGGCCTGTCGCGTGTGGATTCTTCTCTGGAAGCGGTCATGACAATGAACGACATGATGAAACAGCTGCTACAGCTTGAGCCTGCGCGGAGGTTCGATTTGGTTGAGAAGATTCCTCGCAGTCTCGACCAGCCTGCCGCGGAAATCGAACAGAAATGGCCTGAGGAAGATTAGCGCCGGCTCACCGAATCTCGAGCCGGTAATGCTGAGACTATTCGTGTGGATTTCGTTTTTGGCATCGCGTGACGAAGCATCGTTTTCCATTAAACAAGCGTGGAGTTTTGATATAGGACGGAGCCCGCACCTGGAGTTTTGATTATCGCGGGCCCTAACGGTGCTGAGAAGACAACTTTTGCTGAGGCGTATCTTCCCCGGGAGGGGAACTGCCCGACATTCGTTAATGCCAACCTTATTGCCGCCGGCCTTTCTCCTTTTCGGCCGAAAAGTATTGAGATTCAGGCAGGTCGGCTAATACTCGAAGAAAAGGAGCGCCATTTCCAGGCGAGAGAAAGTTCTGCTTTTGAAACGACGCTTGCCGGGCGGGGTTATAAACAATCCATACGCCGATGGCGATCGGCGGGCGACCGGGGGAAGTTGATCTTTCTCTCACTGGACTCTGGAGATGAGGCCATCGCCAGGGTTAACGAACGAGTGGAACAGGGCCGTCACGCAGTTCCTGAGGGCGTAATACGACGGTTTCATGCTGGTCGTCGGAATTTTCGGGATCTCTATCAGCCCTTGGTCGACAGCTGGGCAATGTAGGATAATTCACGCAAACAGCCAGTATTGCTGGCCTGGCAGAAGAATACAGATGACTGAATATTCCGACGTGCCCACGGATCCGGATCTTCGGACAAAATCCGGGACACCCCCAAATTTACCAAGTTTATAGGCCGATTTCCGACCTCCGTGTGCGAGATATCTTACACGCAGCGTGGTTTTTGATGTGGAATTTGGGGGTGTCCCGGATCCCCGTCCCGGACCTCGCTCCATGGATCCCGGTGATCGGCTCGCTGATTACCAATAAGGGCAGGGGCAATTACGCAGAATTATTTACACCCTCATTTTGAGAGGTCTATCTTGTCGGTATTGAACTAGTAAGGAAAAGTAACCCGATAACTATTGTTGTCCGGGAAAAGATTATCCTTGTTATACTCAAGGCCAGTATATTCCTTATCAGCATTGAGATAATAGGCAAAACTAACAAATCCCTCTGCACCTGTATCATGGTCGAGCAGAGGAGAAAAAGCGAACTCCTCAAACACTTTCCCATAGTAAACATCCCTATCTCCCTTTTTGCCGTCTTGTCCTAAAACCAGCTTAAAGATATATCCAGACCTATTAGTATCTAATGTCGACCGGTATGTGTGGTCAGGTCTACGCAAAATATTATGGCGAATTGTATTTTTATACCCAGACTCTGGAGCGTTATAAGGAAACTTATAGTCAGAAAAGAGATATGCCGCAGGGTATGGCGAATTTTTTATTCCACCTTCATTTCCTGGAAAATCAATTTCGATAACTCCTTCTTTGTCAGAAAGCCCTCTTTTTTCTCCCCAGAAGGTAAAAAAAATGTGCGCATTTTTGCCCTCACCATGCGGCTCTACCCAGTCTCCCTCCTTCATATCGAAGCCCTTGGTACGACCTTGTTCATGGAAAAGCAGGGAAACCCTCCTTACATACATCGAGTGAGGATTAATCTTCTCTCGCAATACCAGAGTCTCATTAAGAAAAAAACTATCCTGAGTCCCCAACCTTCTCTCAGTGCGGTAATATCCTGACTTTGACACGCTGGTTTTTATGCCCAGACTGTCATCCCCCCACTGAGTGACCTTTCCACTACTATTTGTCGCCTCTGTTCCGTGCCCCCAACCAGGAAAGCCAAGAAACCCCATACTGACTTCGGCATCCGAAACGGGTTCCCCGTTCTGATCTACGACCGTAACGGTAGCGAAGCGGCCTAAACAGCCGGCAGATAGAAGCACAAAAAGTGAAACAACAAGGAATCGAAGAACGCGACTCACTTAAACCTCCTTTTTTTAAAAAAATCCGATAAAAAAATCTGGGGCTTCCCCGGTCTGTGTGGGTAGTTTAGCCTTCGCGGGAAATCCGGGACACCCCCAAATTTAATCAGAGAAATTCGAATCCCAAAATAACTCGTCGTTAGATGAGCGGGATTTCGGCTTGCCCTTTATTCCGCCCGTTGGTGATGGAATCTAGGGTGTTCGTTCTGGAGTATAAGGCTTTCTTTGCCAAAGTCCGAGTAAACGACGTCCAGCATACACTTAATGACTCTATCCTTCCCTGAATAAACAAAATTTGACCAAAGGCCTTTATTAATAGATATAGGTATGACCGGAGCATCAAGCCCCCCAGATCCCACACTTATTAACAGACCGGTAAAGTTGCCCTTAACCAAAATTGCATGCAGCCTTTCGTCCAAGCCGGGAACATCCTGATAATTTATTTCTCCCGTTTCTTGATCGGTGCCCACTGGAATATTCTTTAGTTGCCCCTCAAAAAGTCTAATAGCCATTCCGTTAACCAGCACCATCTCATTTCCGTTTATTCTTTCAACGCGAACAAGTTTTATATTGCCGAGCTTATAGTCGACCCAAGCCTTTAAGAATTCCATGCCTTAGTCCTTTTTCACACACAATCCCAATCCGGGACACCCCCAAATCTAATCCCCAGCTTACAAGCAAGTAAGCGATCGCTGCTAGTCGGGTGGGGCGAGTAACGCCAGGGTGTGCGGACAGGAAGCCGGATCAAGGAGGAGCACCATGACCCGCGCCCGTCGGGAGCAGATCTCGCTGGCCGAGACGCCGTATTACCATTGCATTAGCCGCTGTGTGCGCCGAGCCTTTCTCTGCGGCTATGACCGCTATGCCGACCGGGATTACGAGCATCGGCGCGGCTGGATCGGTGACTTTCAAGGTAGTTGTCGCTTATTTCTGTCACGCTGCGTTTTTGTCTTTTCCGTTCTCCGCTTCCCGCGTGGGATTGAGCGAGACCGCGTCCGTGCGTTTCCAGTTCCGGATGCCCTTTGACCAGCGTTGGGGATTTGCCTGCCGGGCCTGTTCGTAGACCTGGCGGCGGTGCTCCAGCACGGCTTCGTCGTCGCCGGCATGGCGTTGCGCCGGGGTAACGTACTGGATCCCGCTGTGACGGTGCTGGTGGTTATACCAGCGGATGAACGCTTCCACCCAGGCGCGAGCCTCGTCCAGGCTGGCAAAGCCCTTGGTCGGCCACTGGGGCCGGTACTTCAGGGTACGGAACAACGACTCCGAGAAGGCGTTGTCGTTGCTCACGCCCGGGCGTCCGTGCGAGCGCGTTACCCCGAGCGTGCTCAGTTTGGCACTGAGCGTGTACGAGGTCATGGGCGCGCCGTTGTCCGAGTGCAGCACCAAGGGCCGGTGCACGCAGCGTTCGCGCACCACCGCGCGCTCGATGAGTGCGGCGGCGCAGGCGCCGGACTCGCACTCATGTACTTCCCAGCCGACCGCCTTGCGCGAGAATACATCCTCGAGCAGGTACAGATAGTAAAACCAGCCCCGCGTGAGTGAGGGCAGGTAGGTGATGTCCCAGCTCCAGACTTCGTTCGGTTCGTGCGCGGTGTGCGTCGGCGCCGGCGCGGGCGATTGCGGCCCCCGGGCACGGCCGCGGTGATGCAGCTGCTCGGCGTCGTGGAGCACCCGATAAAAGCTCGCCTCCGAGGCCACGTAAATGCCCTGGTCGGCAAGCTTCGGCACGATCTGGCCCGGCGGCAGGCTGGCGTGCTCGGGCTCGTTGCAAGTAGCCAGGATGCGTTCGCGTTCGTGCTCGGCGAGCTTGTTCGCCGGCTCCGGGCGCACCGCGTACGGGCGTTGATCACTGTGCACGTCACCCCCGCGCTTCCAGCGTTGATAGGTGCGCTCGCTGATGCCTGCCTCGTCGCAGGCGAGGCGCTGGCGCGCACCCTCGGCCACCGCCTGCTCGACCCATGCAATGATCTGGTGCCGCTCCGGGGTCGGGGTCAGTCGTCCTCGTTGTCGTCCCCCCAGAGGGCTTGCAGCTTTTTTCGCAGGGCCAGCAAGGCGGTGGTCTCGGCCAGAGCCTTGTCCTTGCGGTTGACCTCTTGCTCGAGCTGGCGAATGCGCCTGCGGCTCGCCTGGCTCTGGCGTTGCTGCTCGCGTCGGCGCGCCTCGTCGCCGTCCACGCCGCTTTTGCAGGCCTCGCGCCAGGCCTGGATCTGTTCCGGATACAGCCCGCGCTCGCGGCAGTATTCGCTCAGTTCCGCCTCGCTCAGCCCGGCCGTCTCCAGCACCGTGGCGAACTTCGCCTCGGCCGACCAGTCCTCGTGGGCTCCCTTGCTTCCCGGCACCGGCACACCTTGTTGTCGCGCTTGGTGGCGCCAATTGTACAACGTCGCCGTGCTGATGCCTTCCTGCTCCGCTACTTCCGGTACCGGCCGGTTATGCGGCGGCAGCAACTCCTTCATCACCGCTGCCTTGCGCTCCGGTGAATATTTCATCAATGTGTCTCCGCCGCCCCCTGTCTGTAATCAACTCGAGGCGACAACTACCCTGACACAGGGGGGGATCCGGACAAAGATGGCGGAGCTGGCGACTTGACCGGGCGCCCAGGGTATGTTGATATCTTACTGAAATCCGGGACACCCCCAAATTTAATCCCCGGACCACAAATCAAGGACACCCCCAAATTTAATCCATAGCCTACATGTTTTTCCAGCGATCGCTGATAGCGCGGCGCACCGGTCCAGGTAGCCTGAATCCCGGAGCAGGGCTGGAAAAGGAACGCCCACGATGACCCGTGCAAGACGCGAGCAAATTTCGTTGGCGGAGACGCCTTACTACCATTGCATAAGTCGCTGTGTGCGCCGCGCTTTTCTGTGCGGCTATGACCGCTACGCGGACCGGGACTACGAGCACCGGCGCGGCTGGATCCGGGCGAAGATGGGGGAGCTGGTGGAGATCTTCGCCCTTGATCTCTACGCCTACGCGATCATGTCCAATCATTATCATGTGGTGCTGCGCGTGGACGAGGACACGGCGGCGGAGTGGACCGACGACGAGGTGCTGCGCCGCTGGACGCAACTGTTCAAGGGCCCGGAGCTGGTCCGCATGCACCTGGCCGGGGATGTTCTCTCCGAAGCGGAATCCGATGAAGTGGCGCGTGTGGCCGCGCTCTGGCGCGAACGGCTCATGGATATCAGCTGGTTCATGCGTTACCTGAACGAGGCGATCGCCACGGAGGCCAACCGGGAGGACGGCTGCAAAGGCCGTTTCTTCGAGGGCCGCTTCAAGAGCCAGGCCCTGCTGGACGAGCGCGCGGTGCTGGCCTGCATGGCCTATGTGGACCTCAACCCGGTCCGGGCGGGCATTGCCGAGACCCCGGAGGATTCGGACTACACCTCGGTGCAGCAGCGCAGCCGGCCCCTGGCGGAACCTTCCGAGCCGGCGGACGAAACGCAAGCGGACGACGCCCCGACCCTCGCTCCGCTGGTCACCGCTGAGTCCGCGGACGACGCCGAACCCGACGGCATCGGCGCGGTTCGGCTCATGGACTACCTGGAGCTCGTCGACCACACGGGCCGGGCCCTGCGCGAGGACAAGCGCGGCGCGATCCCTTCCAACGCCTTGCCCGTATTCCAGCGCCTGGGCATCGAACCCGAAACCTGGATGCGCCATATGCGACCGCGCCGGAACCATCAACTGCAGGCGCTGGGCGCAGAGCCCGCCATGCGCCGCTTCGCCGAGACCCTTGGGCGGCAATGGCTCTGGGGGATGCGTAGCTCTGCCGGGCTCTTCGTGGGGTGCACCGGCGCTTCACATGCCGCGACTTAAGTTCCGGACACCTCCAAATGTGATCCCGCCTGAATATCGATTTGAGAAGACAACCCAAAAGGCGTGTCGGGTACACCAGACAGATGTGGTATGATTACCGTACGGAAGACCAAGACATACGCGAAGTGGGAGCGGAAACTCAGAGACTCAAAGGCCCGCGCAGCGATCAACGAGAGGATTTACCGGCTGGCCAACGGGGTCCCCGGGGACGTGAAATCCGTTGGCGGCGAGCTCAGCGAGCTTCGTATTCACTACGGGCCGGGCTATCGGGTCTATTTCACTCGCCGTGGTGACGAAGTCATCGTTCTCCTCTGCGGAGGGGATAAAAGCTCGCAGCAGAGGGACATCGAAAAGGCGAAGCGGCTCGTTACCGATTTGGAGAGATAACCATGGGCGAAAAACTCTATGACTGGGATCCAGCAGAAGGGCTCGATACGCCCGAAGCCATCGCGGTGTTTCTCTCGGGTGCACTCGAAACCGGCGATTCCGGGTACATCGCCAATGCGCTCGGCGTCGCTGCCCGAGCGAAAGGCATGAGCGATCTGGCGCAGGAAACGGGTCTGTCTCGATCCCACCTCTATGAGGCGTTGAGTAGCGAAGGCAATCCAACGCTCGATACCACGATGCGCTTGATCAAGGCCTTCGGGGTGGATCTCGAGGCGAAAGCGCATACTGAAGCACAGGCCGGTTAACTGTTCCCGCCACCTTGAAATGTCCGAGGCGAGGCGCCCACGGGTGACAGCGCTTCGCACTCTGAAGCCTGGTTGACAGGTTCGACCCCTGATCTTTCCAGGAAAGATCAGGGGTGTCCCAAACGTTTTACAACCCCGGCCCGGCCGGGGTTGCTTCGGGAAGTGATTTCTGCACGGCGCGAAGCCGCGGCCGGAGTCACTCCGTGCTTTTCTCGATTTTCTTGCTGGCCTCCAAAGTCGCCTCTACACGACGATTCTGCGCGCGTCCGCTGGCGGTACTGTTATCCGCAACCGGGTTGTTCTCACCATGACCGACGGCGCCGATACGTCCTTCGGCGATTTCCATGCGCTCGACCAGAACTTCTTTAACGGCTTCCGCGCGGCGCCGGGACAGGTCCCGGTTTGCCTCGGCGGAACCAACATTGTCGGTGTAGCCTTCCAGTGTCAGTTGGCTCTCGGGGTATTCGCGCAGCGCTTGCGCAACTTCCTCGATCTCCGGAATCGAGCTCTCCTTGACGTCCGCTTTCCCGGATTCGAACTGCACGTTGAGGGTCTTGTTCACCTCTTTTTTCAGTGTGACGTGGCAGCCTTGCTCATCCACGCGTGCGCCGGCGGCCGTGTCGGGGCATTCATCGGCGGCGTCGGCGACGCCATCGTTGTCATCATCCGGCACGCAACCACTCGCATCGACATCGACACCGGACGCCGTATCCGGACATTCATCGTTGTTGTCCGCGACACCATCATTGTCGGCATCGTTGATGCGCTCGCAGCCCGATGCATCCACATTCACGTTGGCGGCAGTTTCCGGGCACTCGTCCATGGCGTCGGCTACGCCGTCCCCGTCGCTATCCTTGACCGAGTCGCGTTCATCACGAACCGCGCCACTGTGGCGTTCGTCGTGACTTGTTTGAGCGTCGGCGCCGGATACGCCAAAGCGATAATTGACCGCCAGATAAGCCTGGGCATCTTCGCGCTCGTTGCCGAGACTGCTTTCCTGGCGCGCGCCGACATCGACCAGCCAATGGTCTGTCAAACCTCGTTGCAGACCCAGCTCAATACCCGCCATGGTTTCGTCTTCCGAGGCACCACGATCCGGGCTGAATTCCTGATGGCCCACCGACAAACCGGCATAGGGTTCAAAGCCAACGAAAGTGCTTTCGCGGAAATGCCGGCGTACCGAGAGTAACCCGCGTTCCAGGTCACCACCACGATCGTTACCCTCGTTGTCGAATTCATCCTGCTCATACCAACCTTGCAGGGACCAGTCAGAGGCGAACCGATAGCCAAGCTGTACGCCCGGCAGGAATGTGTCCTCAATGTCGGGGTTGTTCACGTCCCCGTTCGTATCGAAATAATGCTGGGTTGCATGAACACCGAAGTAGCCATACTCCTCGGGACGTTCCGAACCCGCCCATGCTCCGCTGGCCACCATGACTGAAAGAAAAAATCCGATCAGATACCGCAATGAAAATACCTTACTCTGGCCTTGTTGAAGCAGCCCAGTATAGCAGCCTTCGCAACGTTGTGTGATCAGAGCAAAGACTGTACCGGCCGGACTGGCCATTAACAGGCTGTTGAAAAACCCTTTGCGTGCTCAGCGCGGCCTGAAGCGTGCAGCTGGTGTGCTTTGTTGCGACGGACAGGGTGATTCCCTTTCCGAGCGACAAAGTGCAGCAGATGGGCGCTTCAGACCGCGCCCTGCGGGGCTTTCAGGCTGGACCGCACTCATCGTTGCCCTTTTTCGACGGGACCGAGCCCCGCCTTCAAAAGGGCGCCTCGATTGCGCACCAGCCTGAAAGCCTGAGCGCGCAAGGGGTTTTTCAACAGCCTGTTAGGTGGGACCCTCGGGTTTATTCCCGGCTCACATTTGTTGTGTTCAACATCATCCCTGGTCTTGTCTCAATGGCTGTTTGAAAATTTTTGATAGCCCCTGGCTTTAAAAAGAGGAACGGATTTTGAACACAACCCTTCGGGCCATGTCCTTTTTCGCCTGTAGCGGCGTTGCGCCTTCTACCCGTACAGGTAGTACGGCGGCGTCGGCGCGCTGGGTGTCCTGACCCGGGTCAGGACACTGACTCCAGACGAAAAATGACAATGGCAAATATGACCCGGGAAGGAACCGGAGGGTGCTTGGGGGTTGGATGCTAACCCGTTTTGATGAGGTATAGAGAGCATGGCCGACGACTTTGAAAGTCATTCGCTGAGAGACTATACCGAGAAGGCGTATCTGAATTATTCCATGTACGTCATTCTCGACCGGGCCCTGCCGCATATTGGCGATGGGCTCAAGCCGGTCCAGCGGCGCATTATTTATGCCATGAGTGAGCTGGGCCTGAAGAATACCGCCAAGTACAAAAAGTCCGCGCGAACGGTGGGCGATGTGCTGGGGAAATATCATCCTCATGGCGATGCTGCCTGTTACGAGGCCATGGTGCTCATGGCTCAGCCGTTCAGTTATCGCTATCCGCTGGTGGACGGCCAGGGCAACTGGGGCTCGCCGGATGACCCCAAGTCCTTTGCCGCCATGCGCTATACCGAGTCGCGCCTGGGTCCCTATGCCGATGTCCTGCTGTCCGAGTTGGGCCAGGGCACGGTGGAGTGGGTGCCCAACTTTGACGGTGCTCTGGAAGAGCCCAAACTGCTGCCGGCGCGGCTGCCCAATGTGCTGCTGAACGGCACCACCGGTATTGCCGTGGGCATGAGCACGGACATTCCGCCGCATAATCTGCGCGAAGTGGCCAATGCCTGTATCCGGCTGCTCAAGCATCCCGGGTCGTCGCTCGATGATCTCATGGAGGATGTGCAGGGCCCGGATTTTCCCTCGGGCGCGGAAATCATTACCCCCAAACGGGACCTGATCCGGCTCTACGCCGAGGGCCGTGGCAATCTGCGCATGCGCGCGCTCTATGAGCGCGAAAACGACGATATCATCATCACCGCCCTGCCGTTCCAGGTATCCGGTTCGAAAGTGCTCGAACAGATCGCGGATCAGATGCAGAAGAAAAAACTGCCCATGGTCACGGATCTGCGGGATGAATCCGATCACGAGAATCCCACCCGGCTGGTAATCGTGCCGCGTTCCAATCGCGTGGATGGGGAGCAGCTCATGAATCATCTGTTCGCTACCACGGATCTGGAGAAGAATTACCGGGTCAACCTGAACATGATCGGCATTGATGGCCGGCCCCAGGTGAAGAATCTCCATGACCTGCTCAACGAGTGGGTCCAGTTCCGCATGGTCACGGTGCGCCGGCGACTGCAGTACCGGCTCGACAAGGTTACCGACCGCCTGCACATTCTCGAAGGGCTGCTCACCGCCTATCTCAACATCGATGAAGTCATCGAGATCATTCGCAACGAGGACAAGCCCAAACCGGTTTTGTGTGAACGCTTCGGTCTGAGCGAGCGGCAGGCGGAAGCCATTCTGGAGCTCAAGTTGCGTCATCTCGCGCGCCTGGAGGAAGAAAAGATCCGGGGCGAACAGGACGAGCTGGAAAACGAGCGTGAGTGGCTGGAAAAGACCCTGAAGTCCACCAATCGCATGAAGAAACTGGTGGCCGACGAGCTTGATGCCGATGCCCAGGAACACGGCGATGATCGCCGTTCGGCCATTGTCGAGCGTGGCGAGGCGCGCGCTTTCGATGAAACCGAGCTGGTGTCCAGTGATCCGGTGACGGTGGTGCTTTCGGAGAAGGGCTGGGTGCGTGCGGCCAAGGGCCACGAACTGGATCCGGCCGGTCTGAACTACAAATCCGGCGATCGGTTCTGTTCCGCCGCGCGCGGCAAGTCCAATCAGTCGGTCAGCTTTCTCGATACCACGGGTCGCATTTATACGCTCAATGCCCATGGTTTGCCTTCGGCCCGGGGCCAGGGCGAGCCCCTGTCCGGGCGGCTGTCGCCGCCGTCCGGCGCGGCCTTCGTGGCCGCGCTGACGGAGCAGGAGGCGGAGAAATGGCTCATGGCCACGGACGCGGGCTATGGTTTCGTCACCGGCTTCAGTGAGCTGACGGCCAACAAGAAAGGCGGCAAACAGGTGCTCACGGTGCCCGCCGGGGCCCGGGTGCTGCACCCGCGTGCGGTGCGGGATCCGCAACAGGACTGGCTGGCGGCGGTATCCAACGAAGGCCGTTTGCTGGTCTTCCCGCTGTGCGATCTGCCGGAGATGACCCGCGGCAAGGGCAACAAGATCATCGCCATTCCGGGTCCGCGCGTGCGCGAACGCGAGGAATATGTAGTGGATATCCAGGTGCTCGGCGGCAAGGACACCTTGGTGGTACAGGCGGGCAAGCGTCACCGCAAGCTCACGCCCTCCGATCTCGAACATTACCGGAGCGAGCGCGGGCGCCGCGGCGCCAAGCTGCCGCGCGGCTATCAGAACGTGCAATCCATGACGGTGGAGCGCAAGAACGACGGGTGACGCAAACCGTCGCGCGCCTGTTGCCTGTGGTCATTGTGGCCGCGCGTGGCCCGGCGTTACTGTACAGTCCACTTTTTACACAGGGGAGATTGCATCGTGGCCGAAGCTTATATCTGTGAAGCCGTGCGTACCGCCGGCGGCCGCCGTAACGGCCGGCTCAGCCGGGAACACCCCGCCGATCTGGGTGGGCTGGTGATTGACGCCGTACTCGACCGTACGGGTGTGGATCCGGCCGCGGTCGAGGATGTGGTCTTTGGCTGTGTCAGCCAGATCGGTCCCCAGACCTTCAATCTGGCGCGGACCTCGATTCTCAGCTCCCATCTGCCGGTGTCCGTGCCGGGTGTAACCGTGGATCGTCAGTGCGGTTCCTCTCAGCAGGCGGTGCATTTCGCCGCTCAGGCGGTGCTGGCGGGCAGTCAGGATCTGGTCATTGCCGGCGGTGTGGAATCCATGTCCCAGGTGCCCATTCTCTCGGCCATGACTACGGCCACCAAGGCGGGCATGCTCAGCCCCTTCGCCGGGCGCAAGATGCAGGAACGCTATCCGGGCCAGGAATTCAGCCAGTTCGAGGGCGCCGAGAAAGTGGCCAAGAAATACGGCGTCACCAAGGATGAGCTGGATCAGTTCGCCTATGACTCGCATGTGCGCGCACGCCAGGCCACCGAGGCGGGCCGTTTCAGCGAAGAACTCGTGCCCGTGGAAGTGGAACTGGAAGACGGCACACAGACCACTCATGACGTGGACGAGGGCATCCGCTGGGAACCGGACCTCGAAGCCATCCGTGGGCTGGAGCCGCTGGCGGAAGACGGGCTCATCAGCGCCGCGAATGCGAGCCAGATCACCGACGGCGCTTCCGCCGTGCTCGTGGCCAGCGAGGAGGCGGTGAAGAAGTATGGTCTCAAGCCGCTGGCGCGGATCCATACCATGGCGGTGGTGGGCTCGGACCCGACCATGGTGCTGGAAGGCCCCATCCCGGGCACCGAACAGGTGCTGAAGAAGGCCGGTCTGAGCATCGACGACATGGGCGTCTACGAAGTGAACGAAGCCTTCGGTTCGGTGCCGCTGGCCTGGCAAAAGGCGCTGGGCGCGGATTACGACAAGCTCAACGTCAACGGTGGTGCCCAGGCGCTGGGTCATCCGCTGGGTGCGACCGGCTCCAAGCTGGTGGGCTCGCTGGTCTATGAAATGCGCCGGCGCAACGAGCGCTATGGTCTGCTCGCCATCTGCGAGGGGCTGGGTACGGCCAACGCCACCATTCTGGAACGCGTGGAGTAATCACCCGCGAATGCGTGGGACCGCCCGGTCCCGCGCTCTCACTTCGGGCCAATCGCCCGCATTCGTCTTGCCGCTTGTGCCCGCTTCACCTACCGTTAACGACATTCGCGAAAACGGGGAACGGCAATGGAATCCGGCAGGATTGCCACCAACGGGGTGGAGCTGTGTTATGACACGCGCGGGCCGGCCGATGGCGAGCCCGTGCTCTTCATCATGGGGCTGTCGGCTCAGATGGTGTTCTGGCCCGAGCCTCTGCTGGACGATATGGCCGAACGCGGCTACCGCGTCATCCGTTTCGACAACCGCGATATCGGCCGGTCCACCCTGCTGCGGGAGAAGATCCCCCATACCCCCTGGGCGGCCATGGTTCGGTTCCTGTTCGGGTTACCCGTGCACGCGCCCTATACGCTGTATGACATGGTGGCCGACACCGAGGGGCTGCTGGATGAACTGGGTCATGACGACGTGCATGTGGTGGGCGCGTCCATGGGGGGCATGATCGGTCAGCTTATGGGGGGTACGCGCCCGCACCGGGTGCGTTCGCTCACCTCCATCATGTCCAGCAACAACGGACGCTGGCTGCCGCCGCCGAAATTCTCGGCGTTGAAAACCCTGGTGGGTCCGCGCGAGAAGATCCATACGGTGGAAGAATACATCGCTTTTGGCTTCGACATGATGGCGCGTATCGGCGGCGAGCTGGAGCAGGGCGAGGATTTGCTGCGCGAGCAGTTTCGCCAGAGCTGGGAACGCGGCATGCATCCGCGTGGTGTGCTGCAACAGTTCATGGCGATTATGGCCACGGGCCCGCTGACCCCAAATCTCAAGCAGATTCGCACGCCCACCACGGTGATTCACGGCAGTGCCGACCCGCTGATCCGGCCCGCCGGCGGTCGGGCCAGTGCCCGTCATATCCCCGGCGCACGCCTGGAGGTGCTGGAAGGCATGGGCCATGACTTCCCCCGCTCGCTGCTGCCGCGCATCGGTGAGCTGATCCACGAAACCGCGGAGCGGACCCGGCCGCCGGGAACCGCTTCGGCAACAGCCACTTAGGCGCGCTCGAACGGAAAATTCAACACCTCGCTGATGTCCGTGGCCCCAAGCTGGCACATCAACACCCGCTCCAGGCCCAGAGCGACCCCCGAACAATCCGGCAGTCCCTCTTCCAGCGCATTCAGCAGGAAGGGGTCCGGATGCCGATCGGGTTGATCGCGTTCGGCGCGAATCCGTCGATCCTGTTCAAATCTTTGAGCCTGTTCCTGCGGATCGACAAGTTCGTGGTAGCCATTGGCCAGCTCATGGCCGCCGAAAAAGACCTCGAAGCGCTGCGCTATGGGCGCGGCGTCCTCCGGGTCCGCCTCGATGCGTGCCAGCGCCGCCGCTGCGGGCGGGAAATCCCGAATCACCACCAGCCGGTCCCGGGGCAGCGCGGGTTCGATGCGGCTGGCGAGCAGCCAGTCCAGCAGAGGCTGGCGTTCGGTCACGGGCGGAGCCGCGCCCTCCTGGCGGGCGCATTCGGCCAGCTCCGCGGTATCCGCGGTGAGCGGGTCCAGGCCCAGCTCGCGTTGAAACAGCTGCCGGTAGCGCCAGTGCTCGCGCCCGTTGTTGGCCAGCACCCCTTCCAGCAGGCTCAGGCATTCGTCCACCAGATCGGTCAGGGTAAAGCCCGGGCGGTACCATTCCAGCAGGGTGAATTCCGGATTGTGCCGCCGTCCCTGTTCGCCCGCCCGAAAGACCCGGGCGATCTGGTAGATGGGCCCGGCGCCTGCGGCAAGCAGTCGTTTCATGTGGTATTCGGGCGAGGGTTGCAGCAATCCGGAACCGGTCACCGGCAAGCACTCGATACCGGGGTCGGTTACGCCGTGGCTCGCCAGAGCCGGTGTTTCCACCTCCAGTACCTCTCGTTCATCAAAGAAGTGGCGGAGATCACGATACAGCTGGGCGCGGGCCCGGCGGGCCCGGTCGCCGGCCGTGGGACGCCACTCCGTCACGGCCGGGATTCCGGCTGAACCCGGGCCGTTTCAGTTCTGAACGCGGCCGACATACTTGTGCGCACGCGTATCCGCCTTGATCACTTCGCCTTCCTGAATGAACAGGGGCACCTGGACTACGGCGCCGGTTTCCAGGGTGGCCGGTTTGCCGCCGCTGCCGGCGGTGTCGCCCTTGAGGCCCGGGTCTGTTTCGACCACTTCGAGTTCCACGAACTTGGGCGGCACCACGGTCAACGGGTCGCCGTTATAGAGCGTAACCTCGCAGATATCTTCTTCCTTGAGCCACTGTCTGGCGTCGCCCACGGCTTTTTCGTCGGCGGGTTTCTGATCGAAGGTTTCCAGATCCATGAAGTACCAGAACTCGCCGTCGTTGTACAGATACTGCATCTCGATCTCGAGCACATCGGCGGCGTCCACGGTCTCGCCGGACTTGAAGGTCTTCTCCAGCGTCTTGCCCGTCTTGAGATTGCGCAGCTTGACGCGGTTGAAGGCCTGGCCCTTGCCCGGTTTCACGAATTCGTTCTCGATGATGGAACAAGGGTCGCCGTCGAGCATGATTTTCAGCCCGCCCTTGAAGTCGTTGGTAGAATAGGTCGCCATGAATCACCCTTTTCTCGAGATCAGCACTGATGCCTGATGAAAGATCGGCAATGATAACGCAGCAGCGCCCGGCTGGGCAGCCGTCGGACTGGACGGCCGCACCCGAGTTGATCCGGGACGCGGCGCAGCTGCTGTGGCACCTGGAGCTCAGTCCCGACCAGGCGGGTTTTAGTGCGGACGCGGCCCGGGACTTTCCCCTGCGCGTACCCCGGGCCTATGCGGATCTCATGGAGCCCGGCAATCCGGCGGATCCGCTGTTGCGCCAGGTGCTGGCTATAGGTGAAGAAACCGCCGAGGTGCGTGGTTATGGCGGTGACCCGCTGGCCGAGAGCGAGTTTTCGCCGGTGCCGGGCATGCTGCACAAATACCACGGACGTGTGCTGCTGGTGGTCACCGGCGCCTGCGCCGTGCATTGCCGTTATTGTTTTCGGCGCCATTTTCCCTACAACGAACAACAGGCCACCGGGGGCAGACTGGACGAGGCGCTGGCCTGGCTGGAGCAGCGCCCGGACGTGGACGAAGTGATCCTGTCCGGCGGCGATCCCCTGAGCCTGTCCGACCGCCGTCTGGCGGATCTGCTCACCCGGCTGAGCGGAATCCGGCATCTGCGCCGGCTGCGCATTCATACGCGGTTGCCCGTGGTCGAGCCGGCGCGACTGACGCCCCGGCTGCGGGACTGGCTTACCGACAATCCCTGGCAGACCCTGCTGGTGTTGCACGCCAATCACGGACGTGAAATCGCGCCGGCGTTGACCGAGGGCTTGGAGCCTCTGCGTCGTGCGGGTGTGACCCTGCTGAATCAGGCCGTGCTGCTGCGCGGCGTCAATGACGACCCCGACGTGCTGGCGGCGTTGAGTGAACGGCTTTTCGCGGCCGGTGTGCTGCCCTATTACCTGCATCTGCTGGATCCGGTGGCCGGGGCCGCGCATTTCGAGGTACCGGAAGATCGGGCAAGGACCTTGCACCAGCAATTGCGGGCCCGGCTGCCGGGCTATCTGGTGCCGCGGCTGGTGCGCGAGGATCCGGGCGAAGCAGCCAAGACCCTGCTCGCTTGAACGCGACCGGACTGGATTTACAAGGTCTGCCCGCTGCTCTATGGTGTGAGGAAGATCACACAACAACCAAAACAGATAGTTACCCGAGTGAGTTCAGGAAGTACCTAAACTGACGAAGGAAAGGCTTGATCGGGAAACCGGGTTCTAGCGAGGGACAGATGTCATGGAGCAGCAGGCTCAGCGCATACGCCTCAAATTGCCGGAGCAGGATCTTCAGTTTCTGACCACGGGCAGTGATCAGCCCCGGAAACTGAAGGCCTGGGTGGATGATCTGCCGCTGATGAATATGGGGGAGACCTCGCGGCAGCTGTATCAGTTTATCCAGGAACTCAATCGGCTTCAGCTGGATTCGCGCCAGCGCTTCCAGCTGCTGGAAATCGTGCGGCCGGTCATCCTCCACGTCTGTGACGCACTGGGCAAGCATTATCTCAACCGTTCCGTGGTGCTGCCGGACAAGGCCCGACGCGTGGCCAGTCTGGCCCAGTCGCTGCAGGGGCATCTCGCCGGCGGCTACAAACTGGTTACGGTGCGCGGCATGCGCAAGATCCGCGAGCGCGAGGGCCGTGAGAATGTGACCGTGGCGGCACACCGTGCTGTTTCGGCGCTCACGGATACGCTCATGCGTTGCTACCAGCTTTATTTTCCCACCCCGCGCAATCTCTGGCTGGAGCTGCACCAGCTGTATCTGCTGGCCGAGCAGAACGGTTTCGCCTTCGATGAAGTACAGGACGATCAGTTCTCGGTGATCGAATCCAGCACCATCGCCGACGCCTATGCCCGGGCGTTACTGCTGGCTACGGCCCAGCCCAACCAGTTGCGTCAGCAGGAGCTGGCCACGCTCTATAAGGCCACGGAGGAATGGAGCGGGCTGATCGATATCAAGGAGGCCGGTGGCGAGGCGGATCTGTTCGTTTTCGATTTGCAGCAGGACCGCCCACCGACCTATCGCACCCATGCCTCGGCTGCCGGCGGTGAGTCCCGTTATATTGATTCGACGCAACTCGTGGAGCGTCTGTCCCGGGCACGGGCCGGCGAAAAGACCGACCTCCATTTGCCCCGGGGCATGAACGATGCTCTGCTCAGCCATCTCGAGCACGCCTGGGGCGCGTTGACGGAGCGTTCGTTCAAACGGGTAAGCGAAACCGGGCCCATTGAGATCTGTCTCGGCCTGGGCGCTCTTCACTATTACACTTCGGGGCAGGAGAGCTTTGAGAGTCAGGTCAGCTCGGGCAATCTGCAGGTGCTCGCGGACGAGGAAGAAAATCCCTTTTTGAGCCAGCGCCAGAAACAGGCTCCGGGCCGGTCGATTCACGACGAGGAAGATCCCTGGTCCCAGGCCGTGGACTCGGGGATTCATCGCATGGGGGATGACGTCAAGACCGACAATATCGACCTTTCCCGCGTAACCTCGGCCCTGCAGGACAACGTCAAGGAGTCGAAAGTGCATTTCGAGGCCTATACGTGCCAGAAGGTCAATACCAGTCCGGGTGGTTACTGCCTGGACTGGACAGGCGATGATGCGCCCACGCAGTTACGCTCCGGGGAATTGATTGGTCTGCGTGAGCCCAGTTTTCAGGAATGGGCCATCGGCGTGATCCGGTGGGTCAAGCAGATGCCCAAACAGGGCGCGCGCCTGGGTGTGGAGCTGCTCGCCCCGCGCGCTATTCCGGCCGGCGCTCAGGTGCTCAAAAAGACCGGCGACGCCACGGATTTCATGCGTGTGCTGATTCTGCCGGCGCTGCAGGCCATCGGGCAGCCGTCGACATTGCTGACGCCGGCGGTGGGCTTTCAGACCGGGGCCAAGGTCTGGCTGGTGGAATCGGGAGAAGGCAACCGTGTGGTCCTGCGGCGCAAGGTGAGCAGCACCGCCGGTTTCGGCCAGTACGAGTATCAGCAACCCCAGCTGGGGGGTGCGCGTGGGCCGGCGCGCGACAGTGACTCCGACGACGAGGACTTTGACTCTATCTGGTCCAGCCTGTGACGGCTGTGTGCGCTGATATGGTTGCGCCATCACGCTGAATGGGCACAATTCCCCGGGTACTGTCATCCAATCCGGAAGCCACATGAGCTATACACTGGAAACAATCCGCTTGCTGATCGCCCATGACTCCCAGGATGAGGCGGAACAGCTCATGAATGCGTTGCGGAATGCCGGCAAGGCCACCCGCGCGGAACTGGTGCTCAACGAGGACGATCTGGTGCGCGCGCTGAAATCCGGGACCTGGGAGCTGCTGCTGTGTCGGCCCACCTTCGGCGACAGTGATTTCAGGAAGGCGATCGCTCATCTCAATCGACTGGGCAAGCCGGTGCCGGTGCTCTTGCTCGGAGATGAGTTCTCGCCGGCCAGCTTTCGTGAAGCGCTGGAAGAAGGCGCGCGCGGCGCGGTGCCCGCGGACGACCGGGATTTGCTCATGCTCATGATCGACCGGGTGGTGGAGGATCTGCGTCTGCGCAAGGAGCTCCAGCATACGGAACTGGCGCTGCGCGACGCGGAAAAACGCCTCAATGTGCTCATGGATCAGAGTCGCGATGCGATAGCTTATGTGGTTGACGGCATGCATATCCATGCCAACGAAGCCTATGTCGAGCTCTTCGGCTATGAAAGCGCGGACGATCTGGCGGGTATGCCCATCATGGACATGGTGTCGTCATCGCATCATGAAGAGCTCAAGAAACTGCTTCGCAGCCGCGCCCAGGATGAGTCCAAGACCCATGAGCTCGAGTGCCGCGGGGTAACGACGGACGGCGAGGAATTTGATGCCGTCTTCACTTTCTCGCCGTCCACCTATGATGGGGAAGCCTGTACCCAGATTGTGATCCATCGCTCGGATGCGGATGAAGAAAAGCTGGAGGAAAGGCTCAAGGAAATGAGCAAGACCGATCAGGTCACTGGTTTGTACAACCGCACCTGGTTCATGGAAGAGCTAGACCGTGCGGTTAATGAAGCCGTGACCAGCGGTCAGCTGGCGGCCGTGTTGTATCTTCGCCTGGATGATTTCGAACAGCACCAGACTACGGTGGGTATCGACGGAGCCGACAATCTGCTGTATATGGTAGCGGAGTTCCTGCGTGAGCAGATGGGTCCGAATACAGTGCTCTCGCGCGTGGGCGGCGAGGATTTCGCCATTCTGCTTCAGGTGAAGGATCTGGACGAGGCGCGCGAGCGCGCCGAGGCACTGCGCAAGGGACTCGCTGATCTGATGCCGGAGGTGGGCTCGCGCACCCTGCAGTTGAGCGCAAGCATTGGCGTGGCTTTCGCGCGCGAGGACAGCCGCGGCAGCCAGGCCGTGATGACCAAGGCGCTGGAATGCTGCAACCGGGCCGAAGCGGCCAACAACGGCACAGGCGATGCCGTCCATGTACATGACCCCATGGATGATGTGGAATCCGGCTCGTCCGAAGCCGTTCTGATGGTATTGAAGAAAGCGCTGGAGAACGGCGGTTTCAAGCTGCTCTATCAGCCGGTCATGAGCATGGCCGATGATGCGCCCTCGTTCTTCGAATCCTTTGTCTATCTGCCCCAGGAAAAGGGCGAGGATCTCAAGCCTTCGGAGTTCATGCCCGTGGCGGCCGAGCATGGTCTGGCTCCCAAGGTGGATCGCTGGATCATTCTGCGCGCATTGCGCGCGGCCGCGGAACAGCAAGATCCGCTACGGCTGATGATCAATATCAGCGGCTACTCCCTGGAGGACAATTCGTTCACCGAATGGGTGGTCAAGGCGCTCAAGGCATCCCGGATCAGTGCCACGCGCGTGGTGTTCCAGTTCTCGGAAATGGATGCCAGGAACTTCCTCAAGCAGGTAAACGCCTTTGCCGAGCAGATCCACAAGACAGGCGCGCGTATTTCCGTGAGCCGTTTTGCCGGTGATCTTCACCCCTTCCAGCTATTCGAGCATGTTCAGGTGGACATGGTGAAGTTCGATGGCACCTATACGCAGGAACTGGGCAATGCCGAGAGCCGGGAGAAGTTCGGTGAGCTGATCAAACAGGCCAGCGAATCGGGCAAGGAAGTGCTCGTGGGCTTTATCGAAAGCGCCCAGCAGATGCAGGCACTGTGGACCATGGACGGGGTGGATCATCTGCAGGGCTATTATCTGCAACCCCCATCGCCCGAAATACAGATCAGCGAGGAGTCATAATCGCTGTCACTCGGCCTGGATATGGCCACTGGCCAGCAGTTCCTTCTGATCCTCATCGCGCACGCCAATGAGATAGAGAATGCCGTCCAGCCCCAGCGTGGAAATGGCCTGCTCGGCGTTTTCCTGAACCATGGGTTTGGCACGAAAGGCAATGCCCAAGCCGGCAATGTCCAGCATGGGGAGGTCATTGGCGCCGTCGCCCACGGCGATTACCTGCTCCAGGCTGATCTGTTCACGCTCGACGATTTCCCGCAACAGTTGCGCCTTGCGCTCGCCATTGACAATGGGACCGGCGACCCGGCCGGTCACCTGGCCGTCCTCGACTTCCAGCTCATTGGCATAGACGTAATCGATGCCCAGCTCCTGTTGCAGATGCTCGCCAAACCAGGTAAAGCCGCCCGAGAGAATGGCCGTTTTGTAGCCCAGGGCTTTAAGTGTGTTGATAAGCCGTTCCGCACCCTCGGTAACGCGGATCCGTGACCAGACGCGCTCCAGCGAGGATTCCGCCAAGCCTTCGAGCATGGCTACGCGCTGGCGGAAACTCTCGTTGAAATCGATTTCGCCCCGCATGGCGCTGGCGGTAATGGCTCCTACCTGCTCCACAACCCCGGCCTCTTCGGCCAGTTCGTCGATAACCTCGGATTCAATCAGGGTCGAATCCATGTCGAAGGCCACCAACCGACGGTTGCGGCGGAAGGCGCTGTCCTTTTGGAAGGCGATGTCCATGTTGCGCTGGTTGGCGATATGCATGAAGGCGGCATGCATGTCCGCTACGTCCCGGGGTTTGCCCCGGACCGAAATCTCGACACAGGCGCTGGCATCGTCTTCGCGGGTTTCGCCTTCCAGGTGCACGCGGCCCGAGAGCCGGTTGATGCTGTCGATGTTGAGTTCATTCTCGGCGATCACGCGTGTGACGTCGCCGATCTGCTCCGCAGTAATCTTGCGCGCGAGCAGGGTGATGAGAAAGCGGTCCTTGCCCTGTTCGGCTACCCACTCTTCATAGCGGTCGTACTCGATGGGCCGGAAACGCACGGAGACATTGAGCTTGTGGGCCTCGAACAGCAACTCCTTGATCATGGACGAACTGTCCCGGTCGGGTGGTGTTTCCACCAGAATGCCCAGCGACAGGCTGTCGTGAATCACGGCCTGGCCGATATCGAGAATGTTGAGCCCGAAGCGGGCGAGGATGTGGGTAAAAGCTGCGGTCAGACCGGGACGGTCGTTGCCGGAGACCTGAATCAGGATGATCTCGCGCACGGGACTTGCTTCCTCCGGGTTCCTGGCAAAGGCGCACAGGATACCAGCAATGGCCGGCTCGTGTGCTATCCGGTTTGCCCGTAGCGCGGCGACACTGGATGATACGGGCTCGATGCGGGCAAGGGGAGTGAAATGGACTGGCGGTCCTGGTCAAGACGGGAAAAGGCACTGCTGCGCGATCTCGCGCTCATGCTGGCGGTCATGCTGGTGGTCGGAGTGTATTGCCTCGAGCGCCTGGATACCCGGATGCAGGTGCAGCAACGTCAGCATTTGCAGGCGTTGGCGGCGTATCTGGCCGAGGATGGAGCCGAGTATCTGAGTGCCGGCAACCACGTCAGTCTGGGGGTGATTGCCCGTAAGGCGGTTGAGCTGGACACGGTGGCCACCCTGGTGGTGCGGGACATGCAGGGCCGGGTGCTGGCCCGCTCCGGACCGGAACAATCCGGCCCCGCGCCCGTACAACAGGCCGCGGCAAGCGGGCAGGGTCCCGTGGGTCGGGTGGATGTCTGGCCGGCGGCGGACACAGCCGCGCGCGAGGGCGTTGAGGCGGGTTTCGTGCTCGTGGTGCTGCTGTTGCTGGCGCTGCGAGTGCTGGGCGAGATCATGCGGCGTCAGCTCGGCGCTGAAGGGTCCGGCCCCGAGCCCTCGGAGGAATCCGATGAGCCCGATGCCTCGCCCCGACCGGAATCCGCGCCATCTCCCCGGGTCCGGGTGGGGCTGCGCGTTGAACCGGACCGGCTGGCCTCGCTGCACGAGCGCTATACCCGGTCGGCCCTGAAGGCCCGGCTGGCGGAACATGAAAGCCTGCTTGACCGGGTAGTGACCCTGTACGGCGGCGTACGGGAGACGCCGCTGGATGAAGGTGCGCGGGTTTTGTTTTCCGACGAGCGTGCGTCCGAGGCGGCTTTTCAGGCCCTTTGCGCGGCTCAGGTTTTCCTGCGGGCTGCCCGACGGGTGGGTAGCGCCGATGATAAGCGGGCGCCGGCATTCCGGGTGCTGTTGAGTGCGGATAACGCCACACGGGTGGGTATTCCCGAGCATGCGAATACCGGGGTGGTTTATGTGCCGGCCCAGGAACTGGATGGGCTGGAACTGGACCAGTGTGCGCTGTACCGGCACGAGGATTGCCTGGACGTGAACACGGAAACGGGCGTGGTGTCCCTCCAGCCCGTTGCCCAACTGGTTCAGCGCTACCAGCATCTGGTCGCCACCCAGGCGGACCGACTGGCTGCCGGGCATGCCTGAAGGCCTGAGTACGCACCGGGTTTTTCAACAGCCAGCTAGACCCGTGCGCCCAGCGCCTGCCCCATGCGCACGGGCTCGCCTGCTTGCAGGCCCGCATGCCAGCGGGTCGTGTCCTCGGGCAACAGTACGATCACGGTGGAGCCCAGCAGGAAACGCCCCAGTTCATCGCCGGCGCGCAGATCGGGCGCGGCATCCGGGCGATGGTGCTGCACCCGGCGCGGCAGGGGCGTGATCCGGCCGGCAAAGACGGTTTCGATGCCCGCCACGATCATTGCGCCCACCAGAATCACGGCCATGGGGCCGGCGGCGGTATCAAAGACGGCGACCACGCGTTCATTGCGGGCAAAAAGCCGGGGTACCCGTCGAGTCGTGGTGTTATTGACTGAAAACAGACGTCCCGGGACATAACTCCAGCAGCGCAATCGCCCGTCCAGCGGCATGTGTACGCGGTGATAATCCCGGGGCGCGAGGTAGATCGTGGCGAAGCAGCCGTTGATGAATCGGCTGGCCAGCTCCGGATCGTCGCCGAGCAGTTCCAGCAGCGAATAGTGATGGCCCTTGGCCTGGAAGAGATCACTGCCGCGGATCCGTCCTGCCTGGCTCAGGGTGCCGTCGGCCGGGCAGAGGATGCCGTCGGGGGCCAGCGGACGGGTATCGGCGCGCAGCGGCCGGGTAAAGAAGTCGTTGAAACTGGCGTAGGCGCGTGGGTCCGGCTCGCGCGCCTCGTTCAGGTCGACACCGAAGATGTGCACGAAGGCCCGGATCAGCGGCATGCGCACCCAGGGCCAGCGACACGCCGCCACCCGGCCCACGGCGCGCGAGAGCAGGTGATGGGGCAGCAGATACTGCAGCGCCACAAAGGCCGTGTCGACGAGGTTGTAAAGCTTCAACCGCCCGCGCCCTGCTCTTTTTCCACCGGGGTATCCAGATGGTTGCCCCACTCTGCCCAGGAGCCGGGGTAACCGCGGATGTGCGGATAGCCGAGCCAGCGCCCCACCAGCCAGGTCAGGCCCGAACGGTGATGGGTCTGGCAGTGGGTGACGACTTCCTTGTCCGGCGTGATGCCCAGGTCTTCCAGCTCCCGCCGCAGTTCATCCGGGTCGCGCAGGCGCAGATGATGATCCCGGTCCATGGCGCGGGTCCATTCGTAATGCACGGCGCCCGGGATGTGGCCGCCCTTGCGGGCAAAGGCGCGCATGCCGGTAAACTCGTCCTCGGAACGCGCATCCCAGACCACCAGGTTGTCGTCCGGGTGGTGCTCCAGCAGGTAGTCGATATCCACTCGGGGCTCTTCCCGGAATTCGGCCACCGAATACTGCGACGGATGCGGCTCAGCCGGCACGGTGGTGCTGGGGTGATTCTCCGCCAGCCAGGCATGGATGCCGCCATTGAGATAGGACCAGCGCTCGTGGCCGACCAGCTCCAGGGTCCAGAGCAATCGTCCGGCCCAGCCGCCGCCTTCGTCGTCATAGGCAACCACATGCAGATCCGGGCGCAGCCCCACTTCCGAGAGCAGAGCCGAGAGTTGTTCCGGCGAGGGCGGCAATCCGGGCACGGGCTGTTCGCCGTAGACCAGGCGCGAGTGGTCCAGATGGACGGCACCGGGGACATGGGCCTGTTCGTAGACCTGGGCCTTGCCCAGATCCAGAATCAGCAGATGCTCGTCGTCCAGCCGGTCGGCCAGATCCGCCGGCTCCATGACCAGGGGGAGTTCTTCGCTCATGGCGCAATCCCTGTCTTGTCGGCAACAGTGGCGTCATTGTAAAGCACAGTGCCGTCCCCGCCAGTCCCGTTCGGCAGGCCGCGGGCACACGGCGTTTGCTCAGCTGCTATGATGCCGCGATTCGAACCCTGGTTGCGGAGGAGCCCATGGCGGAGCGCAATAACCTGATCTGGATTGATCTGGAAATGACGGGGCTGAACCCGGACGCGGATGGCATCATCGAGATCGCCACCATTGTCACCGACGCACAGCTGGAGGTGGTGGCCGAAGGACCCGTGATCGCGGTGCATCAGCCGGATGCGCTGCTGGACTCGATGGACGAATGGAATACCCGGCATCACAACAATTCCGGTCTGGTCGAGCGGGTGCGCGCCAGCGACTACAGCGAAGCGGATGCCGAACGCGAAACCCTGGATTTTCTGGCCCGGCATGTGGACCCGGGCATGTCCCCCATGTGCGGGAACAGCATCTGCCAGGACCGGCGTTTCCTGTGGCGGACCATGCCCGAGCTGGAAGCGTTTTTCCATTACCGCAACCTGGACGTCAGCACGCTCAAGGAACTCGCCCGGCGCTGGAAGCCGGACATTCTGGACGGGCTCACCAAACAGGGTGCTCACCGTGCGCTGGACGATATCCGGGATTCCATCGAGGAGTTGCGCTACTACCGGCGGCACTTGCTAGCAGGCTGTTGAAAAACCCCTTGCGCACTCAGCGTGGCCTGAAGCGTTCAGCTGGTGTACTTGGTTGCGACGGACAGGGTGGTTCCCTTTCCGAGCGACCAAGTGCAGCAGATGGGCGCTTCAGGCCCCGCCCTGCGGGGCTTTCAGGCTGGCCCGCACGCATCG